>CANFWR010000058.1 GCA_947450865.1 Cytophagaceae bacterium
GCTTAGTCTAGAATTTTATTTAATTTAGGGGGCTCGAAAGGCCCCCTTTTTTTATGCGTTACCTGATCTTATTCTCTTTCTTGATATTTGCGTGCAAGCCTAATTGGCGGATTGATCCTGCCAAAGTAAAGGAGGAATTGCAGGCCCAGGCAGCACAGAATACAGAGCGCAAAATAAAGGTAGAAACCCGTTTAGGGGACTTTGAACTTGAGTTAGATGACCGAACACCCTTGCATTCTGTGAACTTTATTCGCCTGGTGAAAATGGGCTATTTTACCGATCGCTATTTTTACCGTAATGTGTATGAAATCGGAATTCAGGGGGGAGGAGAGTATTTTGATCGCTTGAACTACCTGGTTCCAGCGGAGTATTTGGACGAGTTGCGTCCTGAGCGCGGAGCCATTGCGATGGCTCGCTACGATGAGGGAAATCCACTTCAATCCTCGTCACCCACCGAGTTTTTCATTGTGACAGATTCTGAACAAGCCCGTCGTTTTTATCGGAAATACGTGGTTTTTGGCAAAGTCACTAAAGGGATGGCCGTGGTTGATTCCATCAAAAAGGAGCGTTCTTATGATGAAAAGCCCGTTATTCCGGTGAAGTTTTCGATGTCTGTTTTGGACCCCAAATAAGACTTAATAGAAGTGCAATTGCCATTACTAATAGGCAGCCTAATACGTTTAGCCAAAGAAAAGCCATCCATTCCACCTTCCAAGCATAAATCACAAAGGCTTCAGCAATGAGTGCGGCTATAAAAACTTGCGTCCCCGTCGTTCTAGGAAGGTAAAAGGCACACAAGAAAATGCCTAAAATGGTTCCGTAGAACCAAGATCCTAGAATATTAACGACCTCGATTAAGCTACCCATGTTGACCGCAAATTGCGCCACCACTAAACACAGCACACCCCAGCCTAAGGTTATGATTTTGGAAATCCACCAATAATGTTGATTCCCTCTTTCTGGAGCTATAAATCGCTGGTAAATATCCACCATCGAAATGGAGGTTAAGGACCCAAAAGCCGAGGCCATCGATCCCATCGACGACAGCAATATCATCGCAATCAGAAAACCCACAATACCGATGGGTAATTGATTAATAATATAATGTAGGAAAATGTAATTCGTGTCTTGGGCTTCCGTCTCTGGTTTTGCCGTTTTTAAAAGGGCTACCGCTTTTTCTTGAGTGGCCGCGGCTTGCTTGTTTAAGTCATTGAGGCGAGAATAATCTTTCTGTAAAATGGCCGATTTCTTTGCCTCGAAAATCGCGCCTTTCTCCTGATCAATAGCTTGATGTCCCGGTACTGATGCCCAAACTGCTTCTGTGTTCTTATTAAAGAACGTAGGAGGGGCGTTGAATTGGTAATAGGTAAAAACTAAAATACCCACTAACAAGATGAAGAACTGCATCGGAATCTTGAGGAATCCGTTCATTAGCAATCCTTTTTTTATTTCAGAGGATGAAACACCAGAAAGATAACGTCCTACTTGACTTTGGTCCGTACCAAAATACGACAACTGTAAAAAGAAGCCACCAATGATCCCAGACCAAATATTATAACGGTTGTTCAAATCAAATTTCCAATCGATCAGATTTACCTTACCCATCTTACCCGCAATCTGAAGGGATTCTTTCACACCGATTTCATCCGGAAGCTGAGCCACGATAAAAAACCCTACGAAAACCATTCCTACTAATACGACCGCCATTTGCAACATTTGAGTATACGAAATAGCTTTAGATCCGCCCAACATACAATAGGTGGTTACGATGGCAGCTGTAATCACATTGGTCCAAGCTAAATCCCAGCCTAATAGCGTGGAAAGAATAATGGATGGAGCAGCAATGGTCACGCCCGTCGATAAGGCACGGGGAATGAGAAAGAGGAGGGAGGTGAGCACCCGGGTTTTGGCATCAAAACGATTCTCTAAAAATTCATACGCCGTGTATACTTTTAAGGAGAAATAATGCGGAATGAAGGTTACCGACAGGATAATCATCGCGATGGGTAACCCTAAATAGAATTGCACAAAGCGCATTCCATCGTGGTAAGCCTGGCCAGGAACGGATAAAAAAGTGATTGCTGAAGCCTGCGTAGCCATCACCGAAAGTAAAATATGGTACCAAGGAAGTTCCCGATCCGCTAACAGAAATCCCTGCAAGGAATGCTTGGTTTGATTCCCTTTCCAGCTGCCATAAGCAACAATTCCACCAATCGTAGCCAATAAAACAATCCAATCGAGTGCTTGCATAGCTACTTAAAGGTTTCAGTTAAGTAGATGAATATCGCAATGATCCCTAAGAGGAATACAATTAGTGCAACATACCAACGACTGAATTTCATAGGAGGTTTATTTTAGCCCAAAGTTAATCCAATATTTATATTTAAAAGCTTTTGAATTTTTAAAATTGCTGACTACCTTTGCACTCCAAATTACGCGGGTGTGGTGGAATTGGTAGACATACCAGACTTAGGATCTGGCGCCGCGAGGCATGGGGGTTCGAGTCCCTTCACCCGTACCAATGGCAAGCCCTCAACACCAAAAAGGTTTTGAGGGTTTTATTTTACTAGCTAATTATAAATAAGAACAAATGAACATTTCACTTAACAAGGCAGGAGATTTAGAAGGTCGTTTGACTGTAGTTGTTTCTCCAGCAGATTACGCGGAAAAAGTAGAGGCAAAATTGAAAGATTATCGCAAGAAAGCATCCATCAAAGGATTCCGTCCAGGTATGGTTCCAGCGGCTCTTGTGAAGAAATTATACGGTCAATCTGCTCTAGTAGACGAAATCAACCACATGTTAGGTCACGAAGTTTCTGATTATATCAAAGAAAATAAATTGAACCTAGTAGGTGAGCCTTTGCCAGCTGTAGAAGAGGCAGATGCGATCGACTGGGAAAAAGATACAGAATTTACGTTCCATTATGATTTAGGTTTCCACGGAGATTTTACGGTGGATTTGGCCAAAATCAAAGCCATCAACTCCTACGAAATCAAAGCTGACAAGAAAGAAATCGAAGAAACAATTGAAAACTTGAAGAAGCAATTTGGCGATCAAACACACCCTGATTCAGTAGAAGACCGTGATTTAGTTTTCGGTACCTTCACTCAAGGTGACTGGGTTGAGAAATCTGCCATCCCAATGCACGCCATCAATGATAAATCGAAGAAGGTTTTCATCGGTGCGAAAAAAGACGATACCTTGAAATTTGCCATTGATAAAGTATTCGTAGACGCGAAGGCTTTAGCTTTAGCGACAGGAAAGAAAGAAGACGAAGTAGCTGATTTGAAAGGAGAGGTTTCATTCGTAGTGGAAGATATCACGCGTCAAGTTCCTTCGGAATTAAACGTGGCGTTTTTTGATAAAGTATTAGGTGCTGGAAAAGCGACAGATGAGAAATCATTCCGCGCGCAAGTAGAAACAATCGTTACAGAGAACTACAAGCGTGAGGCTGAATACTTATTGCGTATTGACGCTGAGAAAGCTATTTTAGACGCAGTTAAAATTGACTTACCAGAGAAATTCTTACGCACTTGGTTGATTCGTATCAACGAAGGTAAATTCACGGCAGAGCAAATCGATCAAGATTTTGATAACGTGAAGAAGGATATGCGTTGGAACTTGATCAAGAACGAAATCGCTGAGAAATTCGACGTGAAAGTGGAATATCCAGAGGTGGTTGAGAAAGCGAAAGATATGGTGCGTGCACAGTTTGGCGGTTATTTGTCGTCTAACGAGCCAGGTATCGAAGAAATGATTGAGAAAATCGCGATGGGTTACTTGAGCGATAAGTCGAAGTCAGATAACTTTATGAACTTATACAATCAAGCGTTCGCAGACAAAGTATCTGCTGCGATCGTGGCGAATGTTCCTCACAAAGTGACGAAAATCGACGTAGACAAGTTTAAAGAAATCGCTGCGGCGCTTTAATCTATAATTGTCTTGATATTTTTGAAAGCCCCGCTACTTGCGGGGTTTTCTGTGAACTAAGGTTCGTATATTTGTGTTTTCCGTTTTATAAATGCAGAAAAACTTTAAATTTGATTTTTAAACATTGACATCTATGTATCCAAAGGAGTTATCATCAGAAGAGTTTCGTAAGTACGCGGTTCACCACAGAGGTTTGAACGGTCTTGCGGTTGATCAATATATGAATAACATCGGCAGTCGCCCTGTGCCACAAATCGACGATATGACTCAATACATCATTGAGGAGCGCCCGATGCGTTTCGCTCAAATCGATGTGTTTTCTCGTCTAATTATGGACCGTATCATCTTTATGGGTGTTCCAGTAGATGATTATATGGCGAATATTATTGTCGCACAATTGTTGTTTATGGAGTCTACAGATGCGAAGAAAGACATTGTGATGTACATCAATAGCCCTGGCGGATCCGTTTACGCTGGTTTAGGTATCTACGATACGATGAATTACATCCGTCCAGAAGTGGCTACGGTTTGTACTTCTTTAGCCGCTTCGATGGGTGCCGTTTTATTAGCGGGTGGTGCAGCTGGAAAGCGTTCTGCTTTAGAGCATGCTCGTGTGATGATTCACCAGCCATCAGGTGGAGCTCAAGGACAATCACGTGACATCGAAATTACAGCGCGTGAAATCGTAAAAATTCGCCAAGAATTATACGAAATCTTAGCAAAACACTCTGGTAAATCATTCGAAGACATCGAGCGTGATTCAGATCGCGATTATTGGATGAAGGCGGCTGAGGCGAAGGAATATGGTTTAATTGATGAGATTTTAACGAGAACTGTCTAGTGGCTAGTAAAAAAACGAGTTGTTCTTTCTGCGGTCGTCCTAAAAACGAGGTAGGTTTATTACTTTCAGGGATTGAGGGGCACATTTGTAATAATTGCTTAACGCAAGGATACGAGGTGGTGAAAGAGGAGATGGGTGTGGCGGCTGCAGCGAAAGCGGGCACAAAACATTCCTTCGAATTAGTGAAGCCGAAGGATTTAAAAGAATACCTTGATGGCTACATCATTGGTCAAGAGGAAGCAAAAAAGCATTTGTCTGTAGCGGTTTATAACCACTACAAGCGTTTGATGCAAGCTCCTTCTAATGATGAAGTGAAGATCGAAAAGTCCAATATCTTGATGGTAGGGGAGACCGGTACGGGAAAAACGTATTTGGCTCGGACGCTAGCCCAAAAATTACAAGTTCCTTTCTGTATCGCCGATGCAACCGTGATTACGGAAGCGGGTTATGTGGGTGAGGACGTGGAAACGATTTTGACGCGTCTTTTGCAAGCTGCCAATTATGACGTGGAGAAGGCCGAATGCGGTATCGTTTTCATAGATGAAATTGATAAAATTGCGCGAAAATCAGATAATCCGTCCATCACACGTGATGTTTCGGGTGAAGGGGTTCAGCAAGCTTTATTAAAATTATTAGAAGGATCCATTGTGAACGTTCCACCGCAAGGGGGGCGTAAGCATCCGGACCAAAAAATGATCGCCGTCAACACCGAGAACATCTTGTTCATTTGCGGTGGTGCGTTTGATGGCATTGATCGCCACATTGCGAAGCGTTTGAACTCGCGTCCAATCGGTTTCTCAGGCGATGATACCTTCCACGAATCATTCGAGAAGGACCAGATTATGAAGTATGTGACGGCCCAGGATTTGAAATCGTTTGGTTTGATCCCTGAACTATTAGGTCGTCTTCCGGTGGTTACTTATTTGAATCCATTAGATACAACAGCTTTATTGTCGATCTTAAAGGAGCCTAAAAATGCCTTAGTGAAGCAATATGAGAAGCTTTTCGATATGGAAGGGGTTAAATTATCCTTCCAGCCTGATGCGCTTGTATATATGGTGGAGCAGGCGATGCAGTACAAGTTAGGGGCTCGTGGTTTACGTTCCATTATGGAGGCGGTGATGACGGATGCGATGTATGAAATTCCATCTCAGACAGAAATGAAGACTTTTGAGGTGGATTTGAATTATGCGAAATCGAAGTTCGAAAGAACGGTATTCCATCAAATGAAAGTGGTCGCTTAATATGCCAGCTACTCAGCTTGTATTTTTGCACGGTTTTGGAGAAGATGAACGGGTATGGGCGGATTTTTTGCCTTTCCACACCTGGCCATTTTCCACTATTTGTCCCGCTTATGCGGAATGGACGGATTGCGCCACATTAGCCGATTACGCACGTAAAATAGTTTCTTCCCTTCCTTCTGATAGTCATTTTATACTAGTGGGCCATTCGATGGGCGGTTATATCGCCTTAGAAATAGCGTCTCAGTTTTCGGAGCGAGTCCAGAAAGTGGTGATGTTGCATTCCACTTTTGTGGCTGATACGGAGGAAAAGAAAATCAACCGAGATCGAACAGCTGATTTGTTAGAAAAAAAGGGGACTGGGTTCTTTATAGGTCCATTTTTGCCTAATTTATTTGCTTCGGCATCACCAGATTTACTGGCTACTTTAGCAGAAAGATACCGAAATTTACCCGCTGCCGGATTAATTGTAGCTACCAAAGCGATGAGGGATCGAAGCGATTTTACCACGTTTGTTCAAACGACTAATATCCCCTTTCTTTTTATCTTGGGAGAGCAAGACGCCTTGATTTCTCCGGAGTCGATTACTCGTTTTGTAACGAAATCGGTTGTAATTTTGCCAAACGTAGGTCACCAAGGGACTTACGAAGCGCCAAAAGCTGTTGCCGAGGCCATTAATCAATTTGTGAATGTCTGATATTATCATTGCCTTAGATGGCTTCTCTTCTTGTGGAAAAAGTACGACAGCACGCCACGTCGCTGCTTCTTTGCATTATGCTTTCTTAGATACAGGAGCGATGTACCGCGCGGTAGCGCTATATTTCCATCGCCAGCAAGTAGATTTAGCTGATTTACAAGCCGTAAAAGAGGCGTTGAAACACGTTGAGATCACCTTTCAATTCAATCCTTCGAAACAAGCTTCAGATACGATTTTGAATGGAGAGAACGTAGAAGCGGAGATTCGCAAAATGTACATTTCTGATTTAGTGAGCCAAGTGGCCGCTATACCAGATGTGAGACACGCGATGGTTGCTCAACAACAGCGAATGGGAGAGAAGAAGGGGATTGTGATGGATGGTCGTGACATTGGAACCGTTGTATTTCCGCAAGCAGAATTGAAGATATTTATGACGGCTGAGCCGCATATAAGAGCGCAGCGCCGCAAATTAGAGCTTTTACAAAAAGGAGAAGATCTTCCTTTGGAAGAAATCATCGAAAATCTCCGCAAACGGGATGAAATTGATTCAAATCGCAGTGAAGGCCCATTGAAGCGGGCTGCAGATGCGATTGATTTAGATACCTCCTATCGTACGATGGATGAGCAAGTAGAATTCGTATTAGATCACGTTCGACGCGTGCAAGGTGAAAAACGATAAACCCTTCATCATTGTAGGCCAGGGTTTAGCTGGCACCATTTTAGCACACCATTTTCTGGAGGCAGATATCCCTTTTGAGATGTGGGATTCCCCAGCTACCCATTTTAATTCCTCTCAAGCTGCCGGTGGAATTTTCAATCCGGTGACGGGTCGGAAATTAGAGCAGACTTGGTTAGCAGACGAATTATTCCCTTACCTATTTGATTTTTACCCGCGCTTAGAGGCTTTGTTAGGTACAAAGTTTTTCTTTCCAATGCCTCTTTTTCGTCCCTTTGCCAATGAGGAGATGAAGAGCTGGTTGGTAGAAAGAAAAGACCAGATTCACCACGATTATTTACGCTGGGAGTCAACTGGCGTTTGGGTGCAAAAGGCAGGTTGGGTGGATGTTGTAACGCTATTACATGCTTCTCGCGACTATTTTGCATCTAAGGATTTACTTAAGGAGGCGCAATACACGGGTAGTCAGGCGATCTTTTGTGAGGGATTTCACGGGCAGCAAAATCCGCTTTGGTCTAGATTACCCTTCTTACCGGCCAAAGGGGAATTGATGGAGATTCGCACCGATGAGCCATCTGAGGAGTATATTTTGAATAAAAATGGATTTGTGGTACCCTTGGGTTCTCTGCATTTCAAGGTGGGGGCAACCTATGGTTGGAAGGAGTTTACGAACGAGACGACTCCGGAGGCTTTGGAGGAATTGACGAAGAAATTAGCCTTAATGGGTGTGGAGAATTTTGAATTGGTTCAGCAAAAAACGGGTATTAGGCCCGCCACTCAGGATCGAAGACCTTTTGTGGGATTTCATTCGCAGGAGGAGGCAGGTATTTTCAATGGATTTGGGTCGAAAGGCGTTTCTTTGAGCCCCTATTTTGCCAAACAATGGATCAACGAAATCCTCGGAAAATCCGCTGTACATCCAGAAGCATCAATTCGTCGATTTTATCATTTATTTTCCGTTTAAATCTGTAAATTTGGTTTTAAAGTCTTTTGACCTAATGCGCAATTTTACCTCTTTTATCGCGGTAGTGTTTGTCTTGATCTTTGGCAGTATACAGCTCAAAGCACAAGGGTCGCAATGGATTTCAGAAAATCACCGCATTCAATACCAGAAATTTGCTTGGAAATACGTAGGTAGCTCTAATTTCGAGGTCTATTATTTAGATAAAAACGAAGCGTTAGCTAAATCTACTTTGGCCTATTTAGAATCCGATTTTGTTCGCGTTACAGAACTAATTTCCTATTCGCCCGTACAAAAAATCAAGTTATTTATATACCCGAATCACGAAACCTGGTTACAAAGCAACGGAGGAATATCCTTAGCAAATGCGAAAGAAGTCGAGGAGGAGAATTTGTCCAAATTTCGCATTGAAATTGCATTTAAAGAAAATTTAGCCTCCTTTAAGCAGGAATTGACGAAGCAGGTTGCCTCTATTTATTTACACGATTTATTGTATGGTGGCTCGGTTAAGGACGTTCTACAGAGTTCCTTGTTGCTAAATGTATCCGAATGGTATGTGCAGGGGATGGCTGCCTATATCGCCAAAGGTGATTCCCCTGAAATGCGCCGCTTTACCTACCAAATCATCAGCGAAAATAAGATCCGTAAACTTCCTTTGGCAAAAGGCAAAGAAGCCGAATTGCTTGGGCAGTCAATCTGGGCTTACATCGCTACGACCTATGGGAAACAATCGATTGGCAATATTCTGAATTTAACGCGTATTATTCGCAGTGAGCAATCGAGTATTTCTAGTACCATTCGCAAACCCTTTTCGAAGTTCTTAAAGGATTGGTTTGACTATTATTTAAATGACGCGAAGCAGCTAGAGGTGAATTCTCAGAAGGTGTTTTCAACGGATGAATATGTTGCGTCTACATCTACCATGAATTCCTATCGCTTAAGTCCGGATGGATTACATGAGGTATTGGTGAGTGATGAGTCCGGTCGCTACAGTGTTCATTTTCACACGCTGGGCGCAAAAAAACCGCAAATTATCCTTCAGTCCGGTTTGAAGGATGTGAATCGTATTTCCGAAGGCAAGGGTCCACTCGTTTCTTGGTACGGTAAAAATTCGCTTGCTGTAGTATTCTCTGATCAAGGATATTCGTGGTACCAGTCCTTCACGATGGATAAATCAGGTAAGTTAAAGGGGGACGATAAAAAGAAGATTGCGAATCTGTCCTATTTGGATATGAAGATGTCTGCGAATGGAACTAAAATGCTTGTTCGCGTGATGGAAAAAGGCCAGGTGGATGTGGGGATTTATGATTTAAAACGGAATCGATTAAATCCGGTGACGAAGGATGCATTCGATGAGACGGAGGCTCACTGGTTACCTGATAACCGAATTTTGTATTTGACAGATCGCTACATTGATTCTTTGCCAGCTCCTGCAGCTCCTTTTACTTCGGTGTTTATTTGGAATCCAGATGAACCGGAGAATCCATCTCGCTTGTTTTCAACCTCCGGTAAAGTCTTTAATTTTCAATTCCGTTCGGATTCGGTGGCCTATTTTTTACAAGCTCAAAACAATGGAAACCGACTTATTCGCTTCCAATGGAGTGATTCCACCTTTCAACAAATGGCCGTTCGCTCCGTGGCTTGGGAAAATTTCGAAATAGGGCCAACAGGTATTTCAACTAAAGAAAGGAATATTTTAGCGGATAAAATTGCTCGATATACTTGGTCAAGTTTGGACGAATTGACCAATTCTTCTTGGATACCGACTATCATAGATCCTGTCATATTAAATGCGGCAGAACCTGTGAATACCGAATCAACAGATGTAGCGAAGAAAACAAGACGTGCTCGATTAGAGCGTCAACAAAGTATTCGCCTAAAAAGGGAGCCGGGTAAATTAGTAGGGCCACTGGATTATGATAATACCTTTGTGATGAACAGTTCTGAAGGGCAGTTCAGATCTGATCCCATTCGAGGCTTGGGTTATGGTTATGAAGTCAAGGCCAATGATTTGTTAGAGAATCACCTGTTTAAAGCGGGTGCTTTTTTAACCGCTAATTTGCGCAACACAGATATTTGGGGTGAATACAGTTACTTAGCTAATAAGTTAGATTGGACCTTTCGTTACGACCGCAAGGTCCTAGGGCAAGATACCGAATCTGAATCCCAAAAGATTCGATTTAATCGATTTGCCCTAACGGCGACGTATCCTTTTAATTTATTAAGCCGTTTGTCCGTATCGGGGATGTATTCGACAAACCGTTTATTTTCTCAGCTTTCTTTGACTAATCCAGAAGATTATTCAGGCTATGCGGGAACTTCAGTCAATTATGTGTTTGATAATACGGTATCTGCTGGAGAAAATCTGCGGACAGGTTTCCGGATTAGTTTGCTCGCAGAAGCACATAAAGAGGTAGTTAATACGGGTGATTTTGTGCGATTAGGGTTAGATGCACGCTATTATAAAAAACTGTCTAATTCCTTTTACTTTGCGTCCCGCTTATCAGCCTCCCATCAAATGGGTTCTCAGACGCAAGCCTCTATGCTAGGCGGGATGGATAATTGGTTATTTAATAAGCAAGAAACTCGTCCGCAGGAATCGCCTTTAGGATTAGCTAATTTAGCCCATCGGGATGTCTTCATGAGTAATTTCGTAGCTCCTTTGCGTGGCTTTGCCTTGAATAAATTGAGCGGTAATAGTCATTTGCTCTTGAATATGGAACTGAGATTGCCCGTTAAATCTTTGATGGCCATCGAATCCTCATCGGTGCTTAATTCTGTCCAGTTAGTGGGTTTTACGGACATAGGAACCGCTTGGTCTGGCTCTAGTCCATTTGCAAAAACGAATGGCTTTAATACGAATGTGTATGGAGGTAAGACCAATCCATTTCAAGCAACGGTTACTGATTTCAGAAATCCATTCTTAGTGGGCTATGGTTTTGGGGCTCGAGCGACGATTTTTGGCTATTTTGTTAAATTCGATTATGCCTTTGGTTTAGAAAATAAGGAAGTGAAATCTCCGGTTACCTACTTAACCTTAGGATACGATTTTTAGATGAAAAGACTCCTGATTTTCTTTCTGCTATTGTTGCCTTCTCTTTTTTATGGCCAAAGTCTAAGCGTCTCTAATCTTCCCATTGTTCGGTTTAATACGAAAACGCGTGTCATCCAGGATGAGCCTAAAATCCCGGTTCAAATGGAGATTTTTGACAATGGTCCGGGCCAATTAAATCAAGTATCTAGTACGCCTACCATTTCCACGATTGCTGGAGTCGAATACCGTGGTTCTACCTCTCAAGCTGATTTTTATTTCCTGCCGGGATATGTAAAAAAGCCCTATGGTATTGAATTGTGGACTGATTCAACCGGCTTAAAAGCAAAGAAATTGTCGCTTGTGCAAATGCCGGAGGAAACGGATTGGGTATTGAACGCTTCTTATAATGATCGCTCTTTTATGCGCGATTTTATAGCCCAAAGTTTAGCAGGCCGTTTAGGTTTATTAAATAGTAAGGCGAAATTCGTAGAGCTTATCATTAACGATGAATACCGCGGGGTTTATATCTTAATGGAGAAAGTGAAGCAAGGAAAGAATCGTGTGCCTATCTCGGATTTATATCCCACCGAAAATGCGGGGGATGATGTAACTGGTGGTTATTTGCTTAAAATTGATAAAACCAGCGGTTCCCCGTCCACCACTTGGAAAAGTAATTATACTTCTGGTATAACGGCTACTCAAAAATGTGAATTCCAAATTGAATATCCCCAATACGGCATCATCACGCAGCAACAATTGATTTATATCCGTGATTATATCAATAATTGGGAAAAGAAATTGATGACGGAGGATATGAATGACCCGAAGGCGAGCTTCCGAGATTATATGGACGTGTCCTCCTTCGTGAATTATTTTATTTTAAATGAAGCCACTAGAAACGTAGATGGTTATCGCTTGAGTACCTATTTGTACAAAGACAAAGAATCTTTAGGCGGAAAAATCAAGATGGGGCCAGCCTGGGATTTTAACATTGCCTTAGGTAATGCAGATTATTTGAATGGCTGGAAGACAGATGGCTTTGTGTACAAGGCGATGGAGAATGATGGGGGTAAAAATGATTATTGGCAAGTACCTTTTTGGTGGAATAAATTGATTCAAGATGCGAGTTTCCGCAAAGCCTTAGCTACGCGCTGGAAGGCGGTTCGTTCCACCTTCTTGAATATGAATGCTATAAATGCTACGATCGATTCGGCACAAGTAGTCTTGAAAGATCCATTAACGCGCAATTTTCAGAAATTCCCCTTGATGGGTAAAAAAATCTGGCCTAATTATTATGTAGGGGCAACGTTGTCTGATGAAGTAAGTTGGCTAAAAAATTGGATTCAAGGACGGTTAACTTGGTTGGATGCCCAAATGGCCGTTTTCGATAGCCCTATTTTGGCCGTTCGCGAGGAAACTGCCTCAGCCATTGTGTATCCTAATCCGTCTACCTCTGGACTATTTCAATGGAAATTTAGTTTAGATAAACCCTCTTTAGTGACCTATTTTATCTCTGATGCGATGGGACGGATGATTATGTCCCCTAAAAACGCTAATTTTGGGTCAGGAGAGCAGATTCATCCGTTGGATTTGTCTGCGTTTCCTGCTGGAACCTACCTGTTATCCTGGGAAACGGAAGACGGTGCCGTGCAGCAAATCAAAATTATACGTTAATGTCATCCATTCTAGCTCAATTTCAACGCACCCGTTTTGCCGCATCCTCCTTAGCGATAGCTAGTGGAGAATCACGGAATGGAGTATTGGCTAGTTTAGCTGAGTTGATTCGAGTGAATTGTTCGGAAATCCTGAAAGAAAATCAACAGGATGTAGATCAAATAGCTTTTGATCATCCCATGCGAGATCGACTTCTTTTAACCCAAGATCGACTAGATGCATTAGCCTCAAGCGTCCTTTCTGTGATGCATTTGCCAGATCCAGCGGGTCAGGTTTTATCCAAGAAAACGCTTTCGAATGGACTTGAGTTATCTAAAATCACCGTGCCGCTTGGTGTGGTGGGTGTTATATTTGAATCACGACCTAATGTAACGATTGACGTGGCGTCACTATGCATTCGCTCTGGGAATGCGGTGGTATTACGGGGTGGATCTGATGCTTTTCACACGAATACCATTTTAGTTAAATTGATTCATCAGGCACTGGCTCAAAATGGCTTTTCCACGGAACTAGTTTACTTAATGCCCACGGATCGCGCACACGTAACGACACTTTTGACAGCGGTTAAGTACATTGACGTGATTATTCCACGAGGTTCTGAGGCCTTAATTCAGCGGGTTCGCAAAGAATCTTTGGTGCCTACGATTGAGACAGGTGCTGGCGTTTGCCATACGTATGTGGCTGCCTCGGCTGATCTTTCTATGGCAGTGGCTATCGTGGTGAATGCCAAAGTCTCACGTCCCTCTGTTTGTAATTCATTAGATACCATTATCGTACATCAGTCGATAGCAGCGGAATTTCTTCAGTTAGTGGCTGAACCTTTAAAGACCTATTCAGTCAAGATATATGCTGATTCAGTAGCTTACAACACGTTAGAGAAAGTGAAGTATCCTTACTTAGAAAAAGCGCTTGAATCGGATTTCGGCCGTGAATTCTTAGACTTTGCTTGCTCCATCAAGGTGGTGCAGGACTTGCCTGAAGCCATCGAACATATTTCAACATATTCTTCTAGACATTCAGAAGCGATTGTTTCAAGCGATGAGGCAGAAGCGCAGTTTTTCTTGTCAACCGTGGATGCAGCGGCTGTTTATTGGAACGCCTCGACGCGTTTTACGGATGGAGGTGAATTTGGATTAGGAGCTGAAATTGGTATTTCTACCCAAAAATTACACGCGCGTGGCCCCTTCGCTTTAGAGAAATTAGTGACCGAAAAATGGATTGGAATCGGTCAGGGCCAAATCCGCTAAAACTCGTGATCTAATCCCATTCGTTGCTTCATCTCGACAAGAATTGGGTGCTTTTGGGACAAGAAATCGTATTTGTCTGATTGCGTATAAATCATCTTTTTGTCAGAAACCTCACCGGCCATCAGATCCAAACTGATATCGATGGTGTCGTTCTTCAGTTTCTCGCGCAAAGTGCCTACTAATTCTAGTTTCAGCGAGTCATTAAACTGCTGCATTTGGACTTCACCTTCTACCTTGATATGGATATTGGAATCGATGAGACTTATCTCTCGGTTCATCATTACATATTTGTTGATGAAGTTTCCCTTTTTAAATCCTTGGGCGATTTGAGTCCAAACAAAATTAACTTCCTCAAAAGTGAAAGGTTCATTTTGAACTTTACCTTGCGCACTTACCTCAGCCGCATGTTCGGCTTGACCAGTACTAACTACTTTTTTGGCGCTACGTAATCCGTGACTCGTAGGTCTAGGCGTTTCAGCAGAGACAACCTGAACGGGGGCTGCTTGTACGGCAGCCTCTTGACCAGGAATCTCCTGAACGGGAGCCGCCTCAACAGGTGTCGCAGCCACCGGTGTCTCCGAAACCGCAGCCGTTGCTACCGGTTTAGCCTCAGACTTTTTTCCGGCGCCACCCTCCACCGCAGGTTGAGATGCGGTAGGTTGGTAAACCGACGGCAAATAGTTGATTTTCAAGAGGGTCAATTCGACGTGTAAACGCGCGTTCTTCGCTGCTTTATAATGAATCTCGCATTGAGAGCAAAGGTTCATGGCAGATAATAAGAAGGAGGCAGACGTTTTCGCGGACTGCGCTTGAAATTTCGCCCGATTATCTTCGCTTAATTCCATTAAGGCAAGCGTCTTCGGATCTTTGGCAAATAACAAATTACGGAAATGCTCTGAAAGGCCGGCGATAAACTGCTGACCATCAAAACCTTTGCGCATTATCTCGTCTAATAAAACGAGAGCGTCCGTATGGTTTTGATTCACGAAGAAATCCGTTAATTGGAAGTAATAATCGCTATCCAGTATGTGTAAATTTTCCAGTACATCCGCGTGTCTCAGCGCATTGTCCGTGGAGAAAGTCACATTTAAGTCAAACATCGAAAGTGCATCGCGAAGACCGCCATCTGCTTTGATGGAAATCAATTCCAAAGCCGCTGGTTCCGCCGTAATCCCTTCTTTTTCCGCGATCGAAGAAAGGTGAGACGCCATATCTTTCCATTGAATGCGGTTGAAGTCGAAGATTTGGCAACGCGACAGAATCGTAGGCAAAATCTTATGCTTTTCCGTCGTAGCTAGAATGAAAATAGCGTAGGAAGGCGGCTCTTCTAAGGTCTTTAAAAAAGCATTAAA
>CANFWR010000059.1 GCA_947450865.1 Cytophagaceae bacterium
ACGCCATTATAGACCCCTGAAAGGCTTGAGTTTATCAATAACTCGTTAAATATTCTGACTAAGTCGTTAATGTGAATCCAGGATTGCCATTGCTTTCCTGAACCTAAATTAGCTCCCACGTAATACCGAATCGGCTTCGAAATAACGGGGAAAATACCTCCATTAGCGCCCATCACTAAGCCGATACGTACTTTAGCAATGCGAATGCCTAAAGTGGCAATTTGGTCCACTGCCTCTTCCCATTGCTTGGTACAATCAGCCAGAAAATCCAAGCCAGCAGGCGAGGTTTCCACACATTCTTGCTCGCCCGTATCCGCTCCGTAAAAGCCGATGGCAGAAGCAGAAACGACCGTTTTAATCGAATGAGGAATCGTCGACAAAGCCTGGTATAAAACCGCGGTGCTACGCACGCGGCTGTTAATTAATTCTCTTTTGCGCGCGGTAGACCAGCGCTCGTCCGCGATGCCCGCTCCGGCTAAATGCACGATCGCATCCACGCCTTCGAAAGCCGCTGGGTCGATGTAGCCATAGGAAACATCCCATTGGAAGTCTCCTCCAGAGCGCGATAATATCACCACCTCATGGCCCTGAGTCAGCAAAAACTGCTTCAGAGCACCACCCACAAAACCTGTACCCCCCGTGATGAGAATGCGCATATTAGTTTCCTTTTTTAATCGCTTGGTAAATCACTTCATTGATTCCTGTGCGAATGTTCATATCCGAGATTTTGGAATTATTTCGCGTCGGATACACCCGGTTCGACAAGAATACGTAGACCAAATCCTGCGTAGGATCAATCCAGGTATAGGTTCCCGTGAAACCAGAGTGACCAAAGCTCTCCGGACTCGCCGAAGCCGCCGCAGAAATACCCGCCTTATTGCGATCCACCTTGTCAAATCCTACGCCACGACGCGCATTTTCTGCCACGCTAAATGGATACGAAGTCCACTGTTTGATGGTGGATTCTTGAATGAATTGCTGGCCACCGAAATACCCTTTTTGGAGGTACATCTGCATCAATTTCGCTAAGTCGTTCGCATTCCCGAACAAGCCTGCGTGACCCGAAATTCCGTCCAATAAAGCAGCACCCTCATCGTGCACCTTCCCGTGAATTAACGTCTTACGGAAAAGAGAATCATATTCCGACGGTACAATACGTGTTAAAGGGAAATGTTTTTCTGCCTGATAAACTAAAGTAGAAGCACCTAAAGGTTTATAAAAAGTATCCGAAAGGAAGTCCGTCCAAGGCTTTCCGGTCATACGCGGCGATTCCGATGGCAATAAATAATACGACAAATCCGAATACACATATTCCTTCTTCTCGCGCAAAGGGCTCTCCTTAATCGCTGTCATAATCTGCTCCTTCATCGTTTTATGTGCCCACAAATTAGGTGCAACGGAAGTAGGATATTCCTCGGATTGCGCATAAGACAAGGTAAATGGCTTCCAACGCGTCACATCTTTTGTGATGTCCACGTATTCTTTCCACATCGCTTTTTGGTCCGTGATATTTTTCTTTAAACGCGCTTCTCCAGACGCCGGGCTCAAGAAACGTTCCACATATTTGTACTTCACATCGTCCTGCGTGAATTTTTGCTGGAATTTCTTGCTGTGGAAAATCATATCGGTACTATCCACATAGTCCATCCAGAACGGGATCCAGGCTTTCAAACGAGCCTGATGCGTCAACACATCTTCGTATAAAAGTCCTGATTTATTCGATTTAGCGAAAGAAGGAACCAATTGTCCCATCGTCGTTTTCAAGGAGAATTTCCCCTCATCTTGCCATTTCATCAAGGCCGGAACAGAGGTTGAAATCTTGGTAATAGAGGCTAAATCGAAGATATCTGAAGTCTTTAATGGAACGGTCGTTTCGTAAATCTGGTTGCCAAAAGCTTTGTGGTAAATGACCTTCCCTTCTTTGGCAATCAACACCACTACGCCTGGAGCGCCCTTCACCGCGATCGCTAATTTCGCCATCGAATCTACTTTCGCATTCAAATACGCGGATGAAATTCCCACCGATTCCGGAAGCAAATTGTATTGTAAACGCGCTAAAGAAGTCGTCATCAATCCCATTCCTTGTTTATAAACAGCATTCAAACTAACGGGAAATTTACCCGTCGCCGGAATAGCACCAAAAACAATCTCAGCAGCCGCTTCCTGTTGAGTAATTCCATCTTGATAAGCCGTCAGTAAGGCTCCTGCGTTCTTCAAACTGTCAAATTGAGTCAACGTATTCACGTTTGCAAAGTGAATCGCCACTGTTTTAGGCGTTGCAAAACGATTCACTAAAGACTTAATCGCCGGCTTTAAACTGTAATTATTCGCCGGGCGAATCGAAATGCTATGAATCCCCATTAACACCACATCATAGCTCGCGAGTGATTTTTCAATGCGTGCAATCGTCGTATCCGCGCTCGTTTCATCCAAATAGAAATGAGGCATTTCGAAGTAGTTGTTGGCCATTTTTTGGAACTCGGTAGGAAATGCAGCACCATAAGCTGGCTTTCCGATTGCTAAGGTCGCAATGCGTGTTTTATCTAATGCTTTAATAGGAACTAACTCGCCTGGATTCTTAATTAACGTAATCGTCTTCTCCGCTAATTCGCGGTTCAACACTTCACTCTTAATCGGATTCAAATCCTTGATCAAGTTCTCCACAACGATCGGTTCGTAGTGGGCTAAACCTGCCCAAGCTTTGGCATTCAAAATACGCTTCACCCGGCTATCGATATCTTCTTGCGAGATTTCGCCGTTCGTTAGCGCTTTCTTGATCGCATCAAAAGCTGCCGGAACATCCACAAATGTTTCTAAAATATCATTCCCGGCCAGGATCGCCTTCACGTTCGCCGTGCCTTCTGGGAACATCTTCGTCGCCCCTTTCATATCCATCGCATCCGTAAACACGAGGCCTTGGAACTTCATTTCATCGCGCAACAAACCCGTCACAATCGGTTTCGAAAGCGTGGATGCTAAAGACGCCGTCGTATCCAATGCCGGTAGATTCAAGTGACCCACCATAACCCCTTGCAAACCATTCGAGATCAATTCTTTGTAAGGATATAATTCCAAACTATCCAAACGAGAACGCGAGTGATTCAATACCGGAATGTCCAAATGCGAATCCACGCCTGTATCGCCATGGCCAGGGAAATGTTTCGCAGAAGTAATGATTCCCGCTTTTTGGAGTCCTTTCATATAGGCCAAAGCCTTCGCCGTCACATCCTCCCGACTCTCCCCAAACGATCGGAAATTAATCACCGGATTCAACGGATTATTGTTCACATCCACCACCGGCGCATAATTAATATGCACTCCCATTCTCCTGCATTGCTCCCCTATTTGGACTCCCATCTTCTCGATCAAAGCCGTATTTCCTTGCATCGCACCTAAGGTCATTTGGTATGGAAAACGGAACGTCGAATCCAAACGCATCGCCAGACCCCATTCTAAATCCATCCCAATAAACAGCGGAACCTTCGTTCTATTTTGTAACTCATTCACTAACAAAGCCTGCTTCACCGGATGGCCCTTGAATAGGACAAAGCCTCCCACATGGTAATCTTTCACAATCGAATACAAGCGTGTCGTGTCGTAAGTGTCCGCCACATTTCCACGGGGCATCAACAATTGACCGATCTTCTCGTCCGCACTCAAAGAATTGAAAACGGAATCCACCCATTTTTGCTGGGTATGCGGGAATAAATCCTGTGAAAAGGCCTGGAAACTTAAAAGGAAAAGCAGTAATCCGGTGCTGATTTTTTTCATAGCAAGGTTAACATTCATATAAGGTGTGAAAATACGCTAAATGTGGGAATCTTCTGAAATATCCGGCCTAATTTTTCGTGCTAATTTTCATTCCACCGAAAGCATTCGTAATTTTAGAACTTAAATGATGAACGTATGAGAAAAAAAATTGTTGCAGGTAACTGGAAAATGAACAAAACGGCGCAAGAAGCATTCGTTTTGGCTACAGAAGTAGCAGAATTAGTGAAGTCTAGCGTTTCCGCGGATGTTCAGGTGATTATGTCGACACCGGCTTTGTATTTAACGGGTGTAAATCAAGTAATTGAGGGCATTCCCAATTTAGCAGTTGCAGCCCAAAACTGCCACGAAAAAGCCTCTGGCGCTTACACAGGAGAGATTTCTGCTCCCATGTTAGCTTCTGCTGGCGTACAATATGTCATCTTAGGACACTCAGAGCGTCGTCAATATTTTGCTGAAACAAACGAGCAATTAGCGGCTAAAACTGATGCAGCTTTGGCAAACGGCTTAACGCCTTTATTCTGCTGCGGCGAAAGCTTAGAAACACGCGAAGGTGCAGATTTCTTAGGCCACGTAGCTCAGCAATTAACGGAAAGCTTATTCCACCTTTCAGCGGAGGAATTCAGCAAAGTGGTAATCGCTTACGAACCTATCTGGGCGATCGGAACCGGTTTAACTGCTTCTTCAGATCAAGCACAAGAAATGCACGCCTTTTTACGTGCACACATCGCTAAAAAATATGGCCAAAGCGTAGCCGACAGCATCTCTATCCTATACGGTGGAAGCTGCAACGCAAAAAACGCGAAAGAATTATTCGCTTGCCCAGACGTAGATGGTGGTTTAATTGGTGGCGCGTCGTTAGTGGCAGCTGATTTTATTACGATTGCTACTTCTTATTAGCAAAGCGGAGCTTTGCCCATAAGAAGCAAAGACCAAAGTTCAAAGAGCAAAGTTCAAATGTGGCATCGCCTGCGGCGATAATATTATTTGGGCTTTGCTCTTTGCTATTTGATATTTCTCTCTGAACTTTGAACTTTGCTCTTTGGTCTTTGAAATTTGCCTCTGAACTTTGCTCTTTGAACTTTGATATTTGAAAAGATGAACCACGTAATCGCATTCGACGCAGACGACACCCTTTGGGTGAACGAACCCTATTTTAGAGAGACAGAAGACAAATTCTGTGCACTCCTAGAAGACTATTTACCCGTTCACACCACCGGTCAAGAGTTGTTCAAAATCGAGATGAATAACCTGGCACTTTACGGTTATGGGGTCAAGGGCTTTATGCTTTCGATGGTCGAAGCAGCGATTCAAGTTTCCGGCGGAACGATGGGGCTAGACGGAATCGAAAAGATTCTGAATCTAGGTAAAGAACTACTAGAAAGAGATATCGAAATTTTACCCGGCGTCGTCGAAGTTTTACAATCCTTGCAAGGCAAATACCATTTGGTTGTAGCCACCAAAGGCGACCTATTAGACCAACAGCGCAAACTAGCTAAATCAGGCTTAGAGCAATATTTCCACCACATCGAAATAATGTCCGATAAGCAGGAAAACGATTATTTAAAGCTCATCAAACACCTCGATGTCGATCCAGCACATTTTACGATGATTGGGAATTCATTGAAATCAGATATCCTTCCTGTCCTTGCCGTCGGCGGTCACGGAATCCATGTTCCTTACCACACGACTTGGGCTCACGAGGTGGTTTCTCACAAGGTGGAGCATCAGAATTTTAGAGAGGTGGAGGATTTACGATTTGTGCTAAATTTCATTTAGCATAAATCGCAAAGTTCAAAGAGCAAAGTTAAAAGTTCAAAGACCAGATATGGAATCCCCTACGGGGATAGTACTTTTCCTTCGGACTAAATCCCTCCGGACTTCTTTGAACTTTGGTCTTTGGTCTTTGAAATTTGACTAAACCCCTTCCGCCACCACTTCCTTCACACCCGGAACCATACGCGTCAATAACGCTTCGATGCCTTGTTTTAGGGTCATGGTTGATGATGGGCAGCCAGAGCAAGAACCTTGCAATAATACTTTCACTTGGCCTGTTGCTTCGTCAAACGAGTGGAAAGTGATGGCACCTCCATCGGATTCTACTGCTGGGCGAACGTATTCGTCTAGGGCTTGTTTGATTTGCTTGATGGCTGGCGTGTCGTTAGACTGATCGTCAGCAATCGTTGCTTCTGGTAGAGAGAAAACAGGTTGTTTCTCTTCGAAATATTTCTTTAAATAGGTCTTGATCCCGAATAACTCATCTTCCCATGCCACAGACTCGGATTTTGTCAAGGTGATGAAGTTGTTTGTGATGAAAACGCGGGATACGAAATCAAATCCAAAAAGAGCGACCGCTAGTGGAGAGTTTTTCTCCTTCGTTAATCCGTCAGCTGGTTGGGTGTAATCGAATGACATCCCTTCCGGTAGCAATTCCATATTGAAGACAAACTTCATGGAATGTGGATTGGGAGTGGATTCCGTATATATGTGGATAGTAGTCGAAGTATTCATTCCAAAGTATTTAAAGGGAGGGGTATTTTAATATCTAGAACAAAGGTACGGCCTATTTGGTTTCCAAAAAACAAAAAAACCCGGCATTTTCATGCCGGGTTTTTTATATCTAACGAGGAAGATTACTCAGCTTTCGCCGCTTTTTTCGCTGGTGCTTTTTTCTCTGCTGCTGGAGCTGCTGCTTTTTTCGCAGGAGCTTTCTTAACTGGAGCCTCAGCTGCTGGAGCTGCTTCTACTGCTGTTTCTGCTACTGGAGCTGGAGCTGCTTTCTTAGCTGGAGCTTTCGCTGGTGCATCTGCAGGAGCTGCATCTGCTGAAATAGGTAATACGTGAACGAATGAACGTCCTTTGAAACCTTTTTGGAACTTAACAACACCATCAGCTAAAGCGAATAATGTGTGATCTTTTCCGATTCCTACGTTTAAGCCAGGATTGTGAGCTGTACCACGTTGACGAACGATGATATTTCCTGCAATGATTGCTTGACCTCCAAATAACTTAACGCCTAATCGTTTTGAATGTGATTCGCGACCGTTTTTGGATGATCCGGCGCCTTTCTTATGTGCCATGTTATTATTTATTTATGCGTTCCGAAGAATCGCTTAGTTTAAGACTTATTTTACCCTTATTTAAGGTTAATTGATTCAATCAATACTTTTGTCAAATCTTGACGGTGACCATTCATTTTCTGGTAGGTCTTTCTACGCTTTTTCTTGAAAACTAAAACTTTCTCGCCACGAACGTGTGCAACAATTTTAGCTGTAACAGTGGCTCCAGCTACTGTGGGAGCTCCTACGGAAATTTTTCCGTCATTGTCAACAAGTAATACCTTGTCGATAACCAGTGCAGCGCCTTCTGCTCCCGCTAAACGGTGAGTGTATACAGAACGGTCTTTTTCTACTTTAAATTGCTGCCCGGCAATTTCTACGATTGCGTACATTTTTACTGTATTTAAGTGAAACAATCCCACGAGGCTAGTGATTCAAGACAAATGAAAAACTTTTAAAAGCCTTTTAAATGGGGGTGCAAATCTAAAAATTAATTCGCTTAATAGCAAACACTATTCATAAATAAATTCTCCGTAAGGGCTGCTGATGGTCAGCTTCTTAGTCGCTGAGGCTTCTACGCGGCCCACGATTTGGGCAGGAATACCAAAGGACTGGGAGATGCGGATGATTTCATCCGCGTGTGCTGGATTCGCATAGACTTCTAAGCGATGGCCCATGTTGAATACTTGGTACATCTCTTTGAAGCTGGTTCCGCTCTCTTTTTGGATCAAATCAAACAGCGGTGGAATCGAGAATAAATTGTCCTTAATCACGTGCACATTGTTGACAAAGTGCATCACTTTCGTCTGCGCTCCGCCGGAACAATGCACCATTCCGTGCAAATGAGGACGTAATTCTGTTAATAATGCTTTCACCACTGGCGCGTAGGTACGCGTAGGCGAAAGGATTAATTGACCTACATTTAAAGGCGTACCAGGAACCGCTTCGGTTAAGTTGCGAGAACCGGAATACACTAAATCCGAAGGAACGGATGGGTCAAAGCTTTCTGGGTATTTGTTCGCTAGGTATTTTCCCAGCACGTCGTGACGTGCGGATGTTAGACCATTGCTGCCCATTCCGCCGTTATAAGTCGTTTCGTAATTCGCTTGTCCATCTGAAGCTAAGCCGATGATGACATCGCCTGCTTGGATATTACCATTTGAAATGACGTCCGAACGCTTCATACGACCGATGACCGTGCTGTCCACGATGATCGTGCGCACTAAATCGCCCACGTCTGCGGTTTCACCGCCGGTGGAATAAATGCCGATGCCGTTATCGCGTAGCATTTGTAAAACTTCTTCGGTTCCGTTGATGATTTCGGCGATGACTTCGCCTGGAATTAAATTTTTATTGCGACCGATGGTGCTGGAAAGTAGCATTTGGTCTGTGGCGCCCACGCAGATTAAATCGTCCGTATTCATGACTACGGCGTCTTGTGCGATTCCGCGCCAGACGGAGATGTCTCCCGTTTCTTTCCAGTATAAGTAGGCCAAAGAAGACTTCGTTCCCGCCCCATCCGCATGCATAATGTTGCAATAGTCCGCATCACCGCCCAAGATATCTGGGGAGATTTTGCAGAATGCCTGCGGGAAAAGACCTTTGTCTAAGTTCGCAATGGCTTTGTGAACATCTTCTTTCGAGGCAGAAACGCCTCGTTGCATGTAACGGTCTGACGACATCGTGTGATCTATTTTAGGATAGTTTTAATTGGGCAAATTCTTTGGCAAAATAGGTCAAAATGACCTGAGCTCCGGCGCGCTTCATCGAAAGCAAGCTTTCTAACATCGCTTTTTCGCCGTCGATCCAGCCGTTTGCTGCGGCTGCTTTGACCATCGCATATTCGCCTGAAACGTTGTAGGCGGCGATCGGTAAATTGGTATTGTCTCGGAGTAAAGAAATGATGTCTAAGTAGGCCAAAGCCGGCTTGACCATCAAGAAATCGGCTCCTTCTAATTCATCTAATTCCGCTTCGCGCAGGGCTTCGCGGCTGTTTGCGGGGTTCATTTGGTAGGTCTTTTTATCGCCAAATTTAGGCGCAGACTCTAACGCATCCCGGAAAGGCCCGTAAAAAGCAGACGCATATTTCGCGCTGTAAGCCATAATGCCCACATTCGTGAAACCAGCATCGTCTAGTGATTCGCGGATATAACCCACGCGGCCATCCATCATATCCGATGGACCGATCAGTTTTGATCCGGCCTGGGCTTGTGCTACGGCCATTTTGGCCAACACCTCTAAAGTCTCGTCATTCAAAATCTCGCCATTCTTAACGATACCATCGTGTCCATCTGAACTGTAGGGATCCATCGCCACGTCCGTTAACATCGAAATCTCCGGAAAACGGCTCGTTACAGCATGAATGGCCTCTAAATATAGGCTGCCTTGGCGGTGCGATTCAGTCGCCAAAGTATCCTTGCGGTCTTCAGCTACCTGTGGAAAAAGCGCGTAAGAGGTAATTCCTAGGTTCAAACACTCATCGATTTCTTTCAATAAAAGGTCGGTTGTGTAGCGGTAAATGCCCGGCATCGACTTGATTTCTGTTTTAGTGGCGGACCCATCCATCACAAAAAGAGGGAAAAGTAAATCCTTCACCGAAAGGCGATTTTCCTCCACCATCGTGCGGATAGCGGCACTGGAACGGTTACGACGCGGTCTATTCAACATAGGAATTGATTTTGAACCTGCAATTTAGGCATAAGCCCTGATTCCGCAATGAAAAAGGGGGATTAAAGGCGGCGATTCGATAAATCCCGCACTTGCTCTTGGAGATCACGAACGAGTCCCACGTAGGCTTCGAATTCATAACGGGAAACGGGGGTGGTTGCTCCGCCTGGATCCGCGACACCTGAAAAACGAGGGTAGTCTTTTGGTTTAAAAAGGATAGATAAATCCACTTCGAGCACTCCAGCAATTTGCTTCATTCGACTAAGGGAAGGGTCTGTCAGCCCGCGCTCTATTTTAGAATAGGCGGATAACGTGATGCCTATCTCCGTAGAGACGTAATCTTGGCTGTAGCCTTTGTCTAACCGAGCCTTTCGAATTAAAGTAGGAAATTCTATCATAGCAGTAAAATTCCTAAACTATCAGGAAAAATAGTAGCCACTATAATGACAAAATATATACTATAAAGAAAATATGTGCAATTAAATTGCGTTATAATCCATTAATGTCCAGCCTTTCTCAGGGTCTTGTTCAAATTTCATACCTAATTTTGCAATAATCGCCTGTAAATCTGACGTAATATCGGTGGATTTTTCGACATAGTTTTGGAAGAATTCCTGTAAAGATCCGCCGTAAACCTCCTCGCAGATGCGGATGAAATCAGCTTTCGTGTAGCCTTTTTTCAAAGCGCCGAACTCCGCGTTCATTTTGTGCATTACTTCTTTTAACGACTTGCCGTTTTTTGCCTGTAATTGTAGGTCCAAAGCCAAAGCGACCACCGCTCCTTTGTAATAAATGGACGCGCGCTTGTTAGGCAAACTCGTCCCATAGCCATCCAGCCACAAGTCGATCGAACTTTCCTCTAGCGACTGCTGCGCATTCGCATCGCGGTCAAAATACAATTTCAAATTCCCTAACAAACCAGCGAGGTATTCCTGCCGAGTCCAAACGCCTGATTCATACAAGAACCAATCCCCTACATAGGTCGTGATTCCTTCTACGACCCAACCCGTCGAAAACGGCACTTCTCGGTCGTATGAATAAGGGAATAGTTCTTTAGGCCGAATCGTCGCGATGTTCCAAACGTGAAACAATTCGTGCGAACCTAATCCAATCAAATCTTCATAAGCATCGCGGTCTGGCGGGCCCATCACCATCATCGTGGATTTCGTGTGCTCCACGCCGTGGTAATAAGGTGTGGAACAAACCCAGAGCATATAATGGTATTCTTTGACGGGGAAAGTGCCCATCCAGTCGAGCTGGGTTTGGGTGAATTTTTCGTAAGCGTCAGTCAGTTTTTTTGTCAAAGCCTGGCGCGATCCCACCACATCGATGGCAAATTTCACGCCATTGCATTTCCATTTATGTTGAAAAATGGCCGGCGCGGCGATGTAGGGCGAATCCACAAGTTCGCGGTATTTTCCACCATTTTTAAACGTGCAAACACTCTGCCAACCAGCTGGTTTTTCAACCTGGATGTCGCAACGCTCGTTTTCGCGACCTTTCACATACAGAAGACAGTTGATGAAATTGATATAAAGTAAGTCGGGCTCCACAACGGATCCACCCGCATCGGGTTGATTCGCATAATAACTGTAGCGGATTTCGACTGGGTCCGATGCATATAAGGTCCAAGTAGAGGAAGCGATTTTTTCGATGGGTATGGAAACGCCTCCGCTGAATGCCTTTAAAATAGGAATGTTTTTAGCAAAGTTTTGAGCCTGGTAGCGACCTGGGCGCCAAATAGGTAATTGAATCACCTGTTTGCCCGGTTTACGTGGGGTAAACTGTAAGGTGATGTCAAGATATTTCGGCGTAGCCGAGGGTTTCAGAGAGTATAGATTACGCATTAGGCTAATACTTCTTGTAGAATTTGCAAGGAACGAATCTCTCCGAAATTTTCCATGTGCAATTGATAATAATTGAGCATTCCGGCCAATAATTCTTTGCGTTCCGCCCGGTGAAGTACGATGGGGTGGCCGTAATCTGCGTGAATCAAGGCATCCAATTCCGTAAAATTAGGCACGATGCAGCCAGCGGCTTTCAGTTGTTGGTAGAATTCCGCGGCATTGCCTGCCCCAAAACCCAGAAAGGCCGCCAATTGCCACAGAAACTGCAGGTGGAAATTTTCGAAATGTTCTGAAGCGCGATCCAGATACTGCAAAGAATGGCTCAAAAACTCAAACAAAGCGGGATTCGCCTCCTCCTCTTTCAATACTTTGCTTAAAACTTCAGAAAGAAATAAGGCTAAAGACGATTTCGCGATGTCGAAGGGGATAGCTTGGTAGGGGAAAAAACATTTGGCCTCTGAAATCCGGTGCAAACCCTTGCCTGGCTTGTGGTAGACTTCTAAATCTAGCAAGGTGAGGGGCTGGAAGAGGGCCATTTTATGCTTGGCTTTGGCAGAACGAACCCCATTTTCGATATAAGAATTGATGCCCATTTCCGCCGTGTAGACGTTCACCAGGATCGAGGTTTCCCGATACCGCATGTAGGAAATGACTATACCTTGGGTTTTAGTTAGCATTCGTATCGACCATCGGAATACCGGTTTCGTCCGAAATTCGCTGTAAAATTTCTTCGATTGTATCTGATTCTTTGAAGCGAATCGGGTCTTTAAATTCCACGCTCAGAGTCGTGTTACGTTTCTTTAAGAAGAAGCCTTTCTTGTCAAACGCGCGGCGGAAACCGTTGATTTGGACAGGAACGACGATGGGATTTGCCGCTTTAATTAAATGGGCAGTTCCCTTGCGAATGGGTGCAAAAGGGCGCGTGGTGCCTTGCGGAAAACTAACCACCCAACCGAAGGCGAGGCCTTTGCTCACTTTATCTTGGGCTTCTAAATCCACTTCGCGCTTCACATCCTGACCATGTGCGCGCCAAGAGCGATTCACTAAAATCGCGCCGGCTAATGAAAATACTCTAGGGAGAAAACCATCTTCCTTCATCGTTTCAGAGGCCGCCACGTAAAATAGGCGCGAACGCGGCCCAAAAAGGTAAAAAGGAAAGCGAATGCTATTATTTATACGCCATTTCACGGAGAAGAAGATGTGGTATAAACAGATCACGTCCATAAAATAGGTTTGGTGATTCGACAGAAATAAGACCCCTTCGCGCGGCAAATCCTGAATCTTTTCTGTCCCCTTAATCTCGGTTTTATTGTAAATGCTCAGGCGAGCATAGGTTAACCAGCCTAACACAAACACGATGATTCGTTTCATCCCGATGGGATTTCCAAACGGATCGCGACGGACCAAACCCCAGCGGTCCAGGCAATCAAAAAACTTCTTTAAAAAGGTTATACTCTTAAAATCCACCGCTCTTTTCTTTGCCTTTTGTGGCTGGTTTTGTTTTTGTTGGTTCTTTCTTCGCCGGAGCTTTCTTTACCGGAATCAATGGTTTGTAATACGACGTGAAGCGCTTGATAAAAGCATTTTTCTCTTCTGCTGCCGCTTCCACCACCTTAATCCCGCCTTTTTTCTGCGTCTTCAACGACTCCCGCACTGCTGCTAGGAAAGAATTATCTGACGAATAAACGCCTAATTCTCCCTCAAAATAAGCGAAATAATACCAAAGATCTTCCGATAATTCCCAATAGGCGTAAAACTCTTCCTTGTTTGGCTTCTTCACCACCTCCATAAATCCTTTAATCGTCGCATTCACATCCACGGGTCCCACATTGATCAAAGGCAAATCCCCAATCGAATAAAAAGCACTCAAATTAGGTGACCAAGCCCATTTTACGGAGGAGAAATTAATCATGCTCGCGAATTCAGGATCCACTTTATCCAAGGCCAAATGCTCCCGATCCATTCGGGCTTTCGTGGCCTCAGGTATTTTTTTGCCTAAAATCGGTTCTACCCGCTTCAAGTATTCGTCTCGATCTGCCGGTTCATCCGCTGCGGCTGTAAGTAAGCCTTCCTCTAGGTTATATTTCACGATGCGATCACCCATTTTCGCGAGAATCGGAACCGGCACTTGGAACTGTAAACTCAGCCAAGATTCGATGCGCGGAATCAGCGTGTCGATGGACATGGAAATCTTGCCAAAAGACCGAACTAGTTTGTTACCCGTGAATAATTGCACCATACCGTCCGTGTCCACGCGCTTTTTCGGAATCGATAAATGCATTTGTGATTCCGCATTTTTGATGCTGTAAACCTCAGCTGCCTCCGTTACTTCACCGGCCGCTTTGAACAAGACCGGATCGTCTTCATTCGACATGGGGCCTAAGAAAGAAGGGTATAATTTATTCGCCGCATTCACGAAAATACCGGCGGTGACCGAGCGACCGAGTTCGTCCTTTAACTCGTCGTTCACCACAATTCCCTTCGAATTCGCGAACGGAATCCAGGCCGTTTTGAACTTCAAAGTACCTAATAAAGGCCTGATCGAGCCCTTGAATTCCAAGCTCGGTTTTTCAGATAAGAAATACACATCGCCTTTGAATTCTTGGTGCGAGGTTAATTTTAAAGGCGTTTTCTCGATGTAGCGAGCTTCAGCTCTGATTCCTTCGGGCAGAAAATCGAAGTTCTTCATGGGAATCACCAAACTGTCGCTTCCCTCCACCGGTAGTAGATAATTCGCCGTTCCCGTAAATCGATTCGCGTTAGCGGTGACGGTGTTGATGTTTGCCAAAACATGGCCATTCACCGTCGCCCTCGCACCTATTAAAGATTTGAATTGACCACCCTTTGCGATGGCAAGCAAGCCTTTTGCCGGGTAAACAGTCGCTTGTCCAATCTCGATTTCCTTCACGCCTTCAAGTGAAATGACCTCGGATACTTGATCTAGCACCCCGGATTTTGCCGTGATAGGGCCAGCTTTCGAAGTGGAATCGAGAATTTGTAAAACGGGCTTCTGTAACTTTATCTTTTGGTTTTTTTGCTCCCAAACCGCCCCTGTGTAAGCGGTTTTATATCCTTGAATCGGCAACAAAGCTGGCGATTCCTCTACCGGTTTAAAGTTCAGATTCACGGCGCCGGGAGCGGCTTCGATGGAAATCTGTTCCGCGTTGAAAACCGGTTTCTTCAATCCTATGGTGAGCGATGCGTCCTTTGATTTCCACGTCGCGGGTTGGAAATAATACAGTTCTGATTTCAGTTTTCCATCGCCTAAGGTAATGTCGCCCTTCCCAAAAACCTGCTTCTTGTGCATCCAAACCGGTCCCTCTAATTGCAATTGATTCGCATAGAGCGCAAAGGAATTCTTCTCCGGATAGATGGCTAATGAATCCTCTTTAGGCAACCAGGTGAATCGGTGACCAGGAAGGCTCGCGATAGGCCCTTTCTTGTTTGCCATCTCCCCTAGTTTCCCGTCAGATCCCACACTAATCAGCGAATCCGGGTAAAGGAAGGCCTCTTTCATCGTAGACTGAAAACCTTCCATAGCGAAAGAACCTGCCGTATGAAGGCCCTTTTTGTCCATTTCTAGTGGGGCGCTCAGGCTGAGGTTGGCCTTGTTTTGGTAGATTTTTAGGGGCGTTTTCTGGGTATAAGTAAAGCCAAAACTTTGGTCCGGCTTCAAAATCAATCGCGTATTCAAAGGAGGCAATAGGCCTGGGGTATGAAAAGTTCCTACAAATACGGGCGCCTTTTGAGTTAGGCTATCTAATGCGATAGAAGGAACTTTAAAATAATACCTCGATTCATACACCCCTTTCGCGCGCCACGGCTCATCGAAGTGGGCTGTCATTCCGTTAGGGATAAGTAGTTTAGGGTATTCTGCTACCCCGAAACGCCCAGATTTATTTCCGGGTGCGCTCAAAATGATGGA
>CANFWR010000060.1 GCA_947450865.1 Cytophagaceae bacterium
CCAGAGAAATCGACTTACGAATCTGTATTAGATACGTTAAAAAAGCACGATTTAGTGCGAGATCAATTAAGTTTTCGCTTCCTAGCAAAGGTGTTAAACTATCCAGAGAAAGTCCGTCCGGGACGTTATATCATTCACAGTGAAATGGGTAATTGGGAGTTGTTACGTAAGCTAAGAAATGGCCGCCAGGATGCGTATAAAGTGGTGATCAATAACTTTCGATTAAAAGAAGATATAGCAGGTCGAATTGCGAAACAAACGGATTATGATTCTGCCGCTATTTATGCTGTATTAGATTCAACCAAACTAATGCAACAATGGGGATTTACTTCTGAAACGAGTCCTGCTATTTTCGTTCCGAATACCTATGAGGTAAACTGGACCACTTCATTTCCGGAATTTTTAGTGAAAATGAATAAGGCTTATGTGAAGTTTTGGACCTCGAAACGTAAGGCAGAAGCGCAGAAGTTAGGATTAACGCCGGTTCAGGTTTCGATTCTGGCTAGTATTGTCTTCGGAGAATCCAAAAATCCTAAAGAGCAAGCGCGAGTGGCAGGGGTTTATTGGAATCGTTTACAGGCTAATATGCCTCTGCAAGCCGATCCGACCGTTGTTTTTGCTTGGAAGGATTTTACTATAAAGCGAGTTACGAGTAAATATACAGCGCTTAATTCGCCTTATAATACCTACAAGAATACCGGATTGCCACCGGGTCCGATTTCGATTGTCCCTAGTGACGTAATTGACAAGGTCTTGAATTTAGAGCATCATTCATATATTTATTTCTGTGCCAAAGCTGATTTTTCAGAGAACCACGCTTTTGCAGTTACTTATGAAGAGCACATGAAAAATGCGGCGGATTATCAGAAAGCGTTAGATCAAAACAAAATACATTAATATGCTTTCTCACCAGGTTTCGTACCGCGTTTGTTATGCAGATACCGATCAAATGGGTTATGTGTATTATGGTAATTATGCGCGTTTCTATGAGATTGCTAGAGTAGAGACTTTGCGAAGTATTGGTGTAAGTTACAAGGTATTAGAAGATGCCGGTATTGGATTGGCGGTGTATGAAAATTACTCCAAATACCACGCGCCAGCCTTGTATGATGATTTATTGCGAATTGAATGTACTTTAATCAAAATGCCTTCTGTTCGTATCGAATTTGAGTATAAAGTTTATAATCAAAGTGATGTCTTATTGCACGAAGGGAAGACGACTTTAGTCTTTATGGATTTAGCGACAAAGAAAGTAGTAAAAGCACCCGAATGGTTGATTTCGGCTATTTTAGAAAAAAGAACGGATGTTTAGACGGGTTTGGAGAGAAATTCAGGTGTTTTGGAAAGATTGCGAGGAACATTATATCCTGGCCAGAATTCTGACGATCTTATACCGAAAGATCTTTCATTTTGATATTGACGTGCGCGCGGCAGCTGTGGCCTATAATTTTACCTTAGCTGTTTTCCCTACGATCATCTTCTTGTTCTCCTTGTTAGCCTATATTCCGGTAGATAATTTTGATATCAAGATGGTTAACTTTTTGAAGTCTTCCATTCCCAAAAATCTTCAAAAAGATTTCACCGAATTACTGTTAGATTTGATTCGAAAAAAATCAGGAGGGGTTTTATCTTTTGGATTCTTATTTGCTCTCTATGCTTCTACTAGTGGAATTCAGGCACTAATTCGTTCTTTCAATTTAACCTATAAAACGAAGGAGAATCGGGGGATATTCAAAGAGCGTGTGATCGCAGTTTCGTTGAATTTCTTGTTGACTTTCGTTTTAATTACAGCATTCTCTGTCTTTATTGTGGGTAAATTGGTGATTGGTTATCTGAAAGGGAAGGGCTTAATTGATTATGATTTTAATTTCTATATGTTGAATATATTGACCTACTTCCTCATATTCGCCATTTTCTTTTTAACCATTTCCATTATCTATTATTACGCTCCTGCTATCACTAAACGTTGGAAATTCTTTAACGCTGGGTCCATCACTGCTTCTATTTTGACCATTTTGGTGACAAATTTATTCTCTTATTATTTAGTCAATTTTGCCAGTTATAATAAGGTATACGGTTCAATCGGATCGTTAATTGCTCTGATGGTTTGGTTATACTTTATTGCCTTAATCTTATTGGTGGGATTTGAAATCAATGCGAGTATTGATCAAGTGAAAGAAGAACAAGAGGAATCAGAAACGGATTATTTCTTCGAATAATATGGCAGAGCTCATTCGTCTGTACGATAAGAATAACAGCCAGGCTACGTTGGATCTGATAGTGAAAGCTTTGGAAAAGGATGCTGTGATAATCTACAAGACTGATACGATGTATGCCTTGGGCTGTCATATTGGTTCTACAAAGGCGGTGAATCGGATCTGTGAAATCAAAGGCATCCAAGCCTCTAAGAATCGATTTTCCTTTATTTGTTCCGATTTAAGTTCGATTGCGAATTATGCCAAAGTATCTGATTTTGCCTTCAAAACACTGAAAAGATACCTTCCTGGAGCCTTTACATTTGTGTTGCCTGCGAGTTCCAAAGTTCCATCCGTTTTAGTCCAAGGAAAGAAAACAGTAGGTATTCGAATTCCAGATTATGACCCAATTTTGTCAGTTGTCGAATTGTTAGGTTCTCCCTTATTGACCACTTCTTTGCCTCACGACGATTTGGAAGTAGAAGAATATACCGATCCCAGTTTGATTATGGATCGTTGGGGTCATGCAGTAGATTTAGTACTTGATGGTGGATTTGGAGGCCATACACCCTCGAGTGTAGTGGAAATTTTAGAAGAATCCTTCGAAATTATTCGGGAAGGTGCAGGTGACTGTTCTGATTTTGACTAAGACCATTTAAGGCTTAATTTTTCAGGTTTTGTGTGTTTCCAGCGTCTATGCGACCAAAGATATTGTTCCGGATACGCGATAATGGATTTCTCTAATCTGCGAGCAAATCGTTCTATGATTTCACCCGGAGCTAATGCATCAAAGGGTACGTTCGCTAATAATTCATAGGTCATCGTATACTTTCCTCTTTTTGTACGAATCAATTCAGCAAATACGACAGGGTATTGGTAATCTCTCGCAAAACGTTCCATTCCGGTGAAGAAGGCGGTGTCCTGATGTAAAAAAGTGGTCCAGTAAGCTGTTTCAGGTTTTTGTGGTGCTTGATCAGCAGCAAGACAAATAACGCGTGGGATATCTTTTCTTTCCCTAGTTAATAAAACCGATTCTCTTTTTTCTAACAAAACCACGTGCCCAAAACGCGAACGTACTTGCTTCGTAAATTCATTAAAAGTAGGATTGTTTAGTTTTTGATAGATTACGTCGTGTGGATTCTTACTTAGCGCTAAACGGTGAATGGCCCATTCCCAATTTCCCTGATGACCGGCTACCAAAATCACAGGTATGCCCTTTTTGATAAAATCTGTCACAACGTCCTCATTTTTAATCTCAAATCGATCAAGCATTTCGTCTTTGCTAATCGAAACCCCTTTAAAAAACTCCACCAATTGATCTGTTAAATACCCATAAAAGCGGTAAGTGAGCTTGCCTAATTCTTTGTCTGAAAGCAGAGGGAAGGATTTTTTCATATTCCCTTGGATTACTTTCTTTCGGTAGGGAATGAGGTAATAGAATAAGAAAGTACAAAAAGAAGCGAAACCATACAGCACCGCCAAAGGTAATCTTCCAATTAGTTTGTATAGAAACAGGGGAGACGCTTTCATTCTTATTATCTTTGTTCTTTCGTTTTACAAATATCAGATTTATTTTTGGGAATGCACATTGAGACTCATTATTTGCCTAGTCTAGAATACATGACGGTTTTGCTACAGCATCCGTCCATACTTTTCGAGGTGGAGGAGAATTTTCCGAAGCAGACTTTTAGAAATCGTTGTTTAATTTTAGGGGCAAATGGTGTCGAACGATTAACGGTTCCGGTGATTCATACATCCGGTGAGAAAACTAAAACGAAGGATACGAAGATTGATTATTCCCAAAATTGGATGAAGCAACATCAAGGCGCCATTCAGGCTGCCTACGGAAATGCACCTTTCTACGAATATTTTGAGCCATATTTACGTCAAATCTTTGCAAAAAAAAGGTTTTTTTTAGTAGATTTAAATATTGATCTTTTGAGCTTTGCATACCGTATTTTAGATGTGCCTTTGGTATATGACAAGACGGAAGAATTCGGGGTTTATGGTGGATCGAGTGAGTATGATCTAATAAGTGCGAAAAAAGACTGGACAACGCGTTCAATCTATCAAAATAGATCTTATCGTCAATGTTTTGGAACGGAATTTGTTCCGAACTTGTCGATTTTAGATTCATTGATGAATCACGGAAAAGAGTCTTTGATTTTTTTAAAATAAAAAGGGAACAATTTAGGTGCATACGTGGTTGATGCAGATAAGTTGTACGAAATAAATAGAACAATATGGAGGCTAAATTTTCGAATAAAGTGAAGGAAGTCATCTCGTTAGCGCGAGAAGAGGCATTGCGTTTAGGTCATGATTACATAGGGACTGAGCACTTGATGTTAGGGATGATTCGAGATGGACAGGGTCCAGGAATTGATTTATTATTGCGGTCAGGGGTTTCTTTGGATTCATTACGCCAAAGCATCGAACACTCCACCGCTTCTACCACACGTTCTTCTTTTGATCGCGAGAATATGTTAAATATTCCGTTAACAAAGCAAGCTGAGAAGGTATTGCGTTTGACCTATTTAGAGGCAAAATACTTTAAAACAAACGTCGTAGAAACAGATCATTTATTGATGGCCGTTTTGCGCGATGAAGATAATGTGGCCACACAGATTTTAGAAAAATACCAGGTTTATTACGATTTAATCAAAGAAATGGTAGAATTCCAATCAGGTAATGGTCAGGGTTCTAATCCTAAAGCGAGCTCGGATACGGATGATAATGACGACGATTCCCGTTTATATAGCGCAGGGTCTGGTTCCACCGGTGGAGCAGGTGCAGGGAATGCAACGGGATCTAAACCAGGAGAAAAAAGTAAAACGCCTGTATTAGATAATTTTGGTCGTGATTTGACTAAAGTGGCTGAGAATGGCAAGCTAGATCCGATTGTAGGTCGCGAGAAAGAAATCGAACGTGTGGCGCAGATTTTATCCCGTCGCAAGAAAAATAACCCTATTTTAATTGGTGAACCCGGTGTGGGTAAAACAGCTATTGCGGAAGGCTTAGCCTTGCGCATTGTGCAGAAGAAAGTGTCCCGTGTACTTTTTGGCAAACGTGTTGTTACGCTTGATATTGCCTCTTTAGTGGCAGGTACGAAATACCGTGGTCAGTTTGAGGAGCGTATGAAAGCGGTGATGAATGAATTAGAGAAGTCTACGGATGTGATCTTATTTATTGATGAGTTGCACACGATTGTAGGCGCTGGTGGTGCGTCAGGTTCTTTAGATGCTTCGAACATGTTTAAGCCTGCTTTAGCGCGTGGCGATATACAAGTTATCGGTGCTACTACTTTAGATGAATACCGTCAATACATCGAGAAAGATGGGGCTTTGGCTCGTCGTTTCCAAACCGTCATGGTGGATGCTACGACAGTCGAAGAAACCATTGAAATCTTACATAATATCAAGGATAAATACGAGGATCACCACCACGTTATTTATACAGATGAATCAATCATTTCTGCGGTTAAATTATCAGATCGCTATATTTCTGATCGCTTCTTGCCAGATAAGGCGATTGATGTGTTAGATGAAGTGGGCGCAAGAGTGCATATTTCTAACATCAATGTACCAGAAGATATTGTTGCCTTAGAAGGTCAAATCGAAATCGTGAAGAAAGAGAAGAACCAAGTGGTGAAGTCTCAGAAATACGAGGAAGCAGCTCAATTGCGTGATCGGGAGAAGAAATTAATCGACCAGTTAGAGCAATCGAAAGCGGCTTGGGAAGAGGATTCTAAGAAGCAGAAATTTACGGTTACAGAAGAGAATGTGGCGGAGGTAATTGCCCAGATGACGGGTATTCCAGTGAATCGTGTGGCGGCAAAAGAAGGGGAGAAATTATTGCAGATGGATGAGCAGCTTTCAAAGCAAGTAATTGGTCAGCCGGATGCGATTAAGAAATTGGTAAAAGCTATCCAGCGGACGCGTGTGGGTTTAAAAGATCCGAAGAAGCCGATTGGTTCATTCATCTTCTTAGGCCCTACGGGGGTAGGAAAGACCGAGATGGCCAAAGTTCTGGCGACCTATTTATTCGATAAAGAAGACGCTTTAGTGCGTATCGATATGAGTGAATATATGGAGAAATTCAGTGTATCTCGCTTAGTTGGAGCGCCTCCGGGCTACGTGGGTTACGAAGAAGGGGGTCAGTTGACAGAAAAAATTCGCCGTAAGCCTTATGCCGTTGTTTTATTAGATGAGATCGAAAAGGCGCATCCGGATGTATTTAATCTTTTATTACAGGTATTAGATGATGGTATTTTGACGGATGGTTTGGGTCGTCGCGTTGATTTTAGAAATACAATTATCATTATGACCTCGAATATTGGGGCACGTGATTTGAAGGATTTTGGATCAGGTATCGGATTCTCCACGAAGTCTAAAGTGGACAACTTGGATGAATACGCTAAGACGACTATTCAAAATGCGCTGAAGAAAGCTTTTGCTCCTGAGTTTATTAACCGTTTAGATGATATCATTGTATTCAATTCGTTAGAGCGTCCAGCGATTCACCAAATCATTGATTTGATGTTAACGAAATTGAAAACTCGTTTAGCAAACCTTGGTTTCGAAGTGGAATTAACGGAGAAGGCAAAAGACTTTATGGCGGATAAAGGTTATGATCCCCAATATGGTGCAAGACCGTTAAATCGTGCGATTCAAAAGTATTTAGAAGATGCTTTAGCGGAAGAAATTTTGAAAGGTGCTTTAGCCGAAGGCGAATACATTGTGGCGGATTTTGAAGAGGGGGCTGATGCCTTGACTTTGGCCAGAAAAACGAGAAAAGAATTAACCAAACAAAAAAAATAATATGTCATTAGTACAAAACAAGGTCGTTTTAGTGACGGGTGCCTCTCGTGGTATCGGTCGGGCTATTGCGACAACTTTTGCCCAAGCTGGCGCAAATGTGGCTTTCACGTATTTATCTTCCGTTGAGAAGGGTCAAGCATTAGAACAAGAATTAGCTGCTTTTGGTATTACTGCCAAAGGTTATCGTTCAGATGCCTCTTCTTACACAGAATCAGAGAAATTAGTGGAAGATGTGTTAGCGGATTTTGGAACGATTGATATATTGATTAATAATGCTGGGATTACGCGTGATGGTTTATTAATGCGTATGTCAGAAGAGCAATGGGATGAGGTGATTCGGGTGAATTTGAAATCTATTTTCAATTTAACGAAAGCGGTTACTAAGCCTATGATGAAAGCGAAGTCGGGCTCTATTATTAATATGACTTCGATTGTTGGTATCAAAGGAAATGCAGGTCAATCCAATTACGCAGCTTCTAAAGCAGGTATTATTGGGTTTACAAAATCGATTGCTCTTGAATTAGGTTCACGAAATATTCGTTGCAATGCGATTGCTCCTGGATTTATCGAAACCGAGATGACAGAAGAATTAAATGAGGCAGCCATTGAAGAGTGGACAAAATCCATTCCAATGAAAAGGGGAGGTCAAGCCAAAGAAGTGGCGGATGTTTGTTTATTTTTAGGCTCAGACATGTCTTCCTATGTTACTGGACAAGTTATTTCAGTAAACGGTGGTTTATTAACCTAGTTTATTATGTAAATATAATTAGGCCTCAGTCTTTACCTTTAAGATTGAGGTCTCTTTTTTTATGCGGATTTATCTATTTCTACTTCTTGTCTTAATCAGTTCTTGTGCTAAAACACTAGTTCCAACACCTATTGCAGAAAAGTCGGTTTATGTGGATCGGTTTCCTGCTATCAAGTCTGGATTAACTACGATTGATTTTTCCCTTTCTTATGATAGTTTATTTGCTTTAAGTCAATTGAAACTGGGTTCCGTACTTTACCAAAATTCTGCAGGTTCTTCCACGATTGATTTCCCTTTAGATGTGCGATTGTTAGCCCCTATTCAATTACAGGCGATTCAAAAGGATCATATTAGCCTTTCACTTCCCGTTCGAATGGTGGCTAAACCGGAACTTGCAGGAATATCTGCTGGTACTGTTTCGGGTGATTTAGCCATGAAAGTGCAATTGAAGTGGAATCTTGCGAGTATTAATGCATTGCAAGTGAAAGATGTGACTTATGATTACCAGTGGATCCAAAAACCTTCAGTGAAAGTGTTAGGTTTTCCGGTAAACGTTTCTGGTGTGGTGGATCAACTCCTAAATCAAAAGAAGGCATTGATTTTAGCTCAAATGCAAGAGCAATTAAATGCTTCGATCAAGAAAATGGCTACCCAACCTTTTGCCTTCCAAACTTTTTTTACGGATTCGCCTTCCGGATACCGGATAGAACCCGCTGCTAGTTCTGCCTTGGATTTACGCGATTTGAGCTTTGAGCAAAAAAGCATCAAGGGGCAATTGCGGTATATGGGTGGATTTAAGGTGGTTTCTGGTCAAAACAATCCGACGGCTTTGTTAATTCCTGTGAAGGATTTACCTGGTGCTGGAAAGCCGATGCTTCCTTTTCAATTTCAACTATCTGGTCCTGAATTAATCGCAGCCATAAAGGAAAGCAATCCTTCTTGGAAGGGAAATGGGGCATTTTTATTCCAAAAGGAGGGCTTAGGCTTTCAACTAGCTCAATTTAAAGGTAAATCATCTAAATTAGCCATCGATTTTGATTTTGTAATTTATCCTGATAATTCCGTTGGAATCCAGGTAAAGGAAACACGACTTCAAGGCTTATCTTTTCCTGCCTCTTTATTTAAGGGACGCATTCAGCATAAATTGCAGGCTCAAGCAGCGGCTTTTCGTTTTCAGTCGAATCAAATTCTTAATCGCCTTCCTAGTTCGATTAGCTTAGCAAAAAACGGTCGTGTTCGTTTTCAAAAGATCTATTTCGATAGCAGTTCCGTGCTAATTGAGGGTGCTTTTGAGGGGAATTGGTCTTTGGCCAAATAAAATCCTACCTTTGCGTTAGAGAAAATAGACTATCCTATCGCTTTTTAAAGAGGAAAGTCCGAACGACATAGAGCGGCGTGCTTCCTAACTGGAAGGGGGATCTTCGGATTCAACAGCAAGTGCCACAGAAAATTACCGCCTTCGGGTAAGGGTGAAAAGGTGGGGTAAGAGCCCACCGCTGGTTTGGTGACAAAACAGGCTTAGGTAAACCTCACGCGTTGCAAGATCAAATAGGCTAGCTGCTGAAAGGCAAAAGGGTGGCTCGTCCGATGCTAGTGGGTAGATTGCTACAGGTAAACAGTGATGTTTATCGAAGATAAATGATAGGACGGTGGATAACCATCGACAGAATTCGGCTTATCGGTTTATTTTCTCTATTTCTTTGTTTGAAATGAAAGCAAAATAGTTTAATTTTGCAGACTATTTATAAACCCGGGGGACGAGATCCCTCACAAACCCATATCAAATGGCTGTTAAAATCAGATTAGCGCGTCGCGGACGCAAAAAGTTAGCAATGTTCGATGTAGTAGTTGCGGATGCTCGTGCACCACGTGACGGACGTTTTGTAGAAAAAATCGGAACATACAATCCTAACACCAACCCAGCAACTGTCGTTTTAAACGAGAAACAAGCAATTCAATGGGTATTGAACGGTGCTCAGCCAACTGACACAGTTCGTGCAATCCTTTCTTACAAAGGAATTATGTATGCGAAACACTTACAAGTAGGTGTGAATAAAGGTGCGATCACGCAAGAACAAGCAGATGCTAAGTTCGAAGCTTGGAAAGCAGAGAAAGAAGTGTCTATTCAAACGAAAGCAACTACTTTACAGCAGTCTAAAGCGAAGTCTAAAGCGGCTCGTTTAGAAGCTGAGGCTAAAGTATCTAGCGCTCGTGCTGAAAATATTGCTGCAAAAAACAAAGTAGCAGAAGAAGCTTTAGTGGCTAGCGTAGTAGAAGCTATCAACGAAGCGGAAGAAGAAGCTACAGGTGTAGAAGTTGACGAGGTAGTAGCTGAGGCTCCTGCAGTAGTTGAAGAAGCGCCAGTAGTAGAAGCAGCAGTTGAAGAAGCTCCAGTAGCGGAAGAAGCAGCTGAAGAAACTCCTGCAGTAGAAGAGGTAGCTGAAGAAGCTCCTGCAGTAGAAGAAGCAGCGGAGGAAGCTCCAGTAGCGGAAGAAGCAGCGGAGGAGGCTCCAGCAGCTGAATAATTTTTGATTTCATTTAAAATCATACAAATTTGTTCTCAAGTTTGTATGATTTTTTTTGTACCTATGGCAAAGACTGAATATTATGAATTAGGAACACTTTCTAAACCGCATGGTTTAAAAGGAGCGTTTCACCTTTATTTAGATGTAGATGATCCTTATGAGTACGATGATTTGGATGCAATTTTTCTTCAGCAAGGAAATGAAATGGTTCCTTATTTCGTAGAAGATATCCAAATTCGAGATAATTTGAATTTGATTACGTTGGAGGGGATTAACTCATTAGATGCTACGAAGGATTTAGTAGGTTTAAAGGTATTTTTACCTATTTCGGCTTTACCTAAATTAAAGGACGATCAGTTTTATTACCATGAGGTAATCGGTTATCAAGTAGTAGATAAAAACTTAGGTGACTTAGGTACGGTGAAGGAAATTTATAGTACAGGTGCACAGGATGTAGTGGTGATGATTTACCAAAGCCACGAAGTACTTATCCCTTTAATTGATGCTATAATCCCTAAAGTGGATAAGAAGAACCAAATTGTACACAGTATATTGCCTGATGGTTTATTAGAAGTTTATACACAAGAAGATGCGGATTGATATCATTTCGGTAGTTCCGGCGTTAATGAACAGCTTTTTTGAGCATTCTATCTGTGCGCGCGCCGCAAAGGCGGGGCTTGTTGAAGTGGTATTTCACGATCTGCACGATTTTTCTGAGAAGAAGCATAAGCAAGTGGATGATTATCCTTTTGGCGGCGGAGCAGGAATGGTCATGGCCGTGGAGCCTTTGTCGAAATGTATTGAATTTTTGAAGTCGGAACGGGAATATGATGAGATCATCTATTTTAGTCCTGATGGCATAGTCTTAAAGCAAGGCTTAGTGAATCAATTAAGCCTGGGAGAAAACTTGTTATTTATCTGTGGTCACTACAAAGGGATTGACGAACGTATACGGGAGAAGTATGTGACGAAAGAAATTTCAATAGGTGATTATGTATTGTCAGGCGGTGAATTAGCGGCTGCTGTTACGGCAGATGCCATCATTCGCTTGATTCCAGGTGCGATAGGGGACGAAAGCTCCGCATTAACTGATTCGTTTCAAGATGGTTTGTTAGCGCCACCCGTTTATACACGCCCAGCTAGTTTTGATGGAATGGATGTTCCTGAAGTGTTGTTATCCGGCCATGAAAAGAAAATTGAAGAATGGCGTCACGAGCAAGCTGTTTTGCGTACGCAGACTAGAAGACCTGATTTATTAGATTAACATGAACAAAAAGGAATCCATATCGCTGGTGACGATGTTAGCGCTTGGAGGCCTATACCTTATTTGGGGGAGCACATTTCTAAGTGTTCGGATTCTGTTAGAATTTTTACCCCCTTTAGTTATCTCTTTTTCCCGAAATTTAGTCGCTGGTTTACTCTTTTTGGCGTGGTCAATACTAGGAGGACATTGGCGAAAATTGTCGCTTCAGCATTGGAGAGTGCATCTTTTAGCGGGTTTCTTGTTAATTACGTTGGGAAATGGCTTTATGGCCTTGGCGGGTCGAACAATTCCCTCTGGTTTGTCATCTGTATTCATGGCTTTTGGGCCCTTATTATTAGTGATTTTTTTCTGGGTATCAGGTAGGAAACCGAGTAATCGTAAGTTAATAGGAACCTTAATTGGCTTTGTTGGGATCCTACTTTTAGCTTCTCAAAAGAACTTAGCCATTCCAGGTAAAGAAATTGACTTTTACCGGGGAATGGGTTTTCTATTAGTGGCTGTCGTCGCTTGGAATTTAGGGGTCTTTTACATTCAGTTTATGAAGGCAAATACCTATCATTTCACACAGGTTTGTGGAATTCAAATGACTACTGGTGGTCTAATTTTGCTTGGAATCGCTTTGTTTCGCGGTGATGCACAGTCAGTAGTTTTATCTGAAATTCCCGCTAAGGCGATATATGTCTTTGCTTATTTAGCCTTAATAGGTTCTATGCTTGGTTTTGGATTATTTGGTTATCTATCGAAAGCCTTAGATGCTACAATGGTTTCAACCTATACCTATGTGAATCCAATTATTGCGTTGTTTTTGGGTAATATTATTCTAGGTGAGTCTTTAAGTAGTATATTGTTGTTCGCAAGTAGCCTGATTTTATCAGCAGTCTTGTTAATTACTACGGAAAAGACCTCTACCTCATGAAAAAAATTATTCTATTTTTGCTGATTGCCTCACCCATTATGGCACAAGATTTTCTTCCTTTATATCCAGCTGGAGTACCTAATTCTAAGCCATTCGTCAATAAGCAAAAAGCAACGAAAGGTGCTGATGGAATCGAGCGCATTTCAGATCTGACTGTTCCTACCTATCGTTTTTTTCCTGCACCTGGTTCTACTAAATCGACAAGTTGCGTGGTAATTTGTCCAGGTGGCGGATACCGTATTTTAGCCTCATCTCATGAAGGATATGATATTGCAGCAAAATTCAATGAAATAGGAGTCTCGGCTTTGGTATTGTACTATCGTTTGCCCACTGATTCTGCGCAGGTTGAGAAAAAATACGCCCCTTTACAAGATGCTCAGTCTGCGATTGCCTTAGTTCGCGCAAATGCTGTAAAATGGAATGTGGATCCTGCCAAAGTAGGTATCATGGGTTTCTCTGCCGGTGGACACTTAGCCGCAACAGCATCCACTCATTTCAATAAAGACTATACTGGTCTACATGCTGGTGTTAATCTTAGACCTGATTTTTCGATCTTATTATATCCAGTCATCTCTGTGCGTTCCTTTGGTCACGGTGGATCTTCCCAAAGTCTCCTAGGAAAAAATCCTACGGAGGAAGAATTGGTTTTATTCTCTAATGAGGAGCAGGTATCCCCACAAACGCCCAAAGCTTTTATTGTACATGCCTCGGATGACAATGCGGTACCTTTGAAAAACTCACTTCTTTATGCCGAGAAATTAACTGCGAATAAAGTGCCAGTGGATTTACACGTCTATGCGAAAGGTGGTCACGGCTTTGGACTAAACAATAAAACCACAAGTGGGGACTTGTGGTTCGATCGTTTGACTACCTGGTTGAAAGCAAATCAATTGCTCTGAGTTTTCTTCATCACAAAGTAGAAAGGAATACCTAAAAGCACGATTCCTAAACCAATGGAGGAGGAGAGTGTCTTCACCCACAAGAGATTTCCAGCGATTCCTACTAATAATAATAAGTAGCCACTGAAAAGCACCTTTTGCAAAAGAGGTAATTCATTCTGCATTATTCTTGTTTTGAAAACAGATGCTACCGTTAAGAAGTAAAAAATCAAGATAGCGAATACGGTAAAGTCTAATAATGCACCATAAGAACCGGAGAAACATAATAGGATGGCCCAAAGTCCTTGAATTCCTAAAGAATAAACAGGTACATCCTTATCATTGGTTTCTGCTGCTTTCTTAAAGAATAAACGGTCATTTGCCATCGCTTGGAACAAACGTCCTCCGGCTAAAATAATCCCATTATTACACCCGAAAGTAGATATCATAATAAATACGGCCATTACCAAGGCGCCAATTCCTCCTAAAACGGTCTCTAAAGCTGCTGCACCTAGACGATCCTGTGTGGCAAACATAATGCCGCGTGCATAACTATTAATTCCGTCAGCTTCTCCTTGTAATGGCAAAATACTTAGATAGGCCATATTAGTTAGTAAATACAATAGGCATACGAGCGCAGATCCATAGACTAAACCTTTTGCGATTGTCTTCTTCGGATCCTCAAAATCAGCACTAGCAAAAGTGACATTATTCCAAGCTGACGAAGAGAATAAAGGTCCAATCATAGCCACACCAAATAAAGAAGCTAATTCCCATCCTCCGATGGAATGGGTGTTATTAGTCACCGTATCAACGGTGAAAGGTTCTGCAAAAAATCCTTCAAAGTGAATCCATTCGTTCTGAACGCCTACATATAATCCGATAATGATCAGGATGACGATGGCTCCGATTTTGGTAATGGTAAAGATGTTTTGAACTAATGAGGCAAATTGTACGCCCCGACTATTAATATAGGTTAGAAGCGCGATAAGCGTTGCGGCTAAAATTTGTTGCGTTGTAATAAAATCACCAACCAAGGGTGTATCATTTAAAATACCTGGGAAAATAAAGCCTGCATACCGGGCAAAAGCAACAGCCACCGCTGCAATAGTACCTGTTTGAATCACAAGAAAGGTCGTCCACCCAAAAAGAAATCCAATTAACGAATTATAGGATTCTTTTAAATAGATGTATTGTCCACCCGTTTTAGGAAAAACAGAACTTAGTTTTCCATAGGCAAAAGCACCAGTAATCGTTAAGAAAGCGGTTAACAGCCAAGTGCCAATCCAATAAATAGGGGAGCCTACTGATCGTGCTACTTCAGAACTGACTAAAAAGATACCTGATCCGATCATAGATCCCATAACGAGCATGGAGGCATCTAATGTGTTTAATTTTTTATTCATGGAGGTGTATATTGATTTAATGCAATTCCTGATTTTCATCATTAATTCAAAGAAACGACTAAAATTTCTGATTTCTGGCTAGTCAAATAAATTATTTTCAATTGTAAACGTTTCCG
>CANFWR010000061.1 GCA_947450865.1 Cytophagaceae bacterium
CATCATCGCAAAATACTGCTCCGCCGATGATAGGGGAGTCTCCCACGCGACCGTGCATTTTGAACGCCAAACCACTCGTCGTACAAGCACCAGCAATTTCACCCGCTTTTCCGATGCCTAATAAACCGATGGTATCGTGACGTTCAATATTAATAACCGGCTCGTATTTGGATTCTTTTTTCCACTCTTCCCACGCTTTTCTAGAAGTCTCCGTCAACAGATTCTCTACTTTGAATCCTTGATCTAAGGCGAATTTCAGAGCGCCTGTGCCTGATAACATCACGTGAGGCGTTTTTTCCATCACGGCTCTAGCTACTGAAATGGGGTGCATAATCCCTTCTAAAAAGGTGACAGATCCTGCATTGCCTAAGTGGTCCATAATGCAGGCGTCCAATGTGACATGGCCGTCGCGGTCCGGATAACCTCCATACCCCACCGAGGTGTCATTTGGATCTGCTTCCGGGATACGTGCACCTGCTTCGACGCCATCGAGCGCTTTGCCCGTTTCCATCAATTTATTCCAACCCGCGATGGTCGCTTTTTCATTTTTCCAAGTCGCTATAATGAGCGGTTCGGAAGTTTTTGCCTGGGCAGTTGCTCCAAGGCTGGCGCCTAAAAGGGTGGAGGTTTGAAGGAAGGTGCGTCTTTTCATATAGCTTTAAAGATAATTTATTTGGGTGTAATGCAACAATTTTGTAAAATTGTCTTTCTAAAATAGAAAAAAATCTTCGGATATTTCATTTATCTACCCCTATTTCATCAATGAAAATCATTAAATCTGCTTTTCCTCTGGTAATCGCCCTGTTTTTAACCTATGCGATGAACCAAAGCTGGGGAACTATTCCTCCCATCGGAAAAATATTCAGTCCCTTTCACGGCTTTTGGATGAATGCCGAAAGCCCGGATTCAGGCGAACCCACGGAAGAAACCTTGCAAATCCAGGGATTGCATCAACCTGTTCAAGTCGTGTATGACGAGATGGGCGTGCCGCACGTTTTTGCGCAAGATGATCACGACCTTTATTTAGCGCAGGGTTATTTGACGGCCAAAGACCGTTTGTGGCAAATGGAGTTCCAAACGCATTTCGCGGGTGGTCGCATCTCTGAAATCGTAGGTGAAAAAGGAATTGCCTCCGATCAGTTCCAGCGCAGAATGGGTTCTGTCTATGGTGCGGAAAAATCCTTCGAAGGAATGCAGCAAGATCCTGCCGCAAAAATGGCGCTTGAAGCTTATTCTGCAGGGGTAAATGCGTATATCGGATCTTTATCTGATCGCCAATTACCTTTGGAATACAAATTATTGAACTACCGTCCAGAACCTTGGACTCCCATCAAGAGCGCCTTGTTCTTGAAGAATATGTCCTTCGTATTAGCTTCTGGGACGGATGATTTAAAGATGACGAATATCTTGCGCAAATACGGTCGCGAGGTAGCGGAAGATCTTTTTCCTAATTATCCTTTCCAAGAGAGTCCGATTATTCCAGTAGGATCTCCCGTAGATTTTAAACCTGTCCCTATTCCTGCGGCACCCGCAGACTTCACGGGTTTAGGAAGCTCGATGTCTACACCTGAAAAGGATCCAAATATTGGTTCGAATAACTGGGCCGTTTCAGGAAACAAAACAGTGTCAGGCTTGCCTATTTTAGCGAATGACCCGCACTTGACCTTGTCGTTGCCATCGATTTGGTACCAAATGCAATTAGTCGCTCCAGGCGTTAACGTGTATGGTTCTACGATGCCAGGAACGCCTAATGTCATCATTGGTTTTAATAAAAATGTGGCTTGGGGTGTAACGAATGTAGGTTCTGATGTCTTAGATTGGTACCAAGTGAAGTTTAAAGACGCCTCTAAGCAGGAATATTGGCACGACGGAAAATGGAAGAAAACGTCGATGCGCATCGAAACCTTTAAGATCAAAGGCAAGAAAGATATGGTCGATACGATCTTCTTCACACACCATGGTCCGGTTGTGTATTTATCACACGAAAAACCGTTCCGTTCGAACATTCCGGTTGGACACGCTTTGCGTTGGATTGCTCACGAGAAATCACAAGAATTGACGACGTTCTATCAGTTGAACCGCGCGAAAAATTACGAGGACTACAAAAAGGCCTTGACTTTCTATTCCGCACCAGCTCAAAACTTCGTATTTGCTAGTAATGAAGGCGATATCGCTTTATGGGTGAATGGTAAGTTCCCGTTGAAGTCGAAATTGCAAGGAAAGTATTTATTAGATGGAACGGATGCGGCGGCTGATTGGCAAGGATTTATCCCTCAGGCGCACAATCCGCACGTGTTGAATCCGGTTCGCGGTTTCGTGAGTTCTGCGAATCAATTCTCAACGGATCCATCTTATCCGTATTATATGGGCTGGCAATATGCGCCATCTGAGCGCGGTCGTCGCATTAATGAGCGTCTAGCGGTGATGGAGAAAATCACGATGGATTCTTTACGAGGTCTCCAAAACGACAACTTCAACATCCGTGCTCGTGAATTATTGCCTTTGCTTTTTGCTCAAGTGAAATCACCTACTGCGGCTCAATCGAAAGCATTAGCTGCCTTGAAATCTTGGAATTTAGTGAATAGTCCGGAGTCTGTAGGAGCTACTATTTTTGAAAACTGGGTATCGACTTTGCAGAACTGTGTTTGGGATGATGAATTCTCCGCAGATGAAAAAGTACCAATGAGTCGTCCTTCGATGGATCGCACGATTCAAATGATCAAATCGGAGCCAACAGCCCGTTGGTGGGATGATACGAAGACGCCTGCTAAAGAGTCGATGTCTGATATCATCATGAAGTCATTGCAAGCGAACGTGGACACCTTGGTGAAACAACACGGTCCGCAGGGTCCAGAGTGGGCTTGGTACAAGCACAAACAAACGGGTGTTCGCCACTTGATACCAGGTATGGATGCCTTATCTCGCCTGAATATCCCGATTGGTGGGGGTGGAACCATCGTGAATGCGTCTACTACTAAGACGGGTCCATCGTGGCGTTTAGTGGTAGAGCTTTCGAAAGAAGGCAAGCCTAAAGCGTATGGCGTTTATCCAGGAGGCCAGTCAGGAAATCCGGGAAGTAGTCATTATGATGATTTGATTGATACGTGGGCCAAAGGAGAGCTAAAGCCTCTTTTATACCTAGAATCACCGGATCAAAAATCGAATCGTTTACGTAAGAAAATCACTTTATCGAAATAAGCCATGAAGCATTTAATCTATAGTATCATTTTAGTCGTTATTGGTGCTTTGGTGGGGATTTACCTGCCATGGTATGCGATGGGTTTGGCCTTTGGGCTGATTGCCTTTGTGTTGAATATGCCATTGAAGTCGAGTTTTTTGACTGGTTTCCTTGCAGGATTTGTTTTATGGGTGGTTTCGGCCTTATGGCTTGATTTGCAGCACCCAAGCCCGCTTCCTGGTCGGATGGCTCAAGTTTTCCCTCTAAAGGGTAATGTGTTTGCTTTATTTGTTCTGACTGGCGTGCTAGGAGGCTTATTTAGTGGCATTTGGACCTGGGCTGGGGCTAGATTAAGACAGAAGTAATAATTTTTTAGGACAAACGATACAGACCTTGTATATTTGCCGTTAATCCAATTAATAAAAATAATACACGTGAAAAATTTACCATACGCTTGGTTGGGCGTTTTAACCATCGCAATTGCTTTTTTATTTTACCAAAATTCAGGTAGCTCATCGACAGGCTTAGGTGCTTCGACAGCTGATGGAAAACGTATTGTATTCGTAAACTCGGATTCGTTATTAACGAATTACCAGTTTTACAAAGACGCTCAAAAAGAGTTTGAGAACAAAGGATATCGTTTACAAGTTGATTTAGGTCAAAAAGAGCAATCACTTCAAGCAGAATTACAAGCGATCCAACAACGTGCATCTGCCATGACTCAAGCTGAATTGCAAGCGGCTGATATGACTTTGAAGAAGAAAGGTGCTGAATTGCAACAATATTCTCAACAAAAGCAAGCGGAATTAGGTCAAGAGCAAGCAAAGAAAAACGAAGAGTTGTACAACAACATTCGTGACTATATCTCGAAGACAAACAAAGCAAACAAATATGAGTTTGTGTTAGGTTATTCTAAAGTGGGCGGCGGAATTTTATTCGCAGATCCTTCTGTAGATGTGACACAAAAAATCATCGAAGGATTGAACAAAGAGTACGCTGAAACGAAAGGCGACAAAAAAGAAGATAAATAATAGCTTTTAGCTACATTTAGCCACGCAGTGTTTCGCTGTGTGGCTTTTTTTATTCCAATGGCAAAAGAAAAAATCCAAAAGACTGTTGAAATCAAGAACCGTAGGGCATCCTTTGAATATGCATTCATTGATACTTTCACGGCTGGCTTGGTATTGACAGGCACTGAGATTAAATCGATCCGCCAAGGGAAAGCCAACCTAACCGATGCCTATTGTGTATTCTTTCAGGACGAACTCTTCGTTCGCAATATGCACATATCGGCCTATGACGAGGGTACGCATTACAATCACGACCCCTTACGTGATCGCAAGTTGCTGTTATCCAAACGCGAGTTAGGTAAATTACAGAAGGAGTTGAAGAACGTGGGTTTGACGATTATTCCCACTCGTCTATTCATTTCGGACAAAGGGTATGCGAAATTAAACATCGCACTATCGAAAGGTAAGAAGACCTTCGATAAGCGGGATGACATTAAAGAGAAAGATGTGAAGCGCGATATGGATCGTTCTTTGTCTTAATTAAGCCTTATTTCTGATTTTCTTAACGATCGTTACCGCTGCCATAATCACAATGGCGAAAATCACAAACCCACTCAAGCCATACATCCAGTCCAAGGTATTTTTAGCCACCACTAAGAAAACAACCGCGACTAATAGAATGGTGGCAATCTCATTATAAAGCCTTAGCTGTGTTCCTGAAAGGATGAAATTTCCTTTTCTGAATTGAAGAATCAGGTATCTGCAAACAAAATGGTAAACCGTAATGGCTACCACGAATCCTAATTTCAGATGCAACCAGCCTTGAGATCCAAAGCTGCTCAACCAAGCTACGTATATCAAAGCTAAACCCGTGATCCATGTTAAGAACATCGCCGGAATCATAATGGCATTGAAAAGGATTTTCTCCATCTTTTCGAACTGCTTCGATAAAATACCTTTCTCTGGTTCTTCCTTCTCTTGTGATTCAGCGTGGTAGACCAACAAACGGGGAAGGTAAAATAGACCAGCAAACCAGCTGACCACGAATATGATGTGAATGGATTTTAAGACCGTATAGCTCATATTAGGCTTGGTAACGCTTGAACAAACTATTGACTTTCATTTGGATCACCCCAAAAATCGCTTCCTTAAAGATATTCGCTGACATCTTACTGGTTCCTTTTGTGCGATCCGTAAAGATGATAGGCACCTCTACGAGTTTGAAGCCATATTTCCAGGTGGTAAATTTCATTTCTACTTGGAAGGCATAACCGATGAACTTGATTTGGTCTAAGGGTAATGTTTCCAAGGTATTTCTGCGGTAGCAAACGAAACCAGCAGTTGCGTCTTGCACTTTCATTCCCGTGATAAAACGCACATAAAAGCCAGCAAAGTAGGACATCAACACGCGGCTCATGGGCCAATTGACCACGTTCACGCCATTGATATAGCGAGATCCGATGGACATATCTCCGTTTCCTGCTTCATCTCCCGGCAAGTTTTCTTCTTTTAATTCGGCGGATGTCGCACACGCTTTAAATAAGCGAATTAAATCATCCGGATTGTGGGAGAAGTCCGCATCCATCTCAAAGATGAAGTCGTAACCTTTTGCTAAGGCGATTTTGAAGCCTTCAATATAAGCGGTGCCTAATCCTAATTTGCCTTTTCTCTCTAGCAGGTGAATGCGTCCTTCATTTGATTTTTGAAGTCTTTTTACTTCCTGCGCAGTTCCATCAGGAGAACCATCATCCACGATTAAGACATCGAAAACGGGATCCAAGCTCAAGACCTTCAAAAGGATGGCTTCGATGTTTTCAATCTCGTTGTACGTGGGGATAATGACTATCCTTTTGTTCATTTAGCTATTGTTAGGATGGCGAAAGCAGTCAATCGTATGATCGTTCACTAATCCAGCGGCCTGCATCAACGCATAACAAATGGTAGGGCCGACAAATCGGAATCCATTCTTTTTTAGAGATTTGCTCAATAAGACAGAAATTTCTGTGCTAGCGGGTAACTCTCCGTGATGGGCAAAGTGGTTTAGGATAGGCGTATGGCCCACAAACTCCCAAATATATTGGTTAAAGCTACCAAATTTTTCCTGAATTTTAATGAAAGCCTGTGCATTCGTTCGAACGGCGCTTATTTTTAGGCGATTTCGGATGATTAGCTCGTTTTGCATTTGGGCTTCTAGTTGCTCATTCGACCAGGTTGCTAAGGTTTTGTAATCGAATTGCGCGAAGGCTTCTCTGAAGGCTTCGCGTCGCTTCAAAATGGTGATCCAGGAGAGGCCGGCTTGGAAGCCTTCTAAAATGAGGAGCTCAAAAAGCGCTTCATCGCGGTGTTCCGGATTGCCCCATTCGAGGTCGTGGTAGGTTTGGTATAATTCATCTGAACCACACCAGCGGCAGCGTATTTTGTTGTCCATTATTTGGGTTTCTTTTTACAAAATAGGAGAATATATTTCGAATCTTTGGCCCAACAAATTGATAAAATAGAAATTGAACTACCTTTGTGGTAGCGAAAGGTTCTGCGCCGCTTCGAACGGCGTTGATTAATAGGGAATTTGGTGAAAATCCGAAACTGTCCCCGCAACTGTAAATTTTCAAAAAGCTTTTCATTCTAGGGTCACTGGCATTGCTGGGAAGGCCGAAAAGCAAGGGAAATGAGTCAGGAGACCTGCCTTTTACTATTCTTGACCTTGAATTACGGAGGATGATCCGAGGTCGAGCGTTCGATTACCTTTTTATTTCACAGGCCTGAAAGGGCAAAAAAATGTTAAACGTAGTAGTTATTGCGGCCGCGCTTTGGTCGGGAGTGGACAGTGGACAGTGGGCAGTAGCCAGTGGGCAGGAAAAAATCTCTACTCTATACTCTCCTCTCTATACTCTAAAAAGAGATTCCACACTAGCGGAGGTCACCATCTCCGCTCCTAAGTACCCAGAAAAACTGGCTCGCTCGGGGAAAGTGGTTTCGGTTATTTCGGCCGAAATGATTCAGGCCAACCAGGGGAAAAGTCTAGGTGAATTACTCCAGCAAAGTGTAGGTGTCGCAGTAGTAGGCGCGCGCAGCGCGCCGGGGACGAACCAGGAAATTTATGTGAGAGGGGCAAATACAGGTCACGTGTTGTTGTTAATGGATGGTTTTCCATTAAATGATCCTTCCCATATTTCATCGGTGATGGATTGGAACTTGATTTCTTTGGCAAACATCGAACGAATCGAAATCCTAAAAGGAGGCCAATCTACGCTGTATGGATCGGATGCGATGGCGGCTGTCATTAATTTAGTCACTAAGAAAAACGCGAAAGGTTTAAATATTGTACTACAAGGTGGTGAATTAGGGACGCACCAAGAACAGATTTCTTGGTCCACTAATCATGGAAATAATCAACTTCAAATACAAGCGCAAAATTACGCGACGGATGGTTTTTCATCGGCCAAAATCGCCCAAGGAAAAGCGGAGGCCGACGGATTTAAGCAGCAAAGCTGGGGTTTGAAATGGGGACGTGATATGGGAAAACTAGGTAACCTAGATTTTTCTTATTCGTCACAGCTGTATCAAGGGAATTTAGATAATGGTCCCTTTGTAGATGATCGGGATTACACGTCGAAAGCCGTAAGTCATTCGTTTAGAGCGCAATACCAGGTGAATAATTGGACAGTTCGCGCCTTCCAGGATTTGATTCACCGGGAGTTTCGCAACGATTCTACGGACGTCGCTGCGAATGCGTGGTCGAAGTTTAGCCTATCCAGTTATGCAGGTTTGAACCAAGGATTGGAGGCTTTTGTAAAAATTCCGGTAAAGGAAAATGCCATTTTATTGATTGGTTCTGAATATAGACGCCAAAAAACGGAGCAAAGCGACCTTTCCCTCAGCGACTACGGTGCGTATTCGTCTCCTGATTTAACAGAGAAACAAAAGACCCAGCAGATTGTGGGAGCCTATGCTACGTTTCAACAGAGCTGGGGTAAATTCGGTTATGAGGTCGGTGCGCGATGGAATGCGCAGTCGACTTTTGGAAACTATTTTACCTATAATCTGAATCCGTATTGGGCTATTTCGCAGACGGCGAAGCTCTTTGGGAATTATTATACGAGTTTCAAAACCCCTTCGATCTATCAATTAGCCTCTCCTTATGGCAACCTGGATTTACAGCCAGAGCAGGGAAAAACAATCGAATTTGGTGCTGAAAAGAAGTTTAAGACGTGGAAGCTTCGTGCCGTAGCCTTTGAAAATCAAGTGAATCAGGGGATTGTTTTTCAGGCGATGGATACCGAGCCTTTTGGCAAATACCAAAACATCTCCCAGCAGCATACCCGCGGAATCGAATTTGAAATCAGCTATCAAACGGCAAAATTTCAAGCGGATTTCAATTATACCTATTTGAAAGGGGAGATGACGGACCGCGATTCGACGTATTCGTCTTTAATTCGCCGTCCAACGAATGCCTGGAATCTTTATTTACAAGCAAAGTTGACCAATAAATGGTCGGTTGGATTATCCAATCAATTTGTAGGCCAAAGAACGGACTACTTCTACGACGAGTCCACCTATTCCGTTCAACCGAATCCCATGTCAGCCTATGTCTGGACAGACATTTCGGTTCATTACCAACTCAATTCCAAATGGAAGATATCTGCCTTATTAAAAAATGCGCTGAATCAAGAAATAATGGAGATTACGGGGTATAGTGGGCAACCGAGGAATTTACAAATTTCCCTGCTTGGAAATTTGTAAATTTCAAAGAGCAAATTTCAAAGAGCAAATTTCAAAGGTGGAATCTCCTGCGGAGATACATTTTGGACTTTGTTTTTTGTTTTCGCTAAACTTTGAACTTTGGTCTTTGCTCTTTGAACTTTGGTCTTTGCTCTTTGAACTTTGGTCTTTGCTCTTTGCTCTTTGAGCTTTGCTCCGCAAAGCCTACGGCTTGAACTTCTCATACACATCCTTCCCTGTCACTGGATCTTTGCCAAAAAGTTCGATATAATCCACCGTCGTAAGGAACTTTGTTTCATCTACTTTGACATATACTCGTTTCAAAATCTGCATTTTGCCATTAATCTGAAATAGGGCAATGGGGTTTCCGGTCGCATCTTGCTTAACGATAAATTTGCGTTTTCGGTAGGCTAGAAAATGACCCTCATAGGTATTAATACTCCCAGTGATGGCTGAGGTGTATAAACCATAAGCTAAAGTTCGTTGAATGGTGGTTAATTCTTCAATGGGTGGTTTCTCATTGAATTTATACCAATAGGTACGAACCGGATCTTTGGCATTCAATTTTCCTCCAATCAAATTAGCATCATACACTGCTACATTAATATTGGTGCTTCGCTGAATGAAAAACAAGCGAATGGGGGATTCAGGTGGTACAGGTAGCCTGTCGCCTGCAAAGCAATGTAAACTCAAAAAGAGGAGTAGCGAGGCTAATTTCATTTGGAAATAATTCGTCGTGCAAATAACGAAAAAAATCGCAATCTGTTTTTGTTTAAAGACTCTATAGTGGACCAATTACTTTGTTTTTCTAAAATTATGCGTATCTTTGTGGAGAATTTAAGGAAAAGAAGAGGGGTTTTTGATCCCTCTTTTTGTTTTCATAGCCCAGAAGGAAGATGGATTTAACGAGTAAACTGAAAGAATGGACATTGGAGTATATTGGCGATGGCCCTTTGCTTCTGGTCGATTTTTCCGTTTCTCAGGGCGCTAAAAGAACCTTAATTACGATTCTGGTGGATACACTAGAAGGTGTTACTATTGACGAATGCGCTTTAATGAGCCGCAAATTAGCTCACTTCATTGAAGAGGGCGTGCTAATCGAAGAAGCGTATAATTTAGAAGTGTCTTCGCCGGGTTTGGACTTTCCATTAAGCCAAGGCTGGCAATTTCAGAAGAACGTAGGCCGCAAGGTGAAGGTTTGGATGAAAAATAAAGAGGCAGAAAATGTAGAGGGGACGTTAGTTTCTAATACAGACGAAGCGGTAGAAATCTTAACAGAGAAGACCGTCAAGCATAGAAAAATCGTTGCGAAAGAAGCCACTTGGTTTCCATTAGCAGAGGTAGATAAAATAAAAGTACAAGTGTCATTTCAATAAACAAAGAAGAGATAGCAATGAACAGTGTTGAATTAATTTCGTCATTTTCAGACTTTGCTCGGGAGAAAAACATTGACAAACCGACGATGATCGCGGTTTTGGAAGAGGTTTTTCGTACGATGATTCGCAAGAAATTCGGGGCAGACGAAAATTTTAATGTCATTATCAATGCCGAAAGCGGCGACTTAGAGATGTGGCGTAGCCGCGAGATCGTAGACGATAACTCAGAAGATATTTGGGATTTCGACAAAATACCTTTGAGCGAAGCGAAGTTAATCGAGCCCGATTTCGAAATCGGTGAAGAGGTAGCTGAGCTAGTGAAATTAGAGGATTTCGGTCGTCGTGTGGTTCAAACCGCTCGTCAAACTTTGATTCAAAAGATCAAGGACATTGAAAAGGAAGGTTTGTACGAAAAATACAAAGACTTAGTAGGTGAATTAGTGACTTCAGAAGTATACCAAATCTTAGGTCGCGAATTAATCCTTTTGGACAACGAAGACAATGAATTAGTCTTACCTAAGACAGAGATGATCTCAAAAGATCGTTTCAAGAAAGGGGAGACTATCAAGGCCATTATTCATAAAGTGGAAATGGCAAATGGTACACCACGTATCATTTTATCTCGTGTTTCTCCGGTATTCTTAGAGCGTTTATTCGAACAAGAAATTCCTGAAATCTACGACGGTACGATTACCATTCGCAAGATTGTTCGTGAACCAGGTGAGCGTGCGAAAGTGGCTGTAGAGTCATTTGATGATCGCATCGATCCAGTAGGAGCTTGCGTAGGGATGAAAGGTTCTCGTATTCACGGTATCGTTCGTGAATTACAAAACGAAAATATTGACGTGATTAACTTCACGGATAATTTAGAATTATTAGTTGCTCGTACATTAAGCCCAGCGAAATTAAATTCGATGGCAATTGACAAAGAGCGTCGTCGTATTTCTGTTTATTTAAATTCTGATCAGGTTTCTATGGCGATTGGTCGTGGAGGTCAAAACATCAAGTTAGCAGGTAAATTAGTAGGTTACGAAATCGATGTATTCCGTGATGTACCTAAGGATGAGCTAGATGATGAGGATGTGGAATTGACAGAATTCTCTAACGAAATTGAGGCTTGGATTTTAGATGAGCTTCATAAAATCGGTTTAGATACAGCGAAACAGGTTTTGGCTTTATCTAAAGAAGAATTAGAGCGTAGAACGGAATTAGAAGAAGGTACGATCGATGAGATCTTAGCAGTTTTACGTTCTGAGTTTGAGTAATTTATAGTAAATAAAAAGAATTTAGTTTTTTGTAATTTTTATGGCAGAAGAAAAAACAATGCGGTTGAGCCTTGTAGCAAAGCAAATAAACGTGGGAACGTCTACGATCCTACAGTTTCTCTCTGCGAAAGGTCACAAAATTGACAATAACCCCAACGCCAAACTGAACTTTGAGCAGTTGACCTTGTTAGCAAAGGAATATGGTGCGAACCATATTTTGGAAACCTCTGTAGAGGCTCCTAAGCCTGCACCAGCACCAGAACCGGTCGCTGTTGCTCCGGCTCCTAAGCCAGCTCCAGCACCAGAGCCAGTGGTTGAAAAGCCAGCACCAGTTGCGGAAGCTCCTAAAGCCCCTGAAGCACCAGCTCCAGTGGTAGAAGCTCCTGCAGAAGAGAAGGCAGTGGGATTGAAAATTTTGGGAAAAATCGAATTGGATAAAAAAGGGAATCCAGTAGCTCCTAAGGCTGAAAAGGCTCCTGAACCAGCGCCTACTCCTGCACCTGCTCCGGCACCTAAGCCTGAACCTGTGGCAGAAAAGCCTGCTCCAACACCTACTCCTGAGCCTGTTGTTATAACACCGGAGGCTGATGTAGTGGATGATATTCAGTTAATTGAAGCGCGCGGTGAAACTTTAAAGGGTTTAACTGTTTTAGGCAAAATTGACTTGCCTGCTGCTGGTGATCGCGGAAACAACGCGAAACACAAGCGTAAGCGTATCATCAAGGAGGAGAAAAAACCAGCTCCATCTGTTCCTGGAACAGGCGGAGGACGTCCAGGTGATAAAAAGGATTTCAATAAGAAACCAGCTCCAGGTGCTAAACCAGCACCGAAAGGAGAATTGTCAGACAAAGACATCCAAGAGCAAATCAAAGCTACGATGGCTCGCTTGCAAGGTGCGACTAATAAGCAAAGTTTCGGAGCTGATAAGCGTCGGGAGAAGCGTAAAGGTCGTGCGGAGGCAGAAGAGGCTCGTATGATGGCGGAAGATGAGGAAGCAAAAGTATTGAAGGTGACGGAATTTATTTCGGCCTCAGACTTAGCCTCTTTAATGGATGTGTCAGTAAACGAGGTGATCTCGGCTTGTATGAGCTTGGGTATGTTCGTTTCCATTAACCAACGTTTGGATGCGGAAGCCATTACGGTGATCGCGGATGAATTTGGTTTTGAAGTGAGTTTCGTATCTGCAGAAGAGGAAATCGATGTAGTGGATGTGGAAGTGGAGGATTCTCCAGAAGATTTAGTGCCTCGTGCGCCTATCGTTACGATTATGGGTCACGTCGATCACGGTAAAACTTCCTTACTAGATTATATTCGTAGGGCCAAAGTAGCAGCAGGCGAAGCGGGTGGTATCACCCAGCACATTGGGGCATACTCAGTAGAGACGAAATCAGGCAAGAAAGTTACTTTCTTAGATACACCAGGTCACGAAGCCTTTACAGCAATGCGTGCCCGTGGTGCGAAAGTAACCGATATCGTTATTATCGTTATTGCAGCGGACGACTCTGTGATGCCTCAAACAAAAGAGGCCATCAACCACTCGATGGTAGCAGGTGTTCCGATTGTTTTTGCTTTCTCTAAGATTGACAAAGACGGTGCAAACTCTGACAAAGTACGCGAAGAATTAGCGGCCATGAATATGCTTGTGGAGGATTGGGGTGGTAAATACCAATGCCAAGAAATCTCGTCTAAGTCTGGTCAAGGTATCGACGATTTATTAGAAAAAGTATTGTTAGAAGCGGAGATGCTTGAATTAACGGCTAACCCTAAGAAGAAAGCGGTAGGTTCTGTTATCGAGGCTGAATTAGATAAAGGACGTGGATATGTAACTACCTTGTTAGTTCAAGCGGGTACATTAAACGTGGGTGATATGATGTTAGCGGGTGATAATTACGGTCGTGTGAAAGCGATGTTTGACCACCACGGTAATAAAATCAAAAAAGCAGGTCCATCTACTCCAGTTCAAGTGTTAGGCTTAAACGGAGCACCACAAGCGGGTGACAAATTACTTTGCTTAGAAAACGAGCGTGAGGCACGTGAGATTGCGAACAAACGTGAGCAAATTCTTCGTGAGCAAACCTTACGTACCCGTAAGCACATCACACTTGAGGAGATTGGTCGTCGTAAGGCGATCGGTACTTTCCGTGAATTGAACGTGATCGTGAAAGGTGACGTGGATGGTTCCGTAGAGGCTCTTTCTGATTCCTTGATGAAGTTATCGACGGAAGAGGTTCAAGTACGTATCATTCACAGAGGTGTAGGTCAGGTTTCTGAATCCGATGTGGCTTTAGCGTCTACTTCTGATGCCGTTATCATCGCGTTCCAAGTTCGTCCATCGCAAAACGCTCGTCGTTTAGCCGATACAGAACAAATCGAAATCCGTAACTACTCGATCATCTACCAGGCGATCGATGAAATTAAGGCCGCGATGGAAGGTCTTTTAGCTCCTTCATTCGAGGAGGTAATTACTTCGAACATCGAAATTCGTGACGTGTTTAAGATTACCAAAATCGGTACAGTGGCTGGTTGCTACGTATTAGACGGTACGGTGAAACGTGCACACAAGATTCGTGTCATTCGTGATTTCGTGGTAGTACACGATGGCGAGATTTCAGCCTTGAAACGTTTCAAAGACGATGTAGCAGAGGTTAAATTCGGTTACGAGTGTGGTCTATCTGTCAAGAACTTCAACGATTTAGAAGTAGGCGATATGTTAGAGTGCTACGAAATGAAAGAAGTGAAAAGAACACTGAAATAATCTTTCAAATCAGAAAATGGCCTCCGGCCTATTTTCTACGATTTGAAACCTCATTTCAGTGTCTATCTGAAAACAATAACAAAAAAGGGAGCAATTGCTCCCTTTTTTGCGTCATATGAATTATAAAAACATTTCTGAATGTATCCCCGTAGGGGATTCCATCTTTATTCTTTGTGCTTTATTCTTTGTGCTCTCTACTGCCCACTGTCCACTGTTAAAACTTCGGACAAGCGAAGCTTTGGCGGTAGCGTTGGAAGGATTTTCTTTGGCCAAAATCCCAGTTTAAC
>CANFWR010000062.1 GCA_947450865.1 Cytophagaceae bacterium
AAAGCAAACCCAAACGGCAGTATTGACGAAGTTAGAGCCTATTTAGATCAAAACGAAGTTGATAAGAAGGCGAAAGTCATTAATCGCTTGAATTTCCAAGAAGAAAGTACGACAACTTCAGAAATCCCTTTACCAGCCTATTTTAAGACTAGTTTGAACGGAAAGCCTGTTTTGTTGAACAACCCATTCCAGCGTTGGTCAGATGTTGAATTTGCTTCCAATGGTATCTACGCAGTAGTGCCAGCTGATTCTTTGGCCCATCCTGATAAAGTCCTGGATTCATATATTGGTTTTGGGTCAAAGGTTATTTACCAAAAAGCGGGATATAAGATGTCCAATTTGACCTTATCTCCTTCCGAAAAATGGTTAGCCTTCCAAGAAGCTAAATCAACTGGTGTACAAAATGCGGTGCTACAAATTATATCTGTGGCAAATCCTTCTCAAATCACTAAGGTCCCCATCGATCGCGTGATTACTCAGGTGAAATGGTCTTCAGATGAGACCAAGCTTTATTTTACTGCACAAAATCAGGGTGGTGCGCCACTTTACGTATTTGATCTATCTACTAAACAAGTGAAGCAATTAACGGATAACAATACGGGTATTCTGGGATTTGATGTAACTAATTCAGGTTTTGTGTATGCCAAAACAGGAATCGAGAATCCGTCTGAAATCTACCTACAATCTGCCGATTCGGAAAGAACCTTTACTTCGTTAAATACAGGTTGGTTAGCTTCTAAAAGTATCGTTCGTCCGGATAAGCATTCCTTCACAAATAGCAAAGGCCAAAAAGTGGACTATTGGGTAATGAAACCTACCGATTATGAAGCTGGGAAGAAATATCCAGTCGTATTAAATATACATGGTGGTCCTTCAGCGATGTGGGGAACAGGTGAAGCAAGTATGTGGCATGAATTTCAATATTATGCTGCTAAAGGAATGGGCGTAGTCTATGCAAATCCTCGTGGTTCAGGTGGTTATGGTTCAGAATTCTTAGCGGCTAATGTGAAAGATTGGGGAGCTGGCCCCACCTCAGATGTTCTGAAGGCTTTGGATTTAGCGATCGCCGAAGGTTGGGCAGATACCACTCAGCAGGCTGTTTCTGGTGGTTCATATGCGGGATACTTAGTTTCTTGGATTGTTGGCCACACGAATCGCTTTAAAGTAGCTTGTGCACAACGTGGTGTCTATGAACTATCGACCTTTATGGGCGAAGGAAATGCTTGGCGTTTAGTGCCAAATTACTTCGGTGGATATCCTTGGGAAAAAGCTACAAAGGCCATACTCGATCGTGAATCACCTTATAGCTATGTTCAAAATATCAAAACTCCACTTATTATTTTCCACGGAGAAAATGATTTGCGCACAGGCGTTATTCAAGGCGAAATGTTGTATAAAAGCCTAAAAATATTGGGACGCGATGTGGAATATATCCGTCATCCGGGCGGTACGCACGAGTTAACGCGTTCGGGCAATAACCGCCAGCGTATTGATCAGATGTTGCGGACGTATGAGTTCTTTGCGAGGTATATAAAATTGAAAGAGTAAAGCATAGAGCACAAAGCATAAAGATGGATAACAAAAAAGGGAGCAAAGCTCCCTTTTTTGTTTCTTTTAGAGGATTTTAATTAAATACGGTTACAAATTATTGCGTAGCACAATTTAAACCGTGTTTAATTAAAATATCTCCAATCCTCTCCACCCTTCACTTTCAACAAGCATTGGTAAATAAGGTCGATCACCGCATTCATATCGTCTTTTGCGATCGTTTCTACCGTGGTGTGCATATACTTCAATGGCAAACTGATTAGAGCTGAAGCAACGCCTTCTGTGGCATAAGCAAATGAATCGGTATCGGTTCCTGTAGAGCGTGATACGGCCTGTCTTTGGAAATCAATCTTATTTTCTTCAGCTACATCGATGATAAAGTCACGCACATTGTTCTGAACTGCTGGGCCATAACAAATAACCGGACCTTTTCCACATGACATATCACCCTGAGTCTTTTTGTTATACATAGGTGATTGCGTATCGTGTGTCACGTCAGTAATGAATGCCAAATCTGGTTTCAATCGACGAACAATCATTTCTGCCCCACGTAAGCCAATCTCCTCTTGTACAGAGTTAACCACATAAAGCGTGTAAGGTAGGGTAATGTTATTTTCTTTCAGTCTTCTAGCAACTTCAGCGATCATATAACCACCGATTCGGTTATCTAAGGCACGGCCTACTAAATATTTGCCGTTCAATTCCATTAATCCATCTTCGAAAGTTACTACTGTACCCACGTGGATACCCATTTCTTCTACCTCCTTTTTATTCGAAGCACCACAATCAATGAATATGTCTGAAATGCCTGGAGCTTTGTCTTTGGCAATATCTCTTACGTGAATCGCTGGCCAGCCAAAAATTCCTTTTACCACTTTGTCTTTTGTGTGAATATTCGCCCGCATTGAGGGAGCAATCAAGGCATCAGAACCTCCATTGCGACGTAGAAAAAGATATCCATTGTCATCAATATAGTTTACAAACCACGAAATTTCATCCGCATGCGCTTCGATCACTACTTTGTAAGGCTGTCCTGGATTTATGACCCCCACAGCAGTTCCATAGGTATCTATGATTTTTTCGTCGATGAAAGGTTGAATATAATCTAACCAAATTTTTTGTCCACTTGCCTCAAAACCAGTGGGTGAGGCATTATTTAAATAGGAGTACAAAAATTCGTTTGCGTTCATAGGTGCTTTGATTTAATATGAATAGGTCTCAAATTTACGTTTTTATTGCATTTTTAATACCAAAAATCGAGGTAAAAACAGAGAAAGATTGTATTTTTGAAAGAATAATAGGTCTAAGAAATTATACTGTATAAGAGATGAAGAAAATAGCTGTATTTACATCGGGTGGCGATGCACCAGGAATGAATGCTTGTATTAGAGCAATTGTTCGTGGTGCGGCTTATCACGATGTGGAAGTTTTTGGTATAGTAAGAGGATATAACGGGATGATTAAAGGGGATATTATTCCTTTAAATTCTCAGTCTGTAAGCAATATTATACAGAGGGGTGGGACGATTTTAAAATCAGCCCGTTCGAAAGAATTTATGACAGCTGAAGGTCGTAAAAAGGCCTATGATAAATTACAAGAATTAGGTATTGAAGGTTTAGTAGCCATCGGAGGAAACGGTACGTTTACCGGAGCTGAGATCTTCTATAATGAGTTTAAAATTCCTACCGTAGGAGCTCCAGGAACGATTGATAATGATCTTTATGGAACTGATTATACGATTGGTTTTGATACGGCCGTAAATACTGCCTTAGATGCAGTGGATAAAATTCGTGATACGGCTGATTCACACGATCGAGTGTTCTTTATTGAGGTGATGGGTCGTGATTCTGGTTATATCGCTATTCAATGTGCAATTGCGGGTGGAGCAGAGTCAGTGATGATTCCAGAGAATTTGACGTCAGTTGATGAGATTTCAGCCATTCTTCAAAAAGGTTTTGACAAGAAGAAATCTTCTTCGATTGTCATTGTTGCAGAGGGTGATGAAGAAGGGAATGCACAGATTGTTGCTAAGAAAATCAAGGACAAAATTGGCGAGAATTTAGATATTCGCGTTACCACTTTAGGTCACATTCAACGTGGTGGTATTCCTACAGCGTCTGATCGAATTTTAGCTAGTCGTCTAGGATTAGGAGCTTTGGAAGGTTTATTACGTGGGGAGAAAAACGTAATGGCAGGTGTAGTCAATAATCAATTGATTTATACGCCATTCCACGATACGATTACAAAGAAGAAACCAGTATCTGAGGATTTAATCCGTATGGTAGAGATTCTTTCTACTTAGGCGAAACCTACTAAGGAATAAATGACGTAACCTGCCATTTCTCTGATTAATTCAGCGAATTTACTGAGGTTTCGTTCTTGAGGAATTACTAGATCGAGGATACCTGAAGGGGTATCCTTTTTCTTTATGTCTGCAGGGTACACATCAATTAGAAATCCCTCTTTTAGATAGCAGGCTTTGGCCCTGGGCATGTGCATGGCAGAAGTGACCAGAACCATTCTTTCATTAAGATATGGTTTAAGCATCTGTTTGGTATATACCGCATTTTCGTGCGTATTTCGAGCACTTTCCTCTAAAACGAGATCTTCCGGTTTTACACCCATAGCGATGAGTACTTCTTCTACCTTTTTGCTTTCTTGTGTTTCGTCGATCTTAAGGCCTTTGATATTGACATTTCCTCCGGTGATAAGCATCTTTTTAACGATGCCTTTTTTGTACAATAATAGCGGTTGTATAAAACGATCGGCCGTTTCGCCTGTACGATAGCCTTCCCCCGCGCGCATCATTCCACCTCCTAAGATGATGCACCAATGGTAGTTTTGAGTCAGTTTTACTTGTGGACTTTCGTAGGCCAAATAACACTGATTGACGAACCACCCATTGCTAAAAAGTAAAAGTGCACCAATGATGATTAAAATGAAGCGTTTCGTGTACTTACTAAAATAGGCGACCCCTAGCAGGATAAATATCCAACAAAGTGGTTGAAGGAAAAAGTCGATTATTTTAGATAGGATGAAAAACATTGTAAATTTGAAGGTTAGTGATACAAATTTATTCTAAACTTATGAAAGTAGTCGGTACTCTTCTTTTTATTTTCCTGTTTGCCATTAATGCTGACGCTCAATATGACATCAAAGGGAAGATAAAAGGTTTATCTAAATCGGAGGTGTATTTAGCACATTATTTTGGCTATAATCAACAAGTGATAAAGGATACGGTTGTTGCTAATGAAGCAGGAGAGTTTGAATTTAAAGGTTCAGAAGGTTTGCCAAAGGGTCTTTATTTGATTTCTTTCCTTAAATCAAAATACATTGATGTGGTGATAGAGGAACCTAATTTCTCTTTCTCCTTGGATACTACCGATATATTAAAGACCATTACCTTTGAAAATTCAGCTGAAAATGCTGCTTTTTATACTTTTCAGCGAAAGATGAATGAGCTATATACACAATTAAATCAACCTTCACTTTCTCCTGTTGCCAGAAAAAATGCACAATCAGAAGTGCAGCAATTTCAACAACAATGGAAAAAGGCTAATGCTACTTTATTTGTATCTAAATTAATTGAATCCTCCTTTGACCCTGAAATACCAGCCTATACAGGTGTTTTAAAGTCAAAAGCAGATACGACTAAAATGCAGATGTATCAATACCAATATTATAAAAAGCATTATTTTGATGGGATGGATTTAGGGGATGAGCGTATGGTTCGGACGCCTTTCTTACAGCGTAAATTAGAACGATTCTTTAAAGATTTAGTCGTTCAGGATCCAGATTCCATTTCGAGGGAATCAGATTTAATTCTACAGAAAGCCAAGGATACTGAGGTGCGTCGCTACATCATCTATAAAATTGCGAGTACGTATGAGAACAATCCTATTTTAGGGACAGAAGGAGCATTTGTGCACTTAGCTGAGAAATATTACATAGGGGAACCTGCTTTGTGGGATACGAGTACTGTAAGGCGTATGAAGGAACGAGTAGCAATAATTAAGCCATTATTGGTAGGTAAATCCTTTCCTAAGATGCATTTGACTGATGTTGCTGGTAAGGAAATCAATATTACTTCTTTACCATTTAAATACACCATTGTCTTTATTTACGATCCAGAATGTAGTCATTGTAAACAAGAGGCGCCTAAATTAGTTGCTTTGAATGATTATTTTAAAAGTAAGAATATAGGCGTTGTAGCAAGTTCTATTGTACGCGATAAGGCTGCGTGGAAAAAGTTCATTGTTGATTTTAAAATTGGATCTTGGGTTAATGGGATTGATATTCACTTAAATCCACAAACCGGTAAAGAAGAATACTACACGGATTTTAGAAATACGTTTGATGTCTACTCTACACCAGTGGTTTATGTGCTAGATCAACAAAAGAAGATTGTGGGTAAACGTATTCCGGTAGAGAATTTGAAGGAGTTTATTCAGTATCTAGAAAATAGACGTAAATAAGTCTAACGTTTAATGTACTTCTTATTGATGTACTTTTTATGTTTGACGTTCTTCTTCATTTTATAATGCGTCTTGTACTTAAGGCGTGATTTCTGATAGAAGTTTCGACTGAACTTTGGATTGCTTTCTAAGGCTAGTTTCTGGTAGGGGATGAGCATTAATTCATTCTCAAATCCTACGATTTTAATCTTCACCTTCACTAAGCCTATTTTCTTTAGGTTTAATTTCTTAGCGGCGGCTTCTGACAGATCGATAACACGACCTTTTTTATAGGGTCCTCGATCATTTATGCGAACAATGACGCTTTTGCGATTAGCTAAGTTCGTTACTTCAACAAGGGCATTGAAAGGAAAACGTTTGTGTGCAGCGGTTAATAAGGTCTTTTTTAGCTTCTCCCCGCTAGCGGTTTTTTTGCCATAAAATGAGTTGGCATAGAACGAGGCTATTCCTACTTTTTCATATCCTAAATCTTGTGAGAAAGCATTTAGGGATAAAAATGTGCTTATCAATAGTATTATTGACGGTATTTTTATCATTAAAAAGGATGGATGATGATTGTAAAGATGTAGGTTTAAATTGGGAATTAAAAATCTGCAGGTTTACAGGCTCTTCTTAATTCTACTGATTTTTTTTGAGTGAATGAGAATAAATAGTAGATTTACACATTGTGAAACCATAATTTAAATACCAGTGGAAGAAAGAGATAGAGAAGAATTATTTTCTAAACGTATTCGGGCAGGAAAGAGAACGTATTTTTTTGATGTGAAGTCAACCCGCTCTCAAGATTATTACATTACAATCACAGAAAGTCGTCGTCATCAGAAAGAAGATGGCTTCGTTTATGAGAAACATAAGATGTTTTTGTACAAGGAAGATTTTGATAAATTTGTAGAAGGATTAAATGAGGCGGTTAATCACGTGAAGACAGAATTAATGCCTGATGTCGATTTCTCTTCATTTAATCGTGATGAAGATGAATTTGGGAACAGTGAGTTAAAATGGGAGTAATTATCCTTAAAATATTCGAAAAAGCCTCTGAGAAATCAGGGGCTTTTTGATTTTTAACCGTACTTTTGTGCTTTCATTTTTAAAATTACTATGGGATTAACTTGTGGAATTGTCGGATTGCCTAATGTGGGTAAATCAACTTTGTTTAGTGCTATTTCTTCTAATAAAGCAGAAGCGGCGAATTATCCGTTTTGTACGATTGAGCCCAATGTGGGAATCGTAACAGTGCCTGATAATCGTTTAAATGTATTAGCTGAATTAGTTAAACCAAACCGCATTTTGCCTACTGTAATCGAATTTACGGACATTGCGGGTTTAGTAAAGGGGGCTTCAACTGGTGCAGGTTTGGGAAACAAATTCTTAGCTAATATCCGGGAAGTAGATGCGATTATTCACGTTGTTCGTTGTTTTGAAGATGAAAATATCGTTCACGTAGAAGGTCGTGTTAATCCTGTAAGTGATAAAGAGATTATTGATTTAGAGCTTCAGATCAAGGATTTAGATTCAGTAGATAAGAAGATTTCTAAAACAGAACGTGCTGCTAAAGCTGGAGATGCAAAAGCCAAAGCTGAATTAGCGGCATTGCAAAAGTTTAAGGCGACATTGGAAGAAGGTAAATCCGCTCGTACCGTTGAAATGGATGATGAGCTTCGTCAAACGGCTATTGGTGATTTATATTTATTGACAGATAAGCCCGTGATATATGTTGCGAATGTGGATGAAGCATCGATCGCTGCATTAGGTAATCAATACGTGGATCAATTGAAGGCGAATGTGGCTCCAGAAAACGCGGAAGTAGTGGTTGTTTGTGCAGCATTAGAAGCTCAAATTGCTGAAATGGAAGACTTGGATGATCGCGCCATGTTCTTAGAGGAATATGGTTTAAAAGAATCTGGTTTAGATAAATTGATTCGTAGTTCTTACCACTTATTAAACTTAATTACCTATTTCACTGCCGGTGTGCAAGAAGTACGTGCCTGGACGATTCAAAAGGGCTGGAAGGCACCTGCAGCTGCGGGTGTAATTCACACAGATTTTGAACGTGGATTTATCCGTGCTGAAGTAATTAAATTAGCAGACTATGTGGCTTATAAAACCGAAGCAGGATGTAAAGATGCAGGTAAGTTAAGCGTAGAAGGTAAAGAATATGTGGTGCAAGATGGAGACATTATGCACTTCCGCTTTAACGTATAAACACTGTCTACTGCCCACTGACTACTGTAGTATACCCCACCAGTGAAGCATATCGTGTTCCTGGTTTTTGATAATAAACGAGTACTTCATAGAGGTTTTCGGTTTGAGCATAATTTCCCTCTAATGTCACATTAGGGGGATTTTTGCTTTTAAACTGGTAGTTGTAAATGCCTTGTTTTAGTATTTGGGTATTTTCTAGGAAACCGGTTGCGGGGTTCAAACGCAAAGGAGCGTTTAACTTAAAATCATTGAATCCTCCTACCACATAGACGTCTTGTATTGACTCTGATGGCTTTAAACGAAAGGTACATTCCACATAGTCCGCTTGCAATTTATTCTCTCTGTTTTCATAAGATTCCACTACATAAGCACCATTTAAGTCATTTCTTTGTACGTATGGATATAATCCTTGCGCTTGTTCTACTTGTGCTTTAAGCACGTTTATTTTATCTCCGGTGATGATTTGATCAACGAAAGAAAGCTTTTGCTGAGAACTGCGAAGGTCTATAAGTCTGAATTCATTTGAGCCAGCAAAGGCATTTTCCTGGCCAAAGAAGGGGAATGTTAGACTGTTTTCCTGAAGATTGTACTGCCCGGTGGGTAAACTTTTTAATAAGTTATCTGATTGGTGATTTTGGCGAACTTGGATACTTAGCTGTTCGTCACCTGCAAAATTCAAGCTAGGGGGAATGTGTAGTTTGAAATCGATGGTTTGATGGCTGGCCCTTAATGTATTGGTTTTGGCAAACGAAAAAGACGTCTGTACTTTCACTAGTTGTTCAGCTACGGAGAATCGAACACAAAGAACAGTATCCTGCTTATTGCGTTTATTATACACCATCGCGATGTAATTCCCACTGACTTTTAAGCTAGGAATAGGTACAGCGTAATGTAGGTATGGGACTTTAGTGCCTACTGAAGATTCAGGATTCCGAAGGGGAATGTCGTTGAAATCTGCCAAATATTCTATATCTGAAAGAGGGGATGGTTTCCAATCCGCTTGGCAATGGATTACTCTGAAATAATAGGAGGGATAATTGAGTGCTAAATCATCGAATTGTAAGGTAGCCTCGGATGAAGAACCTAAATTCAGAACGACATTCGGATGTAGGTATTTATCGGTTGATTGAATAAATGCCGTTTGAATGCTCGGATGATGTATCCGCGAAACAATTTGGGAGAAAATTGAAAAAGGAAAACCTAGAAATAGCAAAAGCGAGATATAGGTCTTCATTTTTTTAGATTAATGCTTCCCACGCTGTGGTAGTTTCTGATAAATTCGCTTTTTCAGCAGCTAGTGATACCTCTAATTGCTTTAAGCCTGCATAGTCAGCTTGATTCGCTAAATCAACCATTTGGCTCTCAATAGCTGCAATTCGATTTTCTATTTCCATGATTTCAGCCTCTAGCTTTTCAATTTGCTTTGCTTGATTAGGTGTTTTGGCTTCTACGGGAGCTAATTCGGGTTTTGCTTTTACAGCTGCCTTCACAGAAACAGGTTTTGATGTGTCACGCGTAGCCATCCATGTTTCATATTCATCGAATGAGCCTGGATATTCTTTGATTTCGTGATCCTCTATGTACCAAATCTTGTTGGCGATATTACTAACGAAATAACGGTCGTGGGAAACGACTACATAGGTTCCCTCATATTGTTGTAAAGCCTGAATCAAGATATTCACCGATTGCATATCCAAGTGATTGGTAGGCTCATCGAGTAAAAGGAAGTTCGCTTCAGAGATTAATACTTTGGCTAATGCCACACGTGATTTCTCTCCCCCAGAAAGTACCTTGATTTTCTTAAATACTTCTTCTCCAGAAAACAAGAAACAACCTAATACCGATCGTAATTCCATATCGGTTTTTGTCGTCCCTGTGCCTTTTAATTCATCTATTAAGGTATTTTCTACCGTTAAACTCTCTAATTGGTGCTGTGCGAAGAAGGATTCGATCACATTGTGACCAGTTCTTCTTTCACCTTCGATTTGTTCTGTTCCTGAAATGATACGCAATAAAGTCGACTTACCTTTTCCGTTTGCACCGATTAAAGCAATTTTATCACCTCTATTGATTGTGGCAGAGGTGTTTTTTAAGATGACTTTCTCCCCAAAAGCTTTGGAAATATGTTCTAAAAACAAGATAAAACGTCCTGGTTCTGTTCCAAAATTAAATTTGAAATTCACCTTCGCTTTTTCATCGATCACATCATCAATGATATCGATTTTATCTAATGCTTTTACGCGCGATTGTACTTGTCTAGCTTTAGAAGCTTTGGCCTTAAAACGCTCAATGAAGCGTTCTGTTTGGCGAATTTGAGACTGTTGATTCTCAAATGCTCCTTTTTGAATCTCATTACGAAGGGCCTTTTCTTCCATATAGAAAGAATAGTTACCAGGATACAAGGTGATTTTCGCGCCTGAAACTTCGGCAATATTATCAATCGTGCGATCTAAGAAGTAACGATCGTGTGATACGACTACAATGGAGCCTTCATAATCGTGGATGTACTTTTCTACCCATTCGATGGACGGTAAGTCCAAGTGGTTAGTAGGCTCATCCAGTAGGAGCAAGGCAGGTTTTTGTAACAATAACTTCGCTAACATCACCCGCATACGCCATCCTCCAGAAAATAGTTTTAATGGACGATCTAAATCACTCGTGCTAAACCCTAAACCTTCTAAGATCTCTTCTGTGCGGGATTGGATCGTATAACCATCCAAACGCTCGAAATCTTCCTGCAGCTTTGCTAATACATCAATGTCTTTATCTTCATAATTTGTTTCCATCTTATGAAGTACTTTATCAATATCTTTCTGTAGTTCTAATTGCTTTTCAAAAGCCTGCATGGCTACATTCAAGATACTGTCATCCGTTTGATAGGACAATAGATCTTGGTTTAGGAAACCAATGGTGCAATCACCGGACTTTGATATGGTTCCGCCATCGGGTGTATATTCTCCCGAAATAAGGCGTAGCAAAGTAGATTTACCTGTACCATTAGCACCAATTAAACCAATTTTAGTCTTAGGCTTGATGTGTAAACTAGCTCCTTCGTATAAGGCGCGACTTCCGAAATAGAAGTTTAAATTCGATATTGATAACATATTACAAAGATAGCCGTTTTCTTGCATTTAGACCACCTAAATGCGGACATTTGACTAATTCTTCTAATCCAGTGTAAGCTGTTTCGGTTTTTGTATATCCCAAAGCCTTCGAAAGAGCCATCGTCCGGTTATTATCACCCATGGACCATTCTATATCATCCATAGTCATTTGAGTCGGGTGCTCATAACCACAAGCATGCGTAATTTCTGCGATTTCTTTGACCAGAGTGTAATGGTAACGGTAATAGCGCTCACTTTTTAGTGTGACATCTATACCAGCCTGTAACCACTTATTAGAAGTGGCAATACCAGTAGGGCAGTGGTTCGTATGGCATTTTTGAGCCTGAATACAACCAATAGACATCATGGCTTCGCGAGCAATATGGATACTATCAGCTCCCATAGCAAAGGCCATCAAGGCTTTTTCCGGGAAGCCTAATTTTCCTGAAGCAATGAAGAAGATTTTATCGGTCAAATTATGACGCTGGAATATTTGGTAAACCTTGGCAAAAGCAAAGGTAAATGGCATTGAAACATGGTCAGCAAATGCGTGTGGAGCGGCACCTGTTCCTCCTTCACCACCATCAATGGTGATGAAATCAGGACCTTTACCGTGTTTTTCCATGTAAGCGGCTAATTCTTCCCATTGTTCCAATTTACCGATGGCAGATTTGACACCTACGGGTAAACCTGTCTCTGCAGCCATCGATTCAATGAAGTCAACCATTTCGGGTACAGTAGAGAATTCAGAGTGAAAAGCGGGTGAAATAGCATCCTTATCCATCGGAATGTGACGGATTTCTGCAATTTCTTTATTGATTTTGGATTTAGGTAGCATTCCCCCTTTTCCGGGTTTAGCTCCTTGAGAAAGCTTTAATTCTATGGCTTTTATACAGGGATTTTCTTCGATCTTTTGCTTCAATTTATCCATCGAAAAGCGTCCGTCTAGTTCTCTAACACCAAAATAGGCGGTACCAATGTTTAACATCACATCAGCGCCATTTTGGTGGTAGGGAGATAAGGAGCCTTCTCCTGTATTGTGATAGCAACCTGCTAACAGGGCCCCTTTATTTAGTGACTCCACTGCTTTTGCGGAAAGGGAACCATAGGACATTCCCGAGATATTGATGACGGAGTAGGGCCGAAAAGGTTTGATACGCTTATGGTATAATCCGATCACTTTGGCTGCTGGCAAAACTCCCGGATTTTTATGGTATATATGATCTTTTGATGGATTAAATCCCATCATCGCATTCTTGATGAAAATATAACCAGGTGAACTGAAGTCTTGATCTGTACCAAAACCCTGTAAATTATTCTCATTCTTAGAGGATGCATAAATCCAAGAGCGCTCTTGTCGATTAAAAGGTAATTCCTCGCGGTTATTAGCTACAATGTATTGCCTTAATTCAGGACCGATTCGCTCTAGCCAATACCTAAAGTGACCCACGATAGGGAAATTGTGTGTGATGGTGTGGCTCTTTTGGATGAAAATGTCTCGAATGATTACCAGAATAGCGATGAGTGCTATCCAAAACCAGGCGGATGATAATAGGTTCATAGTTTTTCGATGAAATAGTGATTCAAATTTAGGTGCATTTTGGCAATATTATTACCAATAGTTCTAATTATCTTTGTGGTTTAGTTTATACTATGCAGGCAGATTATCATTTATTGAAAAAATATGTTGCCTCTGTTTTTACAGCTATCGGTTGTAGTGAACAAGATGCGGCTTTGGCTTCGGATGTTTTGGTTTCCGCTGACGCTCGTGGGATTGATTCGCATGGTGTGGCTCGTTTAGCTGGCTATGTTCGTCTCTTCGATAACGGAAGGTTAAATACCAAACCTCAGGTTAAAGTTTTACACGAAACTCCTTCTACGGCTACTTTAGACGGAGATCGTGGATTAGGACTCATTGTGGCTCCTAGGGCTATGGAAATTGCCTGTGAAAAAGCGGCTTTAGCTGGTACCGGTTGGGTGGCAGTTCAGAATTCCAATCACTTTGGTATTGCGGGTTATCACGCGATGAAAGCATTACCTTCTCAAATGATTGGATGGGCTATGACTCACGCAGCACCCTTAGTCACTCCCACTTTTTCGAAAGAGAAATTATTAGGAACGAATCCCATTGCCGTGGCTATTCCAGCCAACGAAGAACCTGCTTTTGTGGCTGATTTTGCTTCGACGGCTGTGGCTTATGGGAAATTAGAAATACTTCAACGCAAGGGGTTGGATACACCTGACGGCTGGGTACAAGATGCAAATGGTGATCCGTGTAATGATGCATTTGCTATCAAAAATGGGGGAGCTTTATTGCCATTGGGAGGTGATCGCGAACATGGTTCACATAAAGGCTATGGATTGGGTGCAATTGTTGATATCTTATCTGGTGTTTTATCCGGGGCGAATTTTGGCCCTTGGGTGCCACCTTTTGCGACTGCTGGATTTATGCAAGCAGGTGAAACGGTGGGGAATGGAACGGGGCATTTTTTAGGGGCAATGCGCGTGGATGCTTTTAGGCCTGCAGAAGAATTTACAAATGATATGGATAAATGGATTCGACGTTTTAGATCCGCTAAAGCTGTGGAAGGTAAGCAAGTGCTTATTCCAGGTGATCCAGAACGCGAATTAGAAGCGATTCGTCGATTGGAAGGAATTCCATTGTTAAACCCAGTGGTGGAGGATTTACAATCCTTAGCCTCTCGTTTTCACTTAGATTTTAAATTAGATTAAGATGGTTTCTAATAAGCGATTAAAGATTTTCATTTTGGTTTTTAGCTTGGTTTCGGCCATGTTTTCCTACTATGTTTGGCAGGTATTCAAAACACCTAATTTTCGGGTAGAGGCGAATCAACCTTTCGAACTATTCATTCCAGAGAAATCGACTTACGAATCTGTATTAGATACGTTAAAAAAGCACGATTTAGTGCGAGATCAATTAAGTTTTCGCTTCCTAGCAAAGGTGTTAAACTATCCAGAGAAAGTCCGTCCGGGACGTTATATCATTCACAGTGAAATGGG
>CANFWR010000063.1 GCA_947450865.1 Cytophagaceae bacterium
TCATTTAAAACCGTCGTTAAATTGTCGATATCATGTCCGTCGATCGGGCCAAAATACCGCAAATTCAAGGATTCAAACAGATTACTCTGATGTAGAAGCGTCGCTTTCAGTCCATTTTCGATCTTCGATACAATCTCTTGGGCCGTTTTGCCGAACTTGGACATTTTACCTAGCAGATTCCACACGTCGTCTTTCACCTTGTTATAGGTGTGTGAAGTCGTGATGTCTGTTAAGTATTCTTTTAAGGCACCCACATTCGGGTCGATCGCCATGCAATTATCGTTTAGGATAATCAGCATATTGTTCGGGATATCACCAGCATGGTTCATGGCTTCGAAAGCCATTCCTGCTGTCATCGATCCATCGCCGATAACCGCGATGTGTTGTCTGTGCGGTTCTTTTTTGTAACCGGATGCTACGGCCATACCCAGAGCAGCTGAGATGGAGGTAGATGAGTGGCCTACACCGAAGGTGTCAAAGGGACTTTCGGAGCGTTTCGGAAAACCTGAAATACCACCCATTAAACGATTCGTATGGAAATTTTCTCGGCGTCCAGTTAAGATTTTGTGGCCATAGGCCTGGTGCCCTACATCCCAAACCAATTGGTCATCGGGAGTATTAAACACATAATGTAAGGCTACGGTCAGTTCGGTTACACCTAAGGAAGCCCCAAAATGGCCTCCATTCACCGATACGTTGTCAATAATAAATTGACGCAATTCAGCACAGACCTGAGGTAAGTCTGATTTCGGCAACTTGCGCAAATCCTCCGGAGTGGTGATTTGGCTAAGTAAAGGACCGGCTTCAAATTGCATAGACGCTTGTGATGGTGGTGAAAGATTAACCTTACAAAGGTAAAAATGTTTTTAAGCCTTAGTCATTTTTTTGACTCGCTTTGAATAATCTTTTTTGTTCGAAGTCCGTTAGACTGTCATATCCGGACTGTGATATTTTGTCCAAAATGGCATTCAACTCCTCCTCCGGTACGGTTTCGAGTTCTTTTCTAGGTTGCACTTTTTGATGTACAGCCTGCGCAAACTCTTTAATTTTTATTTCAAATATCGCTTGGGGGCGGGAGGCGGCTAAGAAGTTTTTGGCAAAAATAAATCCCAATACCGCTCCTCCTAAGTGCGCAATATTACCTCCTGCATTTGCTCCAGTCGTTTCAATGAAAGACCATAGGATATAAAAAGCCGAAATGTATTTGATGCGAACAGGGCCCAACAATAAAAGATGAACCTGGTAATTAGGTCTTATGGTCGCTGCCGCCACCACTACTGCAAATACGCCTGCAGATGCACCATTGAGGAATGTAGGGCCTTTGGCAATGAAAAAACTCACGGTATTCATCGCTAATAGGAATGCCAAAGCACCAGCTAAACCTCCATAGAAATAGAGCTGAACCAGTCGTCGATTCCCAATAAAATCTTGAATAATAATGCCAAACCAATACAGGAACATCATATTGAATACCAGGTGGAATACCTCGATGTGCAAGAAAAAATAGGTAATCAGGCTCCAGGGTCTTTGGATCAATAAATCGAGTGCGGAAGGAAGTGAAACCTGCGTAAAAAAGGCATCAAATAATTCCGATTTCCCCGCAATCAAAAGTCCGACCCGGGTGATCATTAAGGCAATGAAAATGGCTCCATTGGCTATAATAATCTTCAGTAAGCCCTGTCCAGGCTGTTGAATAATGTTTTTTATATCGGTGAGAATGCTGCGCATCTTAATAGAAGCTATCGCGTTTTTGTCTCCAAATCAACAATAAAATCACCGCAAAAAGCATCCCACCCAGATGAGCAAAGTGGGCTACATTGTCCCCTTCTGCTGCCGCTTTTCCTGCCCACAATTCATAAAAGGCAAAGCCCATCACCAGGTATTTCGCTTTGACTGGAATCGGAATAGGGAAGACGAACATCTCCGAGTTAGGAAATAAATAACCGTAGGCCATTAAAATGCCGAAAACGCCTCCTGAAGCTCCCACCACTGGGTTTTGAGTAGTATAATATCGGTAATGTTCGATCGCTCCAATGGTATTTAATTTTCCTTCATTGATGGCTGAACTGCCATCAAAACGGTTGAAATAGTCTAATAGGAAATCAGAATTTGGATTTGAAATGGCTAATTCCAAGGCCTTGCGAATACTCGCATAGTCATGAAAATACTGGATGGCTTCGTGTAATAAACCAGCTCCCACTCCGCAGAATAGATAGAAAAATAGGAAACGCTGACCGCCCCAGATACGCTCTAGGATCGATCCGAACATATAGAGCCCAAACATATTCATCAACAAGTGCATGAAATTCGCATGCACGAACATATAGCTGATGATTTGGAAATAATGGAATTTGCTCGATTGGAAAAAATACAAAGCGAATAAATCATCCGGAATGAAGGCTGATCCTAAGAAGATAGCGACATTCACGAAAATCAAATTTCGTACTGTGGGTGTTAAATTTCTTAGCATATCTTATTCTTCGTAACCCCAGTCAATGGAGTTTTTCATGTCTTTAATCAATAATCCGGCAGATTTGAAGGCGCCGCGGATTTCGTCTACTTTGTCGTATTGTCTACTTTCCTTGAAACCCTTGTAGAGCTGAAGAAGTTCCTCAGTCAAACCATTCATTTCAGCAGGAACCTCTTCCATAATCCCAAGAACGTCCTCTAAAATGCTGATATAAGAACGCTGTAAATTCGAAAATGTTTCAGCAGAAATGGATTCGAAGGCCAATGCTCCCGTATAAATTGAATTGATTTTCTTCAACAAAGTAAACAAGTGCGCAATGGCCACCGCCGTGTTCAAGTCATCGTTCATTCCATCATAGCAACCTTGAATGGCGTCATTGATCTCCTTTTCTTGTGCGGCATCAGGGTTTGATGTGATATCCGTAGGGTAAACGAGTTTCTTAACGATGCGTAAACCGTTTGCAATCTTCTTATAACCTTTCTGTGCCGCTTTTAAGGCGTCGTTCGAAAAGTCCAAAGTGCTACGGTACTGTGACTGTAACATAAAGAAACGCACCGTCATGGGGCTATAAGCTTGATCTAATAGCGGATGATTTCCTGTAATTAATTCCGCTGGTAAAAATGAGTTCCCTAGGGATTTGCTCATTTTTTGGCCATTTACGGTTAACATATTCGTGTGCATCCAGTAACGTACTGGAGCGCGGTCGTATGCCCCTTTCGCTTGTGCAATTTCACATTCGTGGTGCGGGAATTTCAAATCCATACCACCGCCATGAATATCAAAGGTATCACCTAAGTATTTGTGGCTCATGCAAGTACACTCTAAGTGCCATCCCGGGAAACCCTCTCCCCAAGGAGATGGCCAGCGCATGATATGTTCTGGAGCGGCTTTTTTCCAAAGCGCAAAATCCAATGGACTGCGCTTCTCACCCACACCATCTAAGTCACGTGTTTCGGTTAATAAGTCTTCAATCACGCGGCCAGACAGATGTCCATAATTGCCGCCATTTTTATTGTAGGTTTCGATGTCAAAATACACCGAACCATTCGATTCATAAGCTAAACCTTTTTCAATTAAGGATTTCGTGGTCTCGATTTGCTCCACGATATGTCCAGTCGCCGTAGGCTCTATGTTAGGAGGTAGCAGATTGAACTTTTCTAATACTTGGTGGAAGTCTTGGGTAAAGCGATGAACGATTTCCATCGGCTCTAATTTTTCCAATTTGGCCATCTTCCCAATCTTATCCTCCCCCTCATCGCCGTCTCCCACTAAGTGACCTACGTCCGTGATGTTACGTACATAACGCACTTTATATCCAATATGTAATAAATAGCGATTTAAGATGTCAAAAGACGTAAATGTGCGCACATTACCCAAGTGTGCATAATTGTATACCGTGGGTCCGCAGACATAAAGTCCGACGTGATTTTCGTGTATCGGGGTGAAAAGTTCTTTTTCACGACTCAGGGTATTGTATATCTTTAAGGGCTGCATGGTAAGCGGATCGTTTCTGATCGAAAGGGAATAATAAGGAATTAAAATTAATTGGATTCTTTTAATTCACCAAACCCAAACGCAATTCATTACCTTTGTATGTTTTTTCGCATACAAACGTTTTTCGCATGTTTTTACGAGAAGTAGGAGACGACACTCGCTTACAGAAGATTTTTCTAAGCTTTCCGGTTCAGCTTTATGCTAGTGACCCTAATTGGATTCGTCCATTAGATAACGACGTTTCATCCATCTTCGATCCGCGTAAGAATCCTCATTTCAAGCAAGGAGAAGCCATTCGCTGGATTCTTTTCGATGAATCGGATCAGCCTATCGGTCGTGTGGCGGCCTTTTATGAGCGAAATACGAAAGAGGGCGAAGTTCGCGTAGGCGGAATGGGTTTCTTTGAGTGTATCGAAGACGAAAAAGCGGCCTTTATGCTATTTGATGCTTGCAAAAATTGGCTGGCAGAGAGAGGAATGGAGGGGATGGATGGCCCGATTAATTTTGGTGAACGCGATAGTTTCTGGGGTTTGATGGTCAAAGGTTGGGAGTTTGAACCTACTTACAAAATGCCTTGGACGAAGCCTTATTATATTCCGTTCTTCGAAAACTATGGTTTCCAAGACTATTTCCAACAATATGTGTTCGTTTCGCCCATCGCTGGCGCAAACGTAACCCAAGGAATCGAAGAAAAGGCGCAACGTATTTTCAACAATCCTGAATACGTTTTTCAGCACATAGAGAAGAGTAATCTGACTAAATATGCGGAAGATTTTCGCTTCATTTTCAATGCGGCTTGGGCGAAGTTCCCTGGGGTCAAGGAGATGAGCTCGGAATCTGCCCAAAAACTCGTGAAAACCATGAAGCCCATCATCGATGAGCAATTACTCTGGTTTGCTTACACGACAGATGGAACGCCGGTTGCTTTCTTTATTGTGATTCCTGATTTGAACCAAATCGTGAAACACCTAAACGGTAAATTGAACTGGTGGGGGATGATTAAATTCCTTTTATTGAAATTAAAAGGAACCTTGACTCGTACGTGCGGGGTGATTTTTGGGGTAACTCCAGATCACCAAGGCAAAGGAGTCGAATCTGCTATCGCCCTTCGTTTCCGCGAAGTCGCTCGTACAAATCCTTTTTATCCCTACTCGACGATGGATATGAACTGGGTGGGCGACTTTAATCCTAAAATGCTTCGATTTGTCTCCCAATTAGGAGCTACAAATGATAAAACCTTTATTACATACCGTAAATTTTTCAATCCAAACCAACCCTTTAGTCGTTGTCCTAAAGTAGGTTAATTATTTTATTATGAGCTTATTATCTATTGGAACCGTAGCGTTCGATGCCCTTGAAACTCCGTACGGAAAGACCGATAAAATCATCGGTGGATCATGTACTTACATTGCTTTATCCGCGGCTTTCTTTTTGCCAAAAGTTAACGTGGTAGCCGTAGTAGGGGATGATTTTCCACAAGAATACATGGACACGTTGACGTCTCGCGGCATCAATTTGGACGGTTTACAAATCAAGAAAGGGGAGAAGTCGTTCTTTTGGGCGGGTAAATACCACAACAACATGAATTCACGTGACACTTTAGTGACGGAATTGAACGTGTTAGCCGATTTCAAGCCAGCCATTCCTGCGTCTTACCAAGATTGTGATTATTTAATGTTAGGAAACCTGACGCCACAAGTGCAAATCGAGGCGATTCAAGGGCTGAACAAACGTCCAAAGTTAGTCGTAATGGACACCATGAACTTCTGGATGGATGTGGCGATGGATGATTTGAAGCGTGTGTTGACGATGGTGGATGTGCTTTGCATTAATGATGAGGAAGCTCGTCAATTATCTGAGCAATACTCTCTTCGCACTGCCGCTAAGATGATTATGGCGATGGGACCTAAGACCTTGATTATTAAGAAAGGGGAGCACGGTGCCTTGTTATTCCAAGGAGATCGTATGTTCTATTGCCCTGCGCTTCCTTTAGAGGATGTTTTCGATCCGACAGGCGCGGGTGATACGTTCGTAGGTGGTTTCATTGGTTACCTAGCAAAGACGGACGATATTTCGTTTGAAAATATGCGCCGCGCGATCGTTCACGGATCAGCGATGGCTTCTTTCTGTGTAGAGAAATTTGGTACAGAGCGTTTATTCGAAATTACGGAAGCTGATTTAGCGAGCCGTGTGAATGAATTCAGAGAGTTAGCTACGTTCTAATTATCCCACGATCACCTCGTGCATCATATCCAGGTTCAGGTATTTAGCAGCCATGTCTCTAATATCCTGGGCCTGGATATTTTGTATACTGTCTTGAAACTGATCATAGAAATCAGGAGCTAATCCATCCAGTTGAATCACACGTACTTTTTCGGCGATATCGAATGCTTGTGTTAGTTCACCAGTGAAACTGCCCATAAGGTAGCTTTTGACGACATCTAGTTCTTCTTGAGGTACTAAATCGTTTTGAAGTAGCGTGATTTCTTTTTTGATTTCTGCCAAAGTCGCATCCACATTCTCTCCATTCACATCCGTTCCCACCACCCAATAGCCGCCACGAGGATAGGGCGCTAAGCTGGATGAAATGCCATAGGTGAAACCTTTGTCTTCCCGAATATTTTTCTGCAATCTCGACCCGAAATATCCACCTAACACCGTATTCATCAAACTAAAGTGAAAGTAATCAGGATGATTTCTAGAAATGGCAGGCAAGCCAAATCTAATGGAACTCTGCACGGATCCCTCTTTTTCTTCCCGAATTTTGACGGGATTCAAAGCGGTTGAAAGTGCAGGAATCGGTAGTTCTGAGCTAGTGTAGTTGATTTTTCCAAGGGTCTGATCTAAATAAGCGATTTGCTCTTCAGAAATCTTTCCGGAAAGGAAAATAACTGGTTTTTGAGATGCCCACGTAGTCGCAAACTGCTGGACAAGTGCTGCACGGTCTAATTTGTCAAAATCCTCCGCTACCGTAAAGCGGCCATAAGGGTCGTTCGGGAAAACTTGAGCTCGAAATTTCTGGCTGGCGGAATAGGACGTTTTCTCCCAGTTTAGTTTCGTTTTTTGACGTTCAATCTCGATCTCTTTTTCTACTTCTTCTGCCGGGAAAGTCGCTTCTTGAAGGATTTCTGAGACTATTGGAATAAGGGAATTAAAGTGCTTTGATAATCCATATACCGTAAAAGTGCCGTGATCAAGACTCGCTTGGATATCCCAAAAGGCTCCGAAAAAATCAAAATCCTGGTGAATTTCTTGTGCTGTGCGAGACGAAGTACCGCGCTTCATCAAAGACGCTGTCATTCCAGCTAATCCCGCCAAAGGACTATGAATTGCACCCGCTTTCGTACTTAATTCAAATTTAAAAACATCTTGTTCTCCCGCAGAAACCACCCAGACTTCAATGCCATTGGCTAAGGTATAATGTAGGGGTTTGGGAAATAAAACTTTCTCCACCGGAAAGGCGGCTGGTGCGACGCTGCGATCTAACATAATTATTTTACTGGCTGATTAATGCCCGCAATGAGCGTTAAACGTAAGGTGTTCGCTAAGGGACTTCCTTGTCCACTTGGAACGAGGTAGGCGAAGTCCAAGCCGTATTTTTGGTCCATCTTAAAGCCTAAACCAAAGGTAAAGTACTTGCGATTTCCCTTCATCTCACTCTCGTGAAAATAACCCGTTCTTAACGCAAAAGCATTATTGAATAAATATTCCGCACCCACAGATGTGGTCACCTCTTTGATCTCTTCGCTGATTCCATCTGGGGCATCTGCTAATGACCCAAAAATACCCCCGATCGCCGAAACCGTCGCTGGATCCGTTCCTACCATTTTTCCATTCACAAAGGCAGGAGGCGTAGGCACCATTAATTTGTTGAAATCAACCGTAAAGGTCAATTTGTTCAGGTCATCGATTTCATGCGTCGCCGCCATTCCGATACGTAAATTCGTAGGAATGAAGTTTTTCTCTGTTCCGCCGTAGGTGACCTTACCCGAGATGTTTGAAAGGGTCAAGCCGTAGCTGTATTTCCAAGGAGCCGTTGTCGGTTTCGAATAAAAAACCGATATATCCGCGGCTACTGTTTCAGCTGGTTTCAATGCATTGTTCAATCCACCGCTCCCTTGGTAATTACCTAATAAGTTCGAGTTGATGTATTTTAAATTCATCCCTAAAGAAAGTGCTGGGGATAATTTTCTGGCGTGAGAGATGCCTAAGGCGAATTCTTTGGAATTAAAATTACCTGCGCTTGTACCATTATCTAACGTGGCTTGGAACATCCCCTGATCGAAATAATCAACCGAGAAACCAAAAACCAAATTCTTCTTCGTCACCGTGTAACCCGCCACATTGTACAGCGCCATGTCGTTTACCAGGTTGCGCAACCAAGGCGTGTAAGACATAGAAAAGCCCATTTTCTTCTCCGTGGTGGCTAATTTCGCCGTATTCCAGTGAATCGCATTTGCATCCACTGATAAAGCAACACCCGCATCACCCATTGCCGCAGAACGTGCATCAGGGGCTACATTAAGGAATAAGAGGGTAGGAGTAGGGATGCGTCCGGCATTGATTTGGCCAGAAACTAAGGTTGTTTGTGCATAGGACGTAAATCCAACAGCAATAAATAAAAGGGTTAGGACTCTTTTCATGGGTTATTTTATATATCCAATACGGCCGCTGAAGCTTCTAAACGGAGTTCCGTCGTCGTACGTAATCTCTATTTGGTAATAGTTAATAAAATCTAATGGGCTCTTTTCTGCCGCACTCCAATCAATCGTGAATGTTTGGTTTACGGAATCACTTCCAGGGACCGTTCCGGACTTCTCGAGCATTTGCTTCCCTAAGTTACTATAAATTTTTAGCTTGTAGCGATAGCTCGTCCAGCGTTTCTCTTGTAAAAATGAAAAGCTCGTTCGCTCAGTCATTGGATTCGGGTAAATTCGGAGCGAACCTTGCTCTTTAGTATCTGCCAAAACCCGGAACTCAAACGAACAATTCCCCTGATTCGTATGCACATCAAAGCAATTTGCTTTGATTTTATAGAGTCCCGGTGCTAGTGATTCAAATGGGACGGTAACGGTGCCTTGTCTGCTATTCCCTGGCTCGGGGGTAAATACATCAGAGAGGGGGATTTCCAAAGTGTCGTTAATGGAAATGAGCGCTTTTTCACCTTTAGGACCCACGAGTCGTAGTGAACTCGCATCGCTGATTTTGATTTGCAAGAGGGGATTAGGGGAACAAGCCAGTGGATCAGATTCATTCAAAAGGCTCGCTGTAAGCACCGGGGCGTTTACTTCTTTTGCCTCTGAGGTAGATTTCACAACGCTCTTCATTCCTCCGCCATACGTTTCTGTCGCCGTTCGCGCGGTCCATTTTAACTTTGCGGCCGGCACGTTCGCCAGCATAAATCTGCCTTTTTCGACCTTTGCGCTGTTGATGGCCTCCAAAGCCCCGGATTTTAGATAGCTGAATTTATCTGTTTTTGTTCCCAAAGTCTGTATCGGCGTATCTTCTCCAAAATAAAATAGCCGAATATCTCCATCAATACTGGGTGTCGTTTGGCCTTGAATAATTCCAGAAGCTAAGGTGTCTAGTCGGATCGAAAGCGCCTGTTGATTCCATGGCAGTGTAAAAGTAGGATCACCTAACAGCGTGATATTTCGGTTAATAACCCCAGATTGGCTATCATTTTTGGCATCCCTGAATAAATCTCCGAGTCGGTAATTTTTATCTGTTAGATGATTAGCTAATTGTCTATAAAAAGCTTGGCCGAATAGGTAATTGCTGCTCTGAAAGACAGGTCTCGTCGTGGAAATAAGTCCGATTGCCCCACCCTGATTCGATAAAAGGCTCAATTCTGCACCGGATAGTTGATTCGGGTCGTCAAAACGGCCAAACTGGCAAGTCGCCGTTAACAAAAGGGGAAGATGTCGACTATTTTTGAGCGTTTGTATCTCGTTATTCGTGATGACTTTTTCATCTGTCCAGGCGGATTCTGATCCGTGGCCTAAGAAATGGATAAAGTCGGCATCGCGGTTAAATAGTTCTAAACTGGCTTTTTTCCCTGCTGCCGAGGTGTAAAACCCATTGTTCACTTCTTGAGGGTACTGGTCGATGTAGGTTTTTTGGACTTGATAAGCTTCTGGGATCAAGCGCACAAAGTCTTCCGCATCTTGCACGTGAATGTTAGCATCGCCGTCATCGGCTAGCCAGGCAAAGCGGTAGGGTTGCAGCTGAGCGCGCGTCTCGTAACTGATTAATTTATTAACTACTGTATTCGCCTCTTCAAATGACCTAGCCGGAATACGACCAATCCCTACGGCTATTGGTTCGTTCATCGCCTCATTGCCTTCTAGCCAGTCGCCTTGGTTGTCCGCGATTAAGCCAAAATAATCGTCCGAAACATAAGTCTGCAATGGTTGCAAGGACTCACGACTTTCATAACTCGGTACATAATTCTGTCTTTCAATGGCGGTAGCGACCTTGTTGATTCCTTTGTAATCCACCGTCGCATCGCCCAATAATAGCACATACTTTGGATTTTTAACGCGAATGAAATCACGAATCGCCGTCACATCCGTTTTGCCCGCTGAGAATTCGTTATAGATTTCTTTCGTGGAATAGGCCCTGGTAGCAATGCCTTTGGAGTTTTTATAGGACGCTAGCAGCTTTGCCGCAGGAAGGATAGAGGGGCTAGAAAGGATTAATAAATCCGCGGAGGCGTCTGCTCGAATGTTTTGGTTCGCTATGATTTCTCCCGTTTTCGGGTCCGCCGCTTTTGCCGGATCAAAAATCAATAGTTCTGCGCCAGGGGCTACTTTGTTAAAAGCGAGGGAACTCACATTTTGCCAGCTCTTGCCTAGTAACTTGACCCAAACGAGGTGATTCGCTTGCCGGTTTTGAATGCTAATGCTGAAAGTAGAATCGGTTTTATTGGGTAGAAAATAATGTGGATTCTCGTTCGTAGCATTGAATTTTCGCGGATAATGAAGGTCGATGTAATCGATATAGCCGGAGCCTGTGGAATTGCTATAGGCTAAATTCCAGGTCCAGCTTTGGTCCTTAATCTCTGGATTTACAGCGGCTGAGAAGGTTTGTAAAAAAGCTTTTTGGTCATAACGACCGCCTGTTGTGGCAGGAAAGCTGATGGGAGCAATCGTGTTCCCAGGAATACTGAACGTAAACGTGCCTGGTGCGACAGAGGAGGAGGCTAATCTGCCCGAAAGTAGGCTCGGAATCCCCGTTTTGTAGTCTGCTAAAGGATATTGAATGGTTCGGTTCACATTGCCAAAAAATCCATCTCCCAGCCATTCCCGACCTGATTGCAACAGGTTATAGGTTTCTGGCTCGTAGTGAAAACGACTATAGCCATAATCCAAAGCTGTTGTGCTAGCCGTGACCGAGGGGAAATCCGTAATGGCTTTAGGCGCTGGATCATCTAAGCGGATGAAATAGAAAGTAGTATCGCTGTAGTGGTGGGTAAATTTCTCTCCATAAAACAGGATTTTGTCTCCTTGCTTTAAGAATGGAATGGGCTGTAAATCAATGGGCCTAGTAGCGGAGTTTGCTTGGGGTAATTCTCCTATTTCGTGTCCATAGATTCCGATTGAACTCGCTTTTACACCGAGGGAGGAAAGCCAAGTAGGTGTGATTTGGTAAATGCCAGATTGTGTGATCCCCACTTTCAGCCATTGGCCACTGGATAGGACTGAATTTTGGGCACGTCCTGCAAAAGCCGCCAAAAGCAGGAAAAGGGAAATGCTAAGAAATCTCAATCGGTAACACGTACGCATTCTTTGCCACCAGGTAGTTTCTGCCTGAATTTAATTCTTTGCAAATGTAACGGGTTCGGCGAAGTTTCCCTTTGATGAAGCGTAGGTTTTTTAAGGCAAAGTGTGCGCCTTCGGCTAATTCGATTAACGGAGTTCCCGCAGGCGGCTCTGCGTCGAAGCTTTTGAGGATGTCTACTAAAGGCTGGTATCCGTTCGAGGAGGCTGCCGGATTCTTTAAATAGGATCTGAGCACCTTAACTAAAGCAGCGGGTAGCAAGTCCTCATCTAAAATGGGCTCAAATAAAGTATAGAATTCCGTCTTCCATTCTTGTCCGTGTGGAAGGACCTTGTTCTTGTGTGCTAGGTACGTGGTTAAGTGGGCGACTTCGTGGATGTAGGTGACCAGGAAAGCATAAGGGTTCAGGTTGTGATTGACCGTGACTTGGTGGCCTTTGGTTGGGCTGAAACGGTAATCCCCTAATTTAGAATCGCGGGATTTACTGACAATAAAGTCAAAGGAATAATCATGCCAAAGTTGAAAGCAGTACTCCGCTACTTTGGGTGGGAAGTGATCAAAAAAGGAATCAATCTTTTTATTCTTCATCCGGATTTTAGACATAAAAAAAGTCCTTCGCATGCGAAGGACTTTTTTCTGATCGTTGTGCTAAAATTATTTAGCAGCAGCAGTGTCAGCAGCAGCAGTGTCAGCAGCAGCAGAATCAGCTGGAGCAGCAGCAGCAGCAGAATCAACAGCAACAGTGTCAGCAGAAGCTTCTGCTTTCTTCTCACCACAAGATGCTAAAGTTACCATTGCAGCAACGAAAGCTAGAGCGAATACTTTTTTCATTTCTTATTTTGTTTAAGGTTTGAGTTACAAATCTACGGCATTATTTTATAAGTACAAATAAATGCAAATATTTTTTTAAGATTTTTTTAAGGAATGGCTGCTATTTTTTGAAAAATGGCTCCTGAAGGCTTTAATCGGCTTAGGAATTCTTAAGAATTGCGACCTTAGAAAAGGTCTAAATTAGATAAGTCCTATTTTATTAGGTCCTTAAAGCGATCATAAAAGCCGCTTGATTTAAAGGTAAAGGTCTTGTGCAAGATGTAATTCGAGACAAAACTATAACCCATACCGTGAAGGGTTGTGGCTATCTGGGTGATATTTAATTTTTTGACCGAATAAGGAATGGCAAAAAAGATATCAGGATGATGCGCATGAATGAATTCGTAAGGAATGGTACTGAACAGCCAGGTAATGATACCTGAAAAGCTGGCCACCAGGACATATTTGAACATCTCGCGTCTGGTTTGCTGGCTTTGGCGTGCGTTGAAGGCAAACAGTTTGGTTAGGAAAAAACCCACGACTAAGGCGATGAAATAGGCTGGAAGAATGGAATCCTCATACGAGACACGAAACCAATCCTTGATTAATCCTCCAGCGAGAAGTTGAACACAAGCCCCTAATCCAGCCACCACGAAGTAGGCGAATAAGTCTTTCTGATTAAAGAGGGGGGCTTTCTTGTCGGTCAAAGGCCTAGCTTAAAAGAGGTTTTTAACGATGCTTGGATACACGCCTAATAACAAGGTACCTAGGGTGCAAGCCCACATCGCGAACTTTACTAATCCTGGTAATTCAATGCGCTCGATATCTCCTTGTTTGAAGTAGATCGCGATGATTCCTTTGAAGTAATAATATACACCTACCGCAGACATGACAATCGCTAAGATGACTGGGTAGTAAACGTGGCGATTAAAGATGTCTGAGAAGACGAAGAATTTACCCCAAAAACCAGCCGTCAACGGAATACCCGCTAAAGACAATAAGGCGATGGTAAAGCAGAAAGCTAAACCCGGATTTTGCTTCGCTAAACCTTCGAACGAACTGAAGTTCTCTGGTTTCTCGGTGCGCCCTGTTTGGTACTCCGCTACTAACATCACTACACCAAAAGCAACAATAGTCGCTAAAGTATACGATAATGAATAATACAAGATGGTAGACTGCGTGCTTGCTTGATTTGCACTCACCGTTAACAACATATAACCCGCGTGCGAAATACTCGAATAAGCTAACATACGTTTCGCCGATTGTTGGTAAGCCGCCGTGACATTTCCGACTAAAAGCGTCAACATACTAACATAATAGATAGGATATACCCACGTTCCGTACATCGTACCAAAAGGTCCCGAAAGCAATTGGAACAAAGCGGCAAAACTAGCTGCCTTCACTACCGTCGACATAAACATCGTGAAGATCGTAGGTGCTCCTTCGTATACATCTGGAGTCCAGAAGTGGAAAGGTGCCGCTGAAATTTTAAATAAGAATCCGACTAAA
>CANFWR010000064.1 GCA_947450865.1 Cytophagaceae bacterium
AAAGATGAATGTTGCTACGCAACGATGTGTGAAACATTTCATATACGTATAAAAAAAGAGAGCTTCGCTTCCTTTTTTTATGCCAACTTTGAACTTTGCTCTTTGAACTTTGAAATTTATAAGATAATCAACGCGATTCCCGCGCACCCCAATCCAATCCCCACCCATTGCTTGTTCGTCAACTTTTCTTTGAAGAAAACCATAGCGGTCACTGCGCTTAGAAGAATTACACCTAGATTATAGATAGTCAATACCACCGCACCATTTTGTTGATAGGCATCTAAGGCTCTAAGCAAGAAATAGAAAGAGAAGAAATTAGGCAGACCTAAAGGAATAGCTGCTAAAACAGATCTTAGAGACCAGGTAACCCCACCAGTGATCGTCCAATACACCAAAACAATAGCGGAAGTAGCCATTGAACCGAGTAAAAGCATCAAGGTAAAGGAAATACTTCCTCCCACTTGCTGAACGATGGCCGCATTGAGATAATTAAAGGCTGTATTTGTAATTCCATAGGCTACAAAAACGGCAACCAAAGCCCAAATGACTGGCTTTTGGACGGAACCAGCACCAGATGGACTGCAGAAATAAATGGCGGCAAACGACAAAAGAAGCCCAGCTATCACAGATAAGGTTAAGTCTCCTCCTGTCTTCCAAATGAAAAGATTCACCATCACCGGAATCACTAAGGAGATATTATTTGCTAAAGAAGTGGGCGCCATTCCATTCTTAACGGTCGAATAGCCTGATAATAAGAATGTAATCACAAAGCCGATTCCAATACCTAGAATCCCCAAAGAATAACCCGTAGAAGGCCAATGAAAGGGAATCGCATCCATTTGGTGGAAATAGCCCGTTAGAAAACAAACGGGATAGTTTAATAAAATGGCAATGCGCGTATCGATATTGAATTTTGCGTGGGCACGAAAATTCACTAGCAACAACACGGAGAATACGATGGTTAAAACTAAAGCGAACATCTTATGAATTCTTTACAAGGTCCTCTAAAAGTGCCACATATTCTGGCGAATTATTTAAGCTTTCCACTAATTGCCAGTGATCACCACCCGCTTCTTCGAATAATTCTTTGTACTCCTCGCCTACTTCTATTGTGGTTTCTAAACAATCGGCCACAAAGGCTGGAGAGAAGGCTAAAATCTTCTTCTTACCTTCTTTAACGAGCTTCTTGATGGTTTCATCCGTGTAAGGTTGTAACCATGGGTCACGTCCTAAACGGCTTTGGAAGGCAGTGCCAAAGGTTCCAGGTTTCAATCCCATCTCCTTCGCGATTAAACGCGTCGTTTCGTGGCATTGCGCCCGATAGCACGTATGGTTCTTCTCGGTGATGCTTTCACAACAAGTCCCAAAAACACAGGTATTCTTTGTGATATCTCCCTTGCGGATATGGCGTTCTGGAACACCGTGGTAAGAGAATAAATAGTAATCGAAGTCGACGTCTTTTTGGTAGTTCGCGGCTTTATCAGCGAAGTATTTGGCAAAAATCGGATGCTGGTAAAAATAGCTCACAATGGAAAGTGAAGGCATAATTTGCCAATCAGACATAATTTCCATCACACGCTCATAGACAGAACCTGTCGTAGCTGAAGCATATTGCGGGAAGAAAGGAATAACAATTAATTTCTTCAGACTGGCTGCCTGCATTTCTGACATGACCGACTTCAAATCTGGACTTTGATAACGCATGGCTAAGCGAACCATATAGCCCTCACCTAAGGTTTCCGCTAAGGATGCACAAACGTCCTCCCCATAAAACTTCAAGGGAGAACCGCGCTCTTCCCATAATTCTTTATAGATTTTAGCAGATTGAGGAGCTCTAAAAGGAGCGATGATCCCATTCACTAACAAGTAGCGGAATGGATAGGGAATGTCGATTACACGACCATCCATCAAAAACTCACGTAAATACTTGCGTACGCTAGGGGTACCTGGATCATCTGGAGTTCCCAGATTCACTAATAAAACACCGATCATAGTTCTAATTAAAGCACAAATTTGTGCCTAAAAAACTAGAATACCCAACCTTCTGGAGTAATTTTTGTTCTGGTTGGAGATTCAATACAAGGAGCCTTATCTTGACATCCCACAGATCCTGGTGGACACGAATAAGTATCCCCTGGAATTATGGAAATAATGGGCTCTTCCCCTGCTGGAATATTCTTTCTACGGTCGATAATAAAGATCTTTTTACGTACAGAGAAAACATTAAAGATACCCAAAACTCGTTCAGAAGGATTAGTTAGGGATTTAATATTTAAACTAAAACGTGTCTCAGCTGGCACATCAAACAAGGATCCTGATGATTGAACTTGTGAAATCAAAGATTGATAAAAGGCAAAGGCATTTTTCGTAATAGAGCGTTGCTCTAATCGGAAATAATAGGGTGTCCAATTATCAAAAGGAATACGAGCCACTTGTCGACCCACAACTCTTTGACCATTGGTTAAAACATCAGAGAAAACATTCAAATCATTATTGGTTGTTATATCCCAACAATTTCCATCACACATATAATTCAGAATAGCGTCTGTTGGAACTTTAGGCTGAACACAGTCTAATTTTTTGAAATCATACTTGCCTCCATCAGTACACGTTGCACAGAAGCTTAGACGATCATAATGCTTCCAATTCCATAAATAAAAATCGCCCTCTGTTGGCAAATCTTTGAAATCTAAATATACAGTAAATCCTGCACGTCGAACATCTACTTTTGAATATTGGTCAAAAGTTTCAAAACGGCTAATGGCATTTTCAATTTCAGGCACAGCCTTCATTGTTTCTGCGGTACTTTCATAGGTTTGCCCCGTCAGCATCTTGACATTCAACTTGTAAGTTGACCCTACTACACCTTTAAAACCTGAAGGAGGATAATAAGTACCTAAAGGTATACCTTCTGTAAAGGTTGTTTTAGTTCCACTTTGATCTGTGACAAAAACCACTGCTTTGGAAATTGGCAGAGATAATTGAGAGATAAGTCGATTAGAAGAACTAGTCAAGCGAACTTTACTCAAATCAGGATCATCCGAAATATCTGCTTCAATCGTAGTAAATGAGGTAGCATCGATTTGAACAAAATCTTTAATCGGATTCACGCAAGCCCAAGTAACCACTCCAAGGAGGAATAAGTAAAAACTTATATTTTTAAGAGATAAAGACATATTACAAGAATTTGAAATTATAGGTTAAAGAGACAAATGGAGAGGCAAACACGCTTAATTCATAAGCTCTCAACCCATTCTTAGTTGATTTAAAGAAGACGGAGTAAGGGTTTTGACGACCATATAGATTATAGATTGTAAACACCCAGCTACCTTCCCAACGTTGTTTTTTCATGGAAGGATTATTAATCGTCCAAGAAAAATCTAAACGATGGTAATCTCTTACGCGGTCATTGTTTCGTTCCGCAAATACGGGAAATTTCTTCCCACCAATCTCATAAGATCCAGAAGGGGAAGAGAATGGGCGACCTGTATTGTAGGCAAATGTAAAGGAGAAGCTATGGTGTGTTGTCGGTTGAATGTTCAACATCATATTAAAGGTATGAGGCTTATCATAATTAGTCGCAAACCATTCTCCCCCATTAATTGCCTGCACTTCAGGATAATCTCCAATCATTTGATTAAAGGCTCTAGCATAGGTATAGGAAACCCAACCAGACACTTCTCCTTTTTTCTTTTGCATCATTAATTCCATTCCATAGGCCTTACTTTTGCCCGTAATCAATTGAGTCTCAATATTGGGATTCAACTGAAGATTAGCCCCAGAAACAAAATCCAACGTATTTCTCACATCTCGGTAATAAGTCTCAATAGAGGCTTCGTACACATTTTCATTAAAAGTTTTAAACAAGCCTAAGGACACAAAATCACTTTGTTGTGGCTTAATAAACGTATCTGCTGTTTTCCAACGGGAGGTAGGTAGCGGAGTTGTGTTATTCGATAACAATTGAAAGAATTGTTGCTGACGATTATAGCCAAACTTCATCGTTGTATTTTCTGCCAACGAATACTTCATCGTTAAACGTGGTTCAAATCCCCCGTAGGAGGCCATCACTTCACCATCTCCATAAGTCGTTTTTTTCACAATCGAATTCAAGGAGGGTATCTGTCCGGGAACATATTCATTTATGGTTCCGGCTCCAATTCGATAGTATTGTGAATACCTTAAACCTGCCTGAACTGTAAATTTAGGACTTATTGTCCACTCATCATCAGCAAAAATTCCCAATTCATAGGATTGTTCTAAAGGTAATTTAACCGTAGCAACACGGGAAACGACACCCTCATTTAGATTTCCTGGATTGATATCATATCTCGTACCTGTAACACCAAAATTCATTTTGTGGTTTTCCCGCGGTTGGTAATCGAAACTTGCTGTTAAATTACGGTACAAAATTGAGCTGTTTAAATCAATCGTATTTACCGTATCAGGCGCGAACGTTTTAGTTGAATAATCCGTTAAGGATCCACTCACCATCATATTTAACTTAGGTGAAAAATAGTGATTCCAATGCACTGCCACGTTTGAGTGCCCATAGTTAAACGACGTTTGCTTAGCTACAACGTTTTCAATACTGAACAAAGAATCCACTCGGTAATAATCATGGCTCAAGTAGGTCGAAAGGGAAATGGTATTCTTGTTGTTAGGGCGATAAAAAACCTTGGTGGCAACATCCGAAAAATTCGCACGTAAATTTTTCAAATAATCAGGGGCAAACCATTTGAACATAAAATCGTTCACCGAAAGACGTCCTGCTACTAAGACTGATAATTTTTCCTTAATGATGGGAATTTCAGCCATTACTCGGTTTGAAACCAAACCGATACCGCCTTGCATCTTGAACTTATCCGTATTCGGTTCGATCATTTTAATGTCCAAAACCGAAGCGGTGCGACCACCGAAACGAGACGGAACCCCGCCTTTATATAATTCTAAATCCCGAATCGCATCTGACGCAAATACGGAGAAAAGACCGAACATGTGAGTCGGGTTAAAGATAGGCGTATCATCAATGTAGATTAGGTTTTGGTCCACATTCGAACCCCGAATATTCAAACCATTCGCTCCCTCTCCTACGGAGGAAACACCAGGTAATGATTGCAAACTGCGTATCACATCGACCTCACCCATCATTGTAGGCAGTTTCTTGATCCCTTTTAAACTTAATACCGTTACACCCAAAGAAGGTGTCTGAATATCTCGTTTCGTCGCCGCACTCGAGACAATAACCTCTTCCAATTGCTTTGTTACGTTATTTAACTCCACATTTAACTCCGTATTTGTTTTAACGTAAATTTTAGTTCGGTAGGGATTATATCCTACAAAACTTACTTTTACTACCCATTCTCCATAAGGCAAATGAACCTTATAATTCCCTAAAGAATCCGTAGAAACACCTGATTTTTTGAAATCCACCGAAATATCAGCCCCTTTAAGTGGCTCGCCAGTGGAAGCATCAATTACTTTACCAAAAATGGAAGGTAATGAAGTGGTTTGTGCAATGCTTTGATGCGAAAGGACACATAAAAGTCCAAGGCAAAAGACTCTGAGTAAGAGTTTGATCATAGAATATAGGTTAACAGACGCAATTCTGTAAATAAACAAAAAAAAAAGGAGATTCCTTACATGAGAAGCGACCAAAGCGCAGATATTGCGACGAAAATCAGGGCAAAGGGGGTCAGGACTTTCCAGCACAAATACATCAACTGATCTACCCGAAGACGAGGAAGGGTCCAACGAATCCACATTTGAATAGCAATCAAAATATAGGCCTTCAACATCAGCCAAACAAAACCAATCAGGGTAGCATAAATTGTTCCAGGCTCACCATTCGTCCAATCTGCTAGTCGAATTGAACCTATATTAGGCAAGGGAGAATACCAAGAACCCCAGAATAAAATAACGCCCAAAACACTGACCAATAACATCAAGCCATATTCTGACAAGAACAATAAGGCCCAGCGCATTCCGGCATATTCGGTATGAAAACCACCTACTAATTCAGATTCCGCCTCTGGAATGTCAAATGGAGCACGATTCGCTTCCGCTAAAGAAGCGATGAAATAGATAATGAACAAGAAGAAAAATAGCGGCATCCGGACCACATTCCAGCTCAAGAAACCACCAGCCTGAGTTACATCAATGCCTAATCCTTTTAAACCGAACAGATATTGAGGTTCTACTGCAAATATTCCCTGCTGTTGCGAAATATCTTGCAGGTTCAAGGAACCTGAAATCAAGACCACGCACAAGATGGTTAATCCCAACGGTATCTCATACGATACCAATTGCGCAGCAGAACGAATAGCACCCAATAAGGAATACTTGTTATTCGAAGTCCATCCCGCTAATAAAATCCCTAAACTATCTAAGGAAACGATTCCCATCAAGAGCATTATACCCATCTCCGTTTGGCTTCCTTGTAAGAATGTACCAGAACTCAGCGGAATAACTGCAAAAGCGCCAAAAACGGACAAGAAAATAATCCATGGCGCAAAGAGAAACAAACGTTTTTGGGCGTTTTCAGGAACGATGTCTTCCTTTTGGAATAACTTTAAAAGATCCGCGAAAACCTGGAGTAAACCCCATTTTCCCACTTCCATGGGCCCTAATCGATCCTGCATAAAAGCAGATAACTTTCGCTCCACATAAACGCCTATCACGACGTTTACAGTCAACAAAAGCAAACAAACGATCAGAGCGATCCACATTAGCTGATCTGATTTAAGGCTTGTAAGAAATCTGCCTTCAAATCTTCAATCGACTCTAAACCTACTGCCACGCGAACTAAACCCTCTGTAATTCCTAAAGCAGCTTTCTCTTGCGCCGGTAATTTAGAGTGTGTCGTTGAAGCCGGATGAGTGATGATCGTCCTTGTATCTCCTAAATTAGGAGAAATAGATGCGATTTTTAGGAGCTTACTTAATGCTACTACCTTTTCAAAACCTCCCTTGACATCGATCGTTAAAATACCTCCCCCATATTTCATTTGGCGTTTCGCTAATTCATATTGAGGATGCGATTTCAAAAATGGGTATTTGACATTATTTAAGGCTTTATGTCCTTCCAAAGCTTTCGCTAAGGCCATCGCATTTTCGGAATGCTTCTGCATTCTTAAATCCAATAATTCCAAACTCTTAGACAACACCCACGCATTAAATGGAGACATCGATGGACCCGTATGGCGTGCAAAGAAGCGAATCTCATCGATATAAACTTTCTTTCCACAAATAACACCGCCTAATACACGGCCTTGTCCGTCAATGTATTTTGTGGCCGAGTGAATCACTAAATCCGCTCCTAAATCCAAAGGTGTTTGTAAAATAGGCGTAGCAAAACAGTTATCTACTGCTAAAATCAAGTCTTTTCCCTCTTTCAAAGCCGCTAATTCTTTCAAATCAATCAGCTCTAATCCCGGATTAGATGGGGATTCACAGAATAAAAATTTCGTATTAGGTTGAATGGCAGCTTTCCAAGCATTGATATCGGCACCTGGAACGAAGGTGCATTCAATACCCCATTTTGACGTAATCTTAGTCAAAATCTGAATACAAGAACCAAATAAGGCATTCGAAGCAACCACGTGATCCCCCGCTTTTAGAAGCCCAGCCATCGAAGCAAAAATCGCAGCCATTCCCGTAGAAAAGGCAATTCCATCCTCCGCATTCTCTAGCATATTCATCTTTTCTACGAACTCATCCACATTAGGATTCATATAGCGAGAATAGATATTGCCCGCCATTTCGTCCGCGAAAATCGCTCTTCCTTGCTCCGCATCTTCAAAAGTGAAGCTAGAAGTCAAGTATAAAGGCACCGAATGCTCTCTGTTTTGAGATCTTTCCGCTTGAATACGAATGGCTTTGGTCTGTTTTTGCATAGTCATCAATTAATAATCTACAAAAATAATAGAATACCCGTTAAAAATGCTTTTGATGCGTGACTATTTTCCTGACCTGCTTTTACCCCCTACAGAAACTAAATTATTTTGAGATTAATGAGTAAATTTCGAAGAAATAAGCCTTGTTAAGAAAACAAAAATAACCTATGAAAAAATTGATTATACCCTTTTTAAGCTTGTTTTTAGTGATTGGATCGCAGCAAGTTCAGGCTCAAAAATGGACCAACCTATTCGACGGAAAAACCTTTAAAGGTTTCAAACAACTCAATGGACAAGCTAAATATGAGGTAAAGGATGGCGTGATGGTGGGAACCACTGTGGCGAACACACCTAATTCTTTCATGGCTACTGAACAAGAATATGGCGATTTCATCCTGGAGTTCGACGTCAAAGTAGACAACAAAATGAATTCTGGAGTTCAATTCAGAAGTTTATCCATCCCAGAATACCAAAACGGTCGCGTGCATGGTTACCAAGCCGAAATCGACCCTTCGACTAGAGGCTGGTCTGGCGGTATTTATGACGAATCACGCCGTGGTTGGTTAGCCCAAAATGAACTAAAACCGGAGGCAAAGAAGGCCTTTAAATTAGGGGATGTTTGGAACCATTACCGCATCGAGGCAATCGGAAGTACGATCCGCACCTGGATTAACGACTATCCTGTGACTTATTTAGTGGATGATATGACAGCTAAAGGTTTTATCGCTTTCCAGGTACATGCTATTTATGGTGAGATGAAACCCGGCATGCAGGTAATGTGGAAAAACATCCGCATCCAAACGGGAAAGGATATGCAACCTCGTCCTTTGGACAGCAGAGTAGTAGTAGACAACTATACTTTGAATAACGTCTCTCCTCAAGAACAAGCACAGGGTTTCCGCTTATTATTCAATGGAAAAGACTTAACAGGTTTCCGTTCAGCGTTTAAGACGACGGCTCCTCCTTCAGTTTGGACGGTAGAAGATGGTACGCTTCACGTGAATAGCTCTGGTGGTAAAGAATCAGGCAATGGCGGTGATATCTTAACGAATGATAAGTTCTCCGCTTTCGAATTAACGTTTGATTTCAAATTAACAGAGGGCGCGAATTCAGGTGTGAAATATTTCGTGAACGAATCATATAATTCAGGAATGTCAGCGATCGGATTGGAATACCAAGTTTTGGACGACGCAAAACATCCCGATGCGAAGTTAGGAACAGTTGGAAACCGTACGATGGCCAGTTTATACGACATTATCCCCTCTAAAAAGATCGATGGACGTTTCCAAAAGAAAGTAGGCGAATGGAACAATGCACGCATTATTGTGTATCCAAACAACATCGTTCAGCACTGGTTAAATGGCTTCTTAGTCGTTGAATATGAACGTAAAAGCCCCATATTCAATGTGTTAGTCGCACACAGTAAGCATAATGTTTGGAATGGTTTTGGAGCCCAAGATTCAGGTCCAATCCTTTTCCAAGAGCACGGGGATTCCGTATTCTATAAAAACATCAAAATCAGAGAAATTAAATAAACCAACCTATGGAAAGAAGAGAATTTTTACACAAAGGTGCCCTAGCTTCTCTAGGTACTTTAGCATTTAGCCCAAAATCGTACAGCAAGATTCTTGGCGCAAACGACCGCGTTCGCGTGGCCTGCGTTGGTTTCTCTGATCGTCACCGTGCCTCTCACGTTCCTCCTTTTAAGGCTTTGGCCAAAGGAATGAACTTCGAAATGGTCGCTCTATCAGATCTTTGGAATCGCCGCAGAGATGAGGGAAAAGCCTATTTAGAGAAAGAATTAGGCGGATCTATCCAAACTTACAGAAACAATGAGGAATTGTATTCTGCGAAAGGAATCGATGCCGTATTCATCTCTACAGCTGACTTCCAACACGCTTTACATACGATTGAAGCCGTAAAAGCAGGTTGCGATACCTACACAGAAAAGCCATTAGCTGAAACGATGGAAGATAACCGTGCGGTTTTAAAAGCGGTAAAAGACTCTGGCAAAATCGTTCAAATCGGTTCTCAGCGTCGTTCAGGCGAGAACTACTGGGCTGCAGATGAATTCATCAAGTCAGGGAAGTTTGGCGATATTAAAATGGTGGAATTGATGTGGAACGTCAATCAACCAGGCCGCTGGAGACGCCCAGAATTAACAAGCATTTTAAAAGAAACTGATATTGACTGGAAACGTTTCTTGATGAATCGCCCAGCAGACAAATTTGATCCTCGTAAATATTTAGAATATCGCTTGTTTTGGCCTTATTCTTCTGGAATTGCTGGACAATGGATGTCACACCAAATCGACACGGTACACTGGTTCTCAGGCTTAAAACACCCGAACTCAGTTGTGGCTAATGGTGGAATATACCAATGGAATGATGGTCGTGTAAATGCAGACACCATGACAGTGGTAATGGATTATGGTCAAGGAACTAAAGGATTCCAAGTTCAATTCACGTCACGCTTCTCTAATTCAGCTGGTGGAACAAAGGAAATTTACTACTCAAACGGTGGTGAATTAAACCTTGACACAAACACCATTTCACCTAATGGTGGTCTTCGTGAGCGTGAAGCCAAAGCAATGGGCCTTCAAGCGAACTTATTACCAACGATGAAGATCGAAGGTGCAAAAGTAGCTACAGATGCAGATACAGGTGGAGATATCCTAACTTTCAACCACGTGAAAAACTGGATGGAATGTGTTCGTTCTCGTAAAACGCCTAACGCTCCTATCGAAGCAGGATACCAACACTCAATCGCTACTATCATGTCTAACGCGGCTTACCGCACGGGACAACGTGTTACTTTTGACGAGAAAACACAAGAAGTAATGGCGGGCGATAAGGTGTTTAAGTACTAGACAGCCGGCAGTGGATAGTAAACAAAAGGGGGGCGCAAGCCCCTTTTTTGTTTTTCACAGGAGAGAATGGTCTGAAAAGCATAGAGCATAAAGCACAAAGAATAAAGATGGAATCAAAAAGGAAGCAAATGCTCCTTTTTGATGATTAATGTAAATATTACGTTATACTACTGTTTTATTGACTTTATTCTTTGTGCTTTATGCTTTATGCTTTAATAAGATTTTGTAAATTGCATTATAATAGACTACCCCCTCTATGGCTATCATTTCAACTAAATCAAAAAAGGACTTCTACCTACACGTCGCCATCTTAGTGACGCTGTTTTTAGTGCTGTTTTTTGCCTTCTTTTTTGTGTATTTACCTTGGAGTACACATCATGGAGAAACCATTAAAGTTCCTAATTTGAAAGGAATGACAATGGACAAGATGGAGGAATCGGTGGATGCGAATAATTTAGAATACGAAATTTCGGACTGTACTTTTGTGGCGGATAAACCCCCATTGACGATCTTGTCGCAATATCCATTGCCTAATGCCTTAGTCAAATCAGGACGTAAAATCTATATCACCATCAATTCAGAAACGCCTCCTACGATTCGAATGCCTAATTTAATTGGCTTGTCGGTACGAAGTGCGGAGCAACAATTGATTATTGCTGGATTGAAAAAAGGGATTGTACATCAGGTGAATGATCCACGTTTGAAAGAGGTAATTGATATGCAGGCTTTGGGACGTAAAATAGCAGCAGGAAGCAGTATTCCAAAGGGTACTGAGGTAGATTTGTATATCGGAAATGGGACGGCTGACGCGGAAATTGAATTGCCGGATTTGATTGGAAAACCTTTAGATGAGGTATCGATTATTTTGGCAGGAATGAATTTAAAAATAGGCCACGTGACTTACGAGGCAAATAGTGATTTAACAGCAGGAACCGTATTCAAGCAAACTTGTGCGACTTGCGATGGAACGAGTATTCATCCGGGTGACACGATTGATGTTTGGGTAGTAGGTGACGGAAATAACGAATAAGATGGATATTACAATTGAAGAATTAAAGGAGCGCCTAGATAAAGGCGAAAAATTGAACTTGTTCGATGTGCGCGAGGAGTATGAATTTGATGAGTTTAACATTGGGGCGACTTTGATTCCTTTAGGTGAATTGCCTGATCGTTTAGACGAGATCGCTCACCTTAAAAACGAAGAAATTCTTATCCATTGCCGTTCAGGTGCTCGTTCTGGACGTGCTGCAGCTTATTTAACAGCGGAAGGCTACGCGAATGTACGCAACGTGTTAGGCGGAATGATGGCGTGGCAAGCGGCTGGATATTAACATGACTGCTTCAGATTTCAAAGCTGAATTAACCCATGTAAACCTCCTAGATATACGGACTCCCAGAGAATGGGATGACTTCAATCTAGGAGGTTTTCACGTTTCATTGGATACGCTTTTGGAGCGCATCGATGAAATTTCTAAAGAGAAAAACTGGGTGATTATCTGCTATAATGGGACGCAGAGTTTGATTGCCTTGCGTTTATTGAAGGCCAAAGGCTTCACAAATATCGACCACCTCGAAGGCGGACTCGAAGCCTATTTAAGCCTCTAATTGTTTCAAAATTTCTACGAAGGCAGTCGACGGATACAAATAGATAAATTCATCCTGGTTTCTAAACCAAGTCATTTGTTTCTTCGCATAATGGCGGTTATTACGCTTTAACAAGCGAACCATCTCCTCTTCATCATATTCACCCCGCAAGAACGCATAGACTTCTTTGTAACCCAAGGTCTTAAGCGCATATAAATGCTGCTTATCTTCAAAGGCCTGTGCCTCGGCAACTAAACCTGCAGATAGCATTTGGTCCATACGTTGATCAATCCGCGTATATAATTCTTCCCTAGGACGTTCTAAACAGATCTTGATGACTTGGAAAGGTCTGGCTGGTTTTTGAGCTAATCTAAATTCAGAATAGGGCTTTCCCGTAGATAAACACACTTCAAGCGCGCGTACGACGCGATGTGGGTTTTTGGCATCAACTTGAGCGGCATACACTGGATCTAATTGCTTCAATTCAGAGAATAAAGCCCATAGACCTTCTTTTTCCAAACGTCCATTCAGCGTTTCGCGCAAGGCTAAATCCGCTTCTGGCATCACATCCAAACCCTCCATCAAAGCTTTCAAGTATAATCCGGAACCGCCAGTAGCGACTACGACATCGTGCTTTTTGAAGAGTTTCGTCAATAACTTCATCGATTCTCGCTCAAAATCACCCGGAGAGAAATAGTCCTCCACCGAATGAGAATCGACAAAATGATGGGTTACCCCACCCTGCTCTTCAGCAGATGGCTTTGCCGTTCCGATCGAAAGTTCGCGGTAAAATTGACGGGAATCCGCCGAAATAATGTCCGTCTGTAGGTGCTTCGCTAAATCCACACAAAGTGCGGTTTTACCCACTGCCGTGGGACCTACGATGACGAGCAATATTTTAGTCGATTTTTTCAATTATCAATAGGTATTTTTCTTTCCGTACCACTTACGTCCAGAACTAGCCTTATCGAAAGATCGAGCAGGCTTGGCATCTTTAGCCGCCGCCGCTGGAGCACCCGGACGAGATCCGCCACCACCGCCATTACGCGATTGGCCTTGCGGTTTTTTAGCCGCTTTCTCTACGTGCAAGACTTTCATTGGGTATTTGTGAGCTTCCACCACTGGAATCTTCTTCCCAATTAACTTCTCAATATCTTTCAAATAGGCTTTCTCTTCGATATCGCAGAACGAAATCGCAGCGCCTTTTGCACCAGCACGACCGGTACGACCGATACGGTGAACATAGGTTTCAGCGATATTTGATAATTCGAAGTTGATAACGTATTCTAATTCGTCGATATCAATTCCACGAGCGGCGATATCGGTAGCGACAAGAACGCGCGTCGTTTGGGCCTTGAAGTTTTTAAGCGCCGTTTGGCGAGCGTTTTGGGACTTATTTCCGTGAATCGCTTC
>CANFWR010000065.1 GCA_947450865.1 Cytophagaceae bacterium
ACTTTAAAATAATACCTCGATTCATACACCCCTTTCGCGCGCCACGGCTCATCGAAGTGGGCTGTCATTCCGTTAGGGATAAGTAGTTTAGGGTATTCTGCTACCCCGAAACGCCCAGATTTATTTCCGGGTGCGCTCAAAATGATGGACCCTGATTCGTACCTAAATTGGCCTCCAAATTCTTTGGATTGGCCTTTAGGCACAAAGGTGATAGAATCAATTTTAGTGAATTGCGCGGTAAAGTCGTTGAATTTAAAGGCAAAATCTGGGCCTCGGAAGCGGTAATCGCCGATCTTGATTTCGCCTAGGAAATTGAAATCGCGGCCTTTTTGGAAGGTCAACGCCTCATCATAGGGAATAAATTCCGCCTTCAAGGAATCCGAAATCATCACCTGCTGAATACCCCGAATGCGCAATTTCTTGTCCACTAAATCGAGGGAAATCGAGGCCGAATCCGCATCGAGATTTTGGCCCATTGAGGACGCATAAAAGGTGTCAAAATCCTTTTTCTCATACGCTACCCGAGCATAATGACGCCCCAAAGCCGTAAAAGAATACTGCTCATCCACCACTTGCATATAGCCCGCATCCACGTAGGACAGAAAACCGGATTGAATCTGCTCCGGCCGGCGATTTACTAAAACCGCTAAGTCGCCGATGGTCGCCGTCTCCACTTTATTCTCCACTAAATAGCGGTATAGAATCCGCATAGGGCTATAATTCAGTAAACCTTGCAATTCCTGAATGCGGCCGTCGTTGTAATAATCCTTCGATTCGAGCCAGGCGGGAACCTGGTTTCGGCCGGAAATTTGGTAAAAATCGATGCGCTTTTCCTTGACGCGCAACACGCCTAAATCCACCGACATACGCATCTCGTGGAAAGTATCTTCGAACAAGGCGCGGTTCTTTGCGCCGGGTAATTTCTTGAAATGAAAAGTCTGGTTTTTCGGGTACCACTGACCGGCTACATCTCCTCTAAACAGGGAATCGTTTTCGCTCAATGGACTGCTCCAACGACCTGTAGGAACCAAAATGGTGGAATCTGCGAAAAACCAAATCTGCGGTGCGGACATCGTCCCTAGCTTTTGGAAATGTATCGCGCCATCCCGTAATCCTTTGCGCAGATCCTTGAAGACTGGTTTTCCCTCCGCGGTCCAAACATCCCCTGTCATTTCGGTGGATTCTGTTCCTTTAAATTCGAAGGCAAAATATTTCTCTTTTCTTCGTAAGGTGAGCGATCCCTCGCCATTCATGGTGCGTTCGTTTTCTATCCAGTCCGCTGAAATGAATCGTAGTGTTCCATTCGCTGGTTCGAACTGCATCGCATCGATCTGTAGACGAGCGTTTTTGTGACCTAGTTTATCTCCGGGAATTTCTCCGCCTTTGGCAATACCGAAATTCTTCTTCGGATCCCACGCAAATTCCGTGACTTGAAAAACAAGGCTATCATTTGCGATGCGGTAGGTGATCTCCGCAGGCCCCCAATGGTTTTTCTCTTTCTGAGCGCCATTCACGCGCAGCGAATAAGGCCCCACCTGAATCTTTTGCGCAGAAAGGCTACAGCTCAGAGCGAGGGTGAAAAATAGGATGCGAAAGAATGTGATCGTATTCTGCATAAAGGGATAAAAATACATAAAATATTCAGATATTTGGGTCAAAATAATCCCTATGTCTAACGTACTTTCCTTATTCTCAGCTATAAAAGTCTTTATTTTTGACATCGATGGTGTGATGACGGATGGCAATGTGCACGTTCTGGAAACAGGCGAACATTTCCGCACCTTCTACATCCGCGATGGTTACGCGCTCGAAAAGGCGCGCGAGGCTAATTTTCAAATGTGCGTGATTACAGGCGGAAGTCATCCAGGGGTCAAAAAACGTTTAGAAAATCTCAAGTTTCAACACATCTATTTCGGTTTAGGCGGGAAAGATAAGCTGGAAACTTATTTAGAATTATTGCCAAAATTAGGCGTAAAGGAGAATGAAATCTTATACATGGGAGACGATATGGCTGATCTGAAGGTCCTGTCTCGCCCGGATATTTTAAGCACCTGCCCGGCGGATGCGATTCCTGAATTACACCAAGTCGTGAAATACGTTTCGCCTTTTAATGGAGGCCGCGGTGCGGTGAGAGATGTGATTGAAAAAGTATTAAAACTCCAAGGAAAATGGGCTTAATCTTACCAGTAAAGGGAATATCACCTGTTTTGGGAGAAGACAACTGGGTCGCACCAAACGCTACGATTGTGGGAGATGTGCAGACGGGAAAACAGTGCACGATCTGGTTTAATGCGGTCGTTCGCGGGGATGTGAATTCTATTCGCATTGGCAATTTTTCGAACATCCAAGACGGCGCGGTGGTACATTGCACTTATCAAAAAACTGTCACTTCCATAGGCGATTACGTATCCATTGCCCACAACGCGATCGTCCACGGTTGTACCATTGAAGACAACGTGCTCATCGGAATGGGCGCCATCGTGATGGATAATGCGTATATCGAAGAAGGAAGTATTGTCGCGGCGGGTGCCGTAGTTACGCAAGGAACGCGCGTTCCGGCTGGCACTATTTATGCGGGAAATCCGGCGAAATATTTAAAAGATGTCAGCCCAGAGGCGGCTGAAGTTTTCAAACGCACGGCCTACAATTATGTAGAATACGCGTCCTGGTTTTCAAATCCTACTACATGAGTAACGACCCACTTCACGGTGTAACCTTAGAGAAAATCTTAACGGATCTAGTCGATTTATTGGGCTGGGAAGAAATGGCTCGCAAAATCCGAATTAACTGCTTTGCAAGCGATCCGAGTATTAAATCTAGTTTGACTTTCTTGCGCAAGACACCTTGGGCGAGGGCGAAGGTGGAGACGCTCTATATTTGGAATATTAAAAAACTAGAGAAGCACAAGCAGGCCCGCAATGCCCAGCAGGTAGACGAGTAGCACCATAAATGAGTCGTATCCCATCCGCAGAATTTGTTTTTTCGGGTGGATCACCATCCCCACCATATAAATGCCGGTTAAGAAGATGCCCAAAGCCGTAAGGTAAATATCCGCGTGCGAAATACTGGGTAAAATCGCGTCGCCACCGATCAGCGAGGCGACTAAAAACAAGACTGGCAAGAAAGCATTCCCGCCAAAAATATCACTCACCGCCATATTATAATCCCTTAAACGCGCCGAGGCAATGCCCGTCGAAATTTCCGGCAAAGCGGTACACAAAGCAAGGATTGTTCCTCCAAAAAGTACGCCGTCAATCCCCCATCTTACTGATAATGTTTCCCCAGAATACTCTAAAGCCCAACCTGCACTTAAGGTGATGAGGGCGCCTATCGCTAGTACTAAAATTGCTTGATGAACACTTCCTTTAAATCGCACGTTGGGATGGCGCAAATGGTAATTGACGTCCTGTTTGCTTCTGTAATCGGGCTCCGACTTTCCCACCTGTGAAATCATATAAATCGAACCTAACCAGATTAGCGCAATCAGCCATTCAAATGGCGTCGATCTCAGCACGATAAAAGTGGATGGGAAAGTGGTCCCCATTAATACCAAAGTCAAGATGAAAATCAGGGCCACACCTTCCAAAACAAGCACTTTCGAATGCCCTTTCCAGGTCAGCGGGGCGGATCTCCCCACCCCAAACACATCAATCAATACCAGCACCACCGTTTGAATCGCAATTCCCCCTAAAATATTGGAGACCGCAATGTCGTAATCCCGGTGGTAGGCTGCGACGACGGTAATGGCGATTTCAGGTAGATTTGTCACAATGGCTAAAAAAACCATCCCACCAAAAGCCTCCCCTAAATCGAAATGATCCGTTATGGCATCAATCGCCTTGGTCAAGTGAATCCCCGTAATCCAAATGGCCGTCGTAGATGCCAAAAAAATCAGAATCAATACGAAATCAGACATGTTTTCCCAGATTCACCAGCCAGCCAAAAATAGCCGCCGTAATAAACATAATAATACTATAGATGACCGCCGGTATCGTCATTGTCCCATTCCCTATCACGTTCAGTGCAATAAAAATGGCCAAAGACCCATTGTGAATCCCTATTTCCATCCCAATCGCGATGGCTTGCTTCTTCTCCAGATTCAACAAACGCGGGAGAAAATACCCAATCGAAAGGCAAGCCACATTAAATAAAAGACAGGCTAACCCAACCGTTTCTATGTCGTACATTAAATGATCGCGCTCTTTCCAGCCCGCTAAAATAATAATCAAAGCGAGGAAAATAGCAGACAAGATTTTCACCGGAGACTCCAGCTTCTGCGCGAATGCCGGGACTTTTTTCCGGATTAACATTCCGATCGAAACCGGTAAAATGACGATCAAGCAGACCTCTAAGACTTTAGAGAACTGCAAAGGCACATAGGCGTCTTGCTGCATCAATAATTTCATCGAAAGATTAACGATGAAGGCAATGGAAACCACCGATAAAATACTGTTGAGGGCGGTTAGGGTAACATTGAGGGCTACGTCGCCTTTCGCGATATGCGAATACAAATTCGCTGAAGGGCCTCCTGGCGCAGCGGCTAAGAGCATTAAACCTACGGCTAATTCCGACGGTAAATGTAAGCCGATTGCGATAAAGTAGCAGATGATAGGCAGCAGGATCATTTGGGTTCCTAGTCCCACGATGACTGCTTTCGGGTATTCGTACATGCGCTTGAAATCCGCTATCGTTAGCGATAAACCCAGGCCTGTCATAATGATCGCCAAAGCGATGGGCATTAAAACGACGGAGAGAAAGCTTGCTTGCATACGATTTTTTTTAAACCTTGCGGTGCTTAAAATTAAAGAAATACTTGATCTTTCTCCTAAAAATCTTTGTTCGTTTAGCGCTTCGCCTCTTTTGCCCTTCCCTGGTAGTGAAAAATGCGGAACTGATGAAAACCAAAGGCCCCGTTTTATTAGTCGTTAACCACCCGGATTCTTTTTTAGATGCGGTCATCATAGGTGCTTTATATCCGCGAAATATCAACTATTTAGCGCGGGGGGATGTGTTCAGAAACCCAGTTTTCGGCTTTTTATTGAGGCAATTAAATATGCTTCCCGTCTTTCGCCAACGAGAAGGAAAAGAGCACCTGCACCTGAATGCCAACACCTTTAGTCAAGCGGTGGAGTGTCTGCGTAATGACGGAGTTGTGTTAATTTTCATCGAAGGAATCTGCCTAAATACGCACGAATTACAGCCTTTAAAAAAGGGGGCGAGTCGTATTTTAGAAAGTGCGCACGCGGAGGGAATCTTCCCCAAAGTTCAGATTGCGGGAATAGGCTATTCGAGTTTTACGGCTTTTGGGAAGGGAATTCACCTCGCATTTGAAAACATGTCGTGGCCTACGCCTATCGTAGAAGCGACGGATCGGGTGAAGTTTAATGCGGCAGTTTTTGAGAAGATGGAACGCTTGATTGAGGTGCCGAAGCACGTAGGATTCCCGCGCGGATTACTCTACTATTTTGCTTTGCCTTTGTATATCCCGGTGAGGGCTTTTGCCTACGCGAAAACGAAGGATTCCGTCTTTTATGATTCGGTTTTGTTCGCCCTATTACTCTTTACTTTTCCCGTCTACGTCGCGCTCGTAGTGACGATTGTTCTGAAGGTCAGATTGATTCTGGGCTGATGCACTTTTGTAGTGGGTGGCAGACGATGCAGCCAGTGCGTTTGGGTTTCGCCCTTCATGACCAATAAGCTTCCGGCTTCTAGGAAGACGTCTATTTTTTCGCCGGATTGTTTGTGCTTGAAGCAGAATTTACGTTCAGCGCCAAAACTAAGCGAGCCTATCGCCCCATTTTTTTGCAAGTCTTTTTCGCCGTCACTGTGCCAGGCCATTCCTTCGGAGCCGTCGTGGTAGAGGTTCAAAAGACAGGAATTATAGGTTTCGCCGGAGTGTTTTTCGGCGAGGGATTTTAAGGCTTGCAATTCAGGCGTCCAAGGTAAAGCCGTCTTCGTCGTATTGCTGTAAGTATAGGAGAAAGGCTGGTCACCGTACCAAGCTACTTTGCGTTTTGTGATGATGCGCTTGCCATAGATGACCGCCTCATCGTTTCGCCATTCGATGCGCTCTAGTAGGGCTTGTGCCATTTCAGCTGCTTCCGTAGAGGACATCAACTTCCCATAATAATGAACGATTCCGTCGCCTGGAAGCAGGTTTATAGAAGGGTCCGCAGGGAAATCGAATAGCTCCATGTTAGTTCAGACGGCGTAAGCTGATGGCACAGCCTCCTCCGCGTTGCAGACGGAAAGTCATTTTTGACTTCGCGGTTACGAGGCGTTTTTCGACTATGTAGGCTTCTGGATTCTTCTCAAAATCCGCATCATCCGCATCGCGGTAGAGCAATGCTTCGTAGGTTTTATCCGGATCTAAAAAGTCTAAATCGAAGGACATATTTCTGGCCGTCGCGTTCGTGATCGAACCGATGAACCAGGTGTCTTTGTTTTTTGCCTTGCGTGCAATCGTTACGAATTCGCCCGGTTCTGCGGTGATGATTTTCGTGTCGTCCCAGTCCACCGCAACGTCCTTGATGAATTGGAAGGCGTCTAGTTTAGGCTCGTAGTTTTCCGGTAAATCTGCCGCCATTTGTAGAGGGCTGTAGATGGTGACGTAGAGGGCTAATTGTTTAGCCAGTGTAGACCGAACCTTCGTCGTCCGCGTCGAATCGAACTGGTTTAAGTTCATATGGAAAAGTCCCGGCGTATAGTCCATCGGTCCACCCATCAGACGCGTAAATGGTAGAATGGTCGTATGCTCCGCGTTAATTCCAAGCGTAGGCGCGTTGTTAAATTCCGATCCACGAGCAGCTTCTGCGGCCATCCAGTTCGGATACGTACGATGCAAACCTGTGGGGTGAACGGATTCGTGGGAATCAACCATCAGGTGGTAATTCGCAGCTTTCTCTGCGACGCGGTTGTAGTGATTGACCATCCATTGACTGTCGTGGTGCTCACCACGAGGGATGATTTTGCCCACATAACCAGTCTTCACGGTGTTGATTCCTTTGTCTACCATAAATTGATAGGCGGCGTCCATTCTGCGCTCGTAATTCGTCACGGAACTCGAGGTTTCGTGGTGCATAATCAACTTCAAACCTTTCAATGCGGCATATTTTGTGAGAGTGTCGATTTGGTAGTCAGGATATGGCGTCACGAAATCGAACACCTCTTCTTTCCAATTTCCGAACCAATCTTCCCAGCCCGTGTTCCAGCCTTCCACTAAGACACCGTCGAATCCGTGCTTGCCCGCAAAGTCGATGTAGCGTTTCACGTTTTCCGTGTTTGCCCCGTGTTTACCACCTGCCAAAGGCCAGTTCGCTTTGCCCACGTGCATTTCCCACCACATGCCCATGAATTTTTGGGGTTTGATCCAGGTTGAATCCTTGATTTTCGAAGGCTCGTTTAGGTTCAAAATTAATTTAGACGCTAAAATCTGTTCCGCCTTATTCGAGATCACCAACGTTCTCCACGGGGTATTAAATGGCGTCTGTGCGTAGGCCTTATTTCCTACCGCATCCGGCACTAAAGCCGATGTAAATTCCAATCCCTCCAGTTTCAAATGCATCGCCGGGTAATTAACCAAAGCCGCCTCGTGCACATTCAAATAAATGCCGTCCGTGGACTTTAACATTAAAGGCGTTTGGACAAAGTTTTTGCCCATCAAAGACGTCACCGCGATGTCTTTTTCCTTAGCTGCTGCGGCTAGGGCATCGATTTCGGAGATTTTAGTTCTTTGATAGGTATACTCATTCGTATCGTAATCTCCCGGAATCCAGAAGGCATTGTGGTCGCCCGTCATCGTGAAGGAAGACCACTCATTATCGACGATAAAATGGTTGAAATTGTCCTGCGAAGGGAAGAAATATCGGAAGCCGATTCCATCGTCAAAGACACGGAAAATCACGTCCATCAAGACCCCAGATTCCTTCAAATGCAGGGTCAATTCTTTGTAATTATTTCTGATCTCCTTTACCTCGCCCCACACTGGTTTCCAGGTGCCATCCACGACGGTGGAATCCACGCCAAGGATTTGGAATTTACGTAATTCCAAAGCGGGCTTCTTCAGGGTTAGACCTAAGTCAGAGGCTGCGATTACTTCTTTGGCTTTATAAAAAACCTGGTATTTTAAAGCTCTATCAGCGCCCTGGGACACTTGAATCGAAATTTGATCAGAAGGAGAGGCTATCTTGAACGATTTTTGGGCGAATAAAGAGACGCTCAAAAGTAAGAGAAGAAGGGTTTTGTTCATGGCGCAAAAATACGAAAATCTTACCGTTTAATCAGTCAATTTATCGGTCTTAATAATTTTGATTAATTTGCTTTTCTAAACCTTTAAAAATGAAAAATATTGCCTTTCTGTGGCTAGGAATTTCCTTATCACTTCAAGTTTCGGCGCAATCTTTGATGCCTAAACCGCAAACGGTACAACTAAATAACGGGAAATATTCCCTTATATCTTCCTCCATTTCGGTTACGGGTTCTACTGATCCCCTGATTATAAAAGCGGCAAAAAGAGCAGAAAAACGCATCGCTTCTTTAACTACTTTGCCCGCGGGCGCTAAAAAATTAGCCATTCAAGTGCAATTGAAGTCAGATTTGAAAAAAGAAGCTTACTCATTAGCTGTGGATGCAAAAGGCGCGAAATTAAGTGCAGGAAGTGTCAGAGGAGTGATGGAGGGGCTAGAAACACTCACTCAATTAGTCGAAAATAAGTCGATTCCTTATGTAACTATTGTAGATGAACCACGATTTGAATGGCGCGGCTTAATGATTGATGTGGCGCGGCACTTTATTCCTTTGGACGTCGTAAAAAGAAACGTAGACGCCATGGCAGCGGCAAAATTAAACATTTTGCACTTGCACCTAACGGATGACGAAGGCTTTCGAATCGAGTCAAAAAAATACCCCAAATTACACGAATTAGGTTCCAATGGCCAGTATTTCACGCAAGCCCAAATGAAGGAACTCGTAGCCTATTGCGCAGATAGAGGAATCGACGTATACCCAGAATTCGATCTTCCGGGCCACAGCCAAAGTTTCTTTGCAGGCTATCCAGAACTAGCTAGTGAGAAAAAGGAATACAAACCGGGGCCGAGATTCAAAATAGAGGCTGGAGCAAAGCCCATGAATATGATGGCCATTATGCAAATGATGAACACCGCTCCCACTCCTACGATTGATCCCACGAAAGAGAATACTTATACGTTTTTAGCCGGATTAGTGTCAGAAATGAAAAGCATTTTTCCTTTCGCATATTTCCATTTGGGTTTGGATGAGAGTAATGGCGTTGCGTGGAAAAACAACCCAGAGATTGTGGCTTTTATGGCGGAAAAAAAGATTGCCAATGTGCACGAATTACAAGACTATTTCTTGCAACGTTTCGATGCGGTAGTAAAAAAAGAGGGATATAAATCCGTGGTATGGGAGGAAGCTTTTAATGCCAAAACTCCAGCCGACATAACCGTCCAAGTTTGGAAACCAAGTATGATGGGACCCGGACTTTCGTTAGACGCGATTGTGAAACAAGGTAATCCGGCCATTGATTCAAGAGGTTTTTATTTGGATCATTTTATGCCGGCTTATTTCCACTTGATGAATAAAGACTTCACTCAAACAAGTCCATGGAAAGGTGGAGAGGCGGCTATGTGGTCGGAAGTGGTAGATGGAGAGGTTTTTGAGGGACGGGTTTGGCCTAGAACATTCGCCATTGCGGAACGTTTATGGACGAATCCAGAGACTGTGGATATTGATGAATTTTATACCCGACTTTATGCGGCTGAAACCTACCTAGAGAAAACAGGTTTACACTTGAATGATTCAAAAAAAGCAGTGCAAGCTTCTTTTCCAAACACGGAATCCTTCTTAAATCTTTTAACGCCTATCAAAGGGTACAAGCGTTTAATGGGTGATATGACTATCCCCACAGAACAACGCGATAAAACCTACCGCAACTTACGCGATGTGTTGCGCCCAGACTCGAAAGAGGCCTTTGCGTTTAGACTACAAGTAAAAGAATTCTTAAAAAATGGGGATTCGAAGCAAATTACGAGTCGTTTGCTGTCGATATTAAAGGCAGCAGAAGAGGCTAAAAAGATCTCGTCTATTCAACCATTAGTGAATTCATTCTCTACTATTGCTCCTAAGGTCATTGATTATTTAGGCCAAAAAGATCCGGCCAAATCATCTGCTCTTTTAGCCGAAATCAAAGCAGCGAGAAAACCTGCGGCGAGCTTAGAGCTAGGCATTTGGGATGAATTGGAAGCATTAGTTACCGGAACTTTGAAAGACCGACCTGAAAATATTCCTTTGATGTAATTAAGGCAAAAACTCCATCGCCGGCTTCTTTCCCGTCTTCACAAAAGCACGCATCACATCGAATGCTTTCGCCGTCTGTGCATCCGTGAACTGACAATGGGCCTGCCCGTTCGTGTATTTAACGGCAAAGTATTGGTCTCGACCCTGAGCGTGAATCATATTTTCGATATTCGTCACGGCATAGGAAACCGGAATTAATTGGTCGTAAATCGTGTGCATTAATAGGACAGGCTTGTCAATTTTTCCCGTGCGATCGTAGCGCGCAAAGAGCTCTGCCTGATCCTTCGTGGCAGGTAAGCGTTCCGCTACTGCGTTTACTTTCAAGTTATCTGGAAAGCCCGTATAAAGCGTTTCCGTGTTGTCAAAAGGGTTGCCTTTTAGCTTGAGGGCGATGTCGCGTAATACGTTTTGGTTAAAAAATAAGGCACCAGGAAGGTCATCAAATTTTAGGTCAAAACGCTTCGCAAAGGCCACGGCTAACACGGAATCTTTCTGCAATAAGGCCTTTTTGATCTCCCCCATGCGTTGTCCTGCGGTGGCAAAAGACACAAAACCTACGGAGCTATTTACATCAAATATGTCCTTTAAAGAGGGCACGATTCCCGGAAACAAACCGTTCATTGTCGCGTACATATCGTACTCTTTTCTGCACTGTAAATACGGGCGAGAAGAAAGTGGACATAAGGGTAATCCGCCGTTATAGTATTGGCCAAAATTCTCCAAAGTCGCGAAGGTAATTCCGCCCCCCATTGAGTGCCCCATCATAAAGGTCGAGTCCGGCTGGCCCATCTTTTTCACAAAAGCTTGGCGTAATTCTTCGGTCGCATCCACGCCCTCCGGTAAAGCAAATCCTTGAATGGGATAATCCGAGGCCGCAACGGCAAAACCACGATCCAAAATCACTTGCAAACGCTTATCCAATCCCGCGTTTGCACTCGCCGCTGGGGTTCCCATAAACTGGTAACCGTGGGCATACATCACGAGTTTTTTGTTCCATTTAGCCGGCATCAAAACTTGATAGCCGCCCCCTTTCAGGGTACCTAAATCAATTTTTTCTTGGGCGAAAAGGGTAGTGCTGAGTGCGAGGAAGAGGATAAGTTTTTTCATAGTGAAGATTAAGGAGAAGCAAAATAGGGAAAAAATGGTAATTTGCGGCATGGAGAAGCCTTATATCGTAGACCAAAAATTCGAGAAAGAAAGCACACTTGCCATCGGCGAATACGAACATTGCGTTTTCAAGAACTGCCTGTTCGAGTCGGCTGATTTTCAACAATTCCAGTTCATTGACTGCACGTTCGAATCGTGTAATCTAAGTCTGATTAAACTCAGCGGCGCGTCGCTCCAAAAAGTTCATTTCAAAGACTGCAAAATGCAAGGCCTTCGCTTCGAAGCTTGCAATCCTTTTTTGTTCGAAGTGAGCTTCGATACCTGTGTTTTAAACCTTTCCTCTTTCTATCAAATCAAGGGGAAAAAGACTAAGTTCGCGGGCTGTTCTTTACACGAAGTGGACTTCACAGAGGCAGATTTTTCAGAAGCCATTTTCGATGATTGCGATCTAGCTGGGGCGCTTTTTGACCAGACCAATGTGAGCAAAGCGGACTTCCGCAGCGCGTTTAATTTTGTCATTCATCCCAGCATTAATCAGATCAAGAAAGCTAAGTTTTCGAATGATGGTTTAGCGGGTTTATTGCAAGGCTTTGACATCCATATCTCCTAACATGAAAAAAATCTTATTCCTGCTCCTGCTGAGCGCGCCACTTTTCGCTAAGCCTCGTACCATTGTTACGACGGACGGCGAAATCGATGATGTGGACACGTTCATCCGGATGCTGTTATATTCGAATGAATACCAGCTGGAGGGTTTGGTTTATTCGAGTTCGATGTGGCATTATAAGGGCGACGGGAAAGGGACGAAATTCACCTCCGAAATGGAGATGACGCGCAAGATGTATGGCGCGAAAACGGATTTGCGCTGGCCAGGCGTTAACTGGATTCAGGATTTATTGAAGGCCTATGCACAAGTACATCCGAACTTGATTTTGCACGATAAAAACTACCCGGCCCCGGCCTTTTTAAATAGTTTAGTGAAAGTAGGAAACATCGATTTCGAGGGAGAAATGGAGCAGGTGACACAGGGTTCAGAATGGATCAAAGCGAAATTGTTAGACAATAATCCGGAGCCCATTTATTTGCAAGCTTGGGGTGGAACGAATACGATTGCTAGAGCTTTGAAATCAATCGAAGAGCAGTTTGCTGGAAAGCCGGGCTGGGACGCATTGAAAAATAAAATCTCTCGAAAAGCCATCATCTACACCGTGATGGATCAGGATGCAACGCTGAAAAATTACATCACTGGACATTGGCCGCAGATTCGCGTGTTTTATAATGCGCAGCAGTTTGCCAGTTTTGCGTATCCGTGGAAGCGCGTGATGCCAAAGGCAACCCAACCCTATTTCGAGGGAACCTATATGGGTCCTAAAATAATTCAAAATCATGGCGCTTTATTGAAGATGTATTATGCCTATGGAGATGGCCAAAAGCAACCCGGCGACGACGAGCACATTCACGGCGATCCTGCTAAATTGAAGAATGCCCAATGGGGATCCTTCCTTCCCTATGACTTTATTTCAGAGGGAGATTCTCCGGCGTTTTTGCACCTAGTAGATGTAGGATTGAATAACTTGAACAACCCATCTTTTGGGGGTTGGGGTGGTCGATTCGCAGTGGCGAAGGGAAATCGGTATCGATTTGAAGACAACGAAAAGGCAGCCGATTTTAATCCGGAGACGGAGAAATTAGACATTTCTTATTCCCAAACCCGCTGGTTAATCGCCGC
>CANFWR010000066.1 GCA_947450865.1 Cytophagaceae bacterium
TCGATCGATTGCAATACGATTTCGATTGCTTCTTCGTTCGACTTGATGTTTGGTGCAAAACCACCTTCATCACCTACGTTAGTAGAATATCCTTTGGACTTCAACACACCTTTCAATGCGTGGAAAACCTCCGTACCCATACGTAAAGCGTGAGAGAATGACTCCGCTTTCGCTGGCATTACCATGAATTCTTGGAAGTCAATCGAGTTGTCCGCGTGAGAACCACCGTTTAAGATGTTCATCATCGGAACTGGTAACGTGTTTGCGTTAACGCCACCGATGTAACGGTATAAAGATAAACCTGCTTCTTGAGCTGCTGCTTTCGCAACTGCCATCGAAACACCTAGGATCGCGTTTGCGCCTAATTTGCTTTTGTTAGGAGTTCCGTCTAATTCGATCATGATGTTATCGATCATGTTTTGCTCAGACACTTCTAAACCCCAAAGTTCTTCAGCAATCGCCGTATTTACGTTCTCAACTGCTTTTAAAACACCTTTTCCTACGTAAACTGATTTGTCTTCGTCACGAAGTTCAACTGCCTCGTGGATACCTGTAGAAGCTCCAGATGGAACTGCTGCACGTCCAAAAGCACCGTCTTCGGTCTTGATATCTACCTCGATCGTTGGATTTCCGCGTGAATCTAAAATTTGTCTTGCGTGTACATACTGTATTGCACTCATCGTATAATATTTATTGTGATTAACTGAATTACTAATTATTGCATAAATTGCCCTGCAAAATAACGCTTTTTTGCCTAATTCCGTATTAAGAGATGATAAAAAGTATTTCGACATGCCTTGCGATAGCTTTCGTATCCCTACTGAGCCTCAACACGTTCGCTCAAGTTTTGGACGTAGATACCTTTGAAAAGAAGATTCAGCAGACGCCTAACGCTTATTTGCTGGACGTGCGGACGACGGGGGAATTTGGAGGAGGACATTTGCCAAAGGCGATGAACATCGACTTTCGTTCCCCAGATTTCAGCGCCAAAGTCGCGCAACTTTCGAAAGATAAACCGGTTCTTATCTACTGCCTTTCCGGCGGACGTTCTGCCCAAGCAGCAGAGCAAATGCGCGCGGCTGGTTTTCAAGTGACCGAAATGAAAGGGGGCTATTTAAAATGGACGACTCGTCTAAAACCATTAGAGGGAGTACCCGATGTGAAGCATGATGCGGCTTGGAATTTGGGAGACTTCAAAAAAGAAATCGCTTCTTCAGAAGCTGTTGTGGTCGATTTTTATGCCAAATGGTGTGCACCTTGCCTTAAAATGATGCCCATCGTCGATAAACTAGCTGAAGAATTCAAAGGTAAAGTTACCGTATTAAAGGTCGAAGCAGACGGCAATCAGGCCATCATGCAAGCCTACGGAATAGACGAAATCCCGAGTTTCATCGTCTTCTCCAAAGGGGAGTTGATCACTAAAACATCGGGATTCCGAGAAGAGGCCGCCTTAAAAGAACTCTTTACTGCGACCAAGAAGTAGGCTGACGCTCCCAACGGTGCGCGCGTAACTCCTCTACTAATTCTGTTGATAAACCATTGCCATCTGAAGTGGCAGTATTACTTTCTACGTGCTTGATTTTACGCATACCTGGAATGATCGTGCCCACATCCGGATTCGACAGGATGAAACGCAAGGCCATTTCAGGCAAATCCATTCCTTCTGGAACCAACGGTTTCAACGCATTCGCGTGATCCACACTCGAAATTAAATTCTCTGGAACGAAATAGGTCGAACGCCAATCATTCGCCGGGAAGGTCGTTTCATAGGTCATCAAACCTGTCAAACTTCCTTCATCAAAAGGAACGCGCGCAATTACACCCACGTCTAATTTCTTACAAAGGGGGAATAGTTGGTCTTCTGGGTTTTGGTCAAAAATATTGTAAATCACCTGCACCGAAGAAATCAATCCGGTTTCCAAGGTCTGCAAGCAGTTGTTTGGCTCCCAACGGTTCACCGAAACACCCCAATGAGCCACCTTTCCTTCTTTCGTCAATTTCTCCACCGCCATTTTCCACTCATCGCGATCCGCCCACGCATCTTCCCACACATGGAACTGCTGCAAATCAATTTGCTCCACCTTCAGATTGCGCAAACTTTTCTCCGTGTATTCTACGATGTGTGCTGCCGGAAAGCAGTCCTCTATTTTAAAATGAGACTTCGATGGCCACGTAAAGTTTTTGGGCGGAATCTTAGTCGCAGCATATAAGGTAGTTTCTTTATGACGTCTCAAAAGACCTCCCAAGATTTCCTCGCTCTTACCTTCCGCGTATCCCCAAGCCGTGTCAAAAAAATTACAACCTAGTTCAACCGAACGGTCCAATGATTTATTGACTTCCTCAATATCAGATCCGGTCCAACCGGCTAATCCCCACATGCCATACCCCACTTCACTCACTTGCCAGTTCGTCCGGCCAAATCGTCTTGTTTTCATAGTGTTTAGTTAATCCCCAAAAATAAGCAAAATTCTCGTTACCACTGCCCCGAATACTACGTGAAAGATTAGTTTTAGATGACATAATAGGCGACTTAATAAAGTGTTATAACGAAATAATATATGTAATCTATCATTTATCAACCGGTAAATAAGCTAAATAGAGCCAATAATAGTCAATAACGCAAATAACCTAATTATTATTCAAAACAGGCCTCTCTAGGCGTAGTTTTGTCTCACCATCTGTTCCAAATTATGACAGTAACCATTAGAAAAGAACAAAGCTGCACGCTGGTATTAGGCGATCAAACCATTTGCATTAAAGACATTCTTCGTATAGAAGGTGAAGGAAACTATTCGAAGTTTCACATGCAAGATGGGTCTAAGATTATATCTTGTCGCACACTAAAATACTTCGAGCCTTATCTATTAGAAAACGGTTTCATCCGTCCTTCTAAATCGGCCATCGTAAACATGAATGCGATTCAGGCAATTGATTTTAATATTAACAAAAGTATTCGATTAATCAACCAACACTTGGTGACTATCTCACGTAGACAGATTAAACCGTTAAAGGATTTATTTAAAGCTGCTGCGCAGCAGTCGTAGCCGCGGAGCGGCTTTGCCAAAGCAAAAAGAATAAAGCATAAAGTTGGAATCGCCTGCGGCGAATTATAGTAATTGTGCCTCTACGAGCCCCAAACCCAATAAGGTGTGAAATAAACTTCGAGGCACTCAGGCGACTTTTCAGGTATTGACAGAATGTGTCAATACGCGAAAATGTCATTTAGTACATTGAAAGTATTTCAACCCATTTGTGACATTGGAGCACCTCAGGGCTATATCGGACTTATTCCCTACGGACTGAGCGACGCAGTCGTGACTAAGCCCGCAGGGCGAGCAAACGACGCAGTCGTGACTAAGGCGCAAAGCGCCGACTAAGCCCGCAGGGCGACTAGAGCGCCACATGCACTAACTTCTTCGTCTCGAAGAAATCCTCCTTAAAGCTTTTGGAAAGATGATAGACCTTGTGCTTTCTTCCAAATTCCTGTAATTCCTCCTGTAAATCTCCTCCTTTAAGGCAAAGAAGGCCATTCTTCACATCATGGTAGCTGTTTAAGCTAATCTTATTCTTCACCCATCCGAAGAAAGGCAATAGACGGGTGACCGCACGAGAAACGACGAATTCAAACTCGCCGTCCACATCTTCGGCACGACCGTGGGTGGCTTGGACATTTTTCAAGCCTAGGGCTTCTGCAACGCCTTGAACGACTTTGATCTTCTTGCCGATGCTATCCACTAAATGGAAGTTTACTTCCGGGAATAGGATGGCCAAAGGGATGCCGGGGAAGCCGCCGCCGGTGCCTACGTCCAAGATTTCGGTGCCTGGTTTGAAATCGACAAATTTGGCAATCGCTAAGGAGTGTAATACGTGGTGCAGCATCAAATTATCAATGTCTTTGCGGGAAATGACATTGATCTTCTCATTCCACTCCGCGTACAAGGGGAACAATTGCTCGAATTGGGCTAATTGCTGTTCCGTGATGGAGGGAAAATACTGTTTGATGATGGCTGCTTTCATATTATCGTTTTTTGCGTCTGGCTTTCTTGGATTCTGAAAGCAATTTCTTTGCCTCGGTGTGTTGAGGCGATTTTTTTTCGGCGTGCTCTAGCACTTCTTTGCAGAAGTCTACGGCTTCGTCGTAATGTTGCTGTTGGTAGGAAATGCGGGCTAATCCTAAGACCGATGCCCAATAATAACCAGAATCGGTAGCGTCTGTCTCCTTCGTGAAGGCCATACACTGCTTGAAATAACGCATCGCATCCGCGTGATCGCGGTTCACATACAAGGCATAATAGCCTAAAATATAGCTGGCATAGCGACCTGAGGTTCCTTCGTAGCCTATTTGGTGCTGTTCGATGCGGCGCAAGATTTCTTTACAAAGTGAGGTGGCTTCCTGAATATTTCCGTTCATATAGGCCGAACGGGCGTAGGCACGGTGGAAATAGGGATTGTCAGGGAAGGTTTCGGAGGTGTATTTGGCCATTCCGTAAGCCTTCTCGTTCATGTTTTCGATGCCGTAAATCTGCATAAGGAAATAGCGGGCTTCGGTTCGAGTGTAGAACGCTTGATAGCTGACCTTCTCTAATTGAGCAATTCCTTGTGATTTATCTGCCTTAGGGAAAAGCCATAGGACGGGGCGCAAAAGGGGAAAGTTCTGCTTAATGAAGAAGTAATAGTAGTTATACAGGCCATCGCCGAACATCAATTCTGGGCTGAAATCAGCGAAGTTGCGGGAATATTCGAGGTATTTGAGGGCGTTTTTAGCGGCCAAAGTCGCGCGTGTCCAGTGCTTGCGTTCTGCGTGCAGGCGGCCTTTGAAGGCGTAGGCGGCGGCCATGAAGAAGGCGGCTTCTGGGTTTTCGGTTTCGTCGTAGATCTTTTCGGCCTTTTCGATACTTTGGTCCATATATTCAATCAAACGATCGTCATAGACTTCATTCTTCGTGTTAGGCACGATTTTCCACCATTGCATCAGGCCTAATAGAAAATCAGGCAGCGGGTGCTGGGGGTATTTGATCTTTAAATAATTGAATTCACGTTCAGCTTCCGGGAAATGGAAGTTATACATCTGGTTGATGGCCACGGTGGCCTCCGTCTGAACTTCGGTGGTGAGCAAAAGCATCCCTTTAGAACGCTCTTTCTCTGCCTCATCCGCCTTCTTCCACCATTGTGCATTCGAGTTGAAAGCGGGTAGAAGAAGGCCGAAAAATAAGGCTACAATACTAAGATGATATCTCAATTTGATCTCCATTTTGGTTTAAGAATTTAAATTCTGTAATGCCAAATGAGGAATCTTCCATGATCGTAATCCAGGTCTTGTACTTCAAGAACCAGTTCATGCGAATAGAAGGGAAACCTTTCGTGAAATAAGCACTCAAGAAAGGGTGTACCAAAATGGTCAATTTCTTCTCGTTTTGCTTCGTCACTAAATGTTCCAAATGCTGTTCGACAATGTCAGATACCGCGATACTCGCCGTGATACTTCCTGTTCCTCCGCAGCTAGGGCACGTTTCGTGCGTCGCTACATTCATCTCAGGACGAACACGCTGGCGGGTGATTTGCATCAAGCCAAACTTCGTTAACGGCAAAATGGTGTACTTCGAACGATCTCCACGCATTTCATCGCGCATGATGTCCTGAATTAACTTGCGGTTATCCGCCTTCTTCATATCGATGAAGTCGATCACGATAATACCGCCCATATCGCGTAAACGCAATTGGCGAGCTACTTCTTTCGCAGCTTCTCGGTTCACACTTAAAGCTGTTGCCTCCTGATCTTCTTCTGAATTCGACTTATTTCCCGAATTCACGTCTATCACGTGCAATGCTTCCGTGTGTTCCACGATTAAATAACCTCCACCAGGCAAAGAAACCGAACGGCCAAAAAGCATTTTCAATTGCTTCTCAATGCCTAATTGCTCGAATAACTTGGTTTTGCTTTGGTGCAACTTAACAATCTTCTCCTTTTCAGGAGCCACATTGTGTACATAGCCTTTTGCCTCATTGTACAATTCTGGTGTATCAACGATGACATTATCAAAATCATTGTTCAACAAGTCACGTAACATCGAAGTTGCGCGGCTCATTTCTCCAATAATGCGGTCTCCAGCTTTGGCATCCACTAATTTCACTAAACCTTCCTCCCATTTCGCAATGGAATCTTTTAGGTCGCGCTCCATTTCTTCCACCGCTTTGCCTTCCGCCACCGTACGCACGATCACGCCGTAATTCTTCGGCTTAATCGAGGTCATCAGCTTTTGCAAGCGATTGCGTTCCGCCTTCGACGTGATCTTTTTCGAGATGTTCACACCGTTAGCAAAAGGAACTAAAACAAGGAAACGACCTGCGATGGAAATATCGCAAGATAAACGAGGGCCTTTAGTGGAAATAGGCTCCTTAACGACTTGAACTAAAGCTAAATGTCCTTTTTGAACGGCTTTCTCGATCTTCCCTAATTTATCAATTTCGGGCTCAAGTTTGAAATTCTCTAAACGGACAACTTTGTTTTTTTTCGTCATCACCTCCCGCGTAAACTTCTGCAGGGTAGGCAAATTAGGGCCTAGGTCATGGTAATGCAAGAATGCATCTTTTTCATAACCGATGTCGATAAAAGCGGCGTTCAGTCCTGAAACTAGTTTTTTAACCGTTCCGAGGTAAATATCCCCTACAGAAAACTGAGGTTCAGACTGTTCAATATGGTATTCTACTATCCTTTTGTCGTGCAAAAGGGCGATCCGATCCCCCTTGGGAGTCGAATTAATGATTAATTCATTGCTCACAATTTATGTCGAGAAGAAGGGTACAAGGCCTTTTGGCCTATATAGTCTAAATATACAGGAAATTAAACACCAAAAACAGGCCATTCCGAAAAATGCCTGTTCCTGGGTTACCTAAATACAAATTCCAAAAGGGAAAATGGATTTATGAAGACTATTTCTTCTTGTGACGATTCTTGCGAAGACGCTTCTTTCTTTTGTGAGTAGAGATCTTGTGACGTTTTCTTTTTTTACCGCAAGGCATAATGTTAAGAATTAATGTGTTAAATACTTTACGAGATTGACTTTCAACCTCAATGCTCCTGCATTTCTGCAAGCAACTCTTTCGCGGCCTTCTGCTCTTCTGCATCTTTAGATTGCTCTAAAACACGCTTCAGAACCTTCTGAGCCTCTTCTTTTTTATCTAACTGGGCTAAACAAAAACCGAGATTTAACGCGGCTTTGTGGTTATTCGGCTCCAGCTTCAATATCTGGGTGAATCGTTCTTGGCCTTTGCCAAACTGATTCGATTTAATCGATAATATCCCTAAATTAAACAGCGCTGGCACAAACGTGGGCTCTTGTTCAATCACTTCGCGAAGCAGCGTAATGCCCTTCATCGGAGTGGGTGTATCTACGTAAGTCATCGCCATGTTCGATTTTACCAGCAAGTTGTTCGGGTCGATGGCCAAAGCCTTCGAGAAGTACATTCTTGCTTTTTCGCCCATTTTACCGCCCTTCTGTGCATTCAAAGCATACGTTTGTGCTTCAAAATACAGCTGACCGGCACGCAAAACGTTCGTCAAACTGGGATGCTGATCCGCATAATTCGCTGCAAAAACCGCAGCAGAATCATAATGACTCGCATTCATGAAAGCACGCATCAGATTCTCTAAGGCTTTCACCTGAGAAGCGTCTGTCTTAGCCGCTGCAAAAGCGGATTTCAATGCAGAAATCTCTTTTAGCTGCGCCGGAGTCAAAGGAGCAGCGTGCTCTTCTTTCTCTGCGACTTTTTCTGTCTTTTCGCTTCCCGCGTCTCGGTTAGCGCCCCCCGAAGGAGTATTTTGTGTCTTTCCCGCCACATTACCTTTCGGCAATTGAAACAATAGGGCAGTTATCCCTAGGCCTACCAGAAGAATGATCAAAAGGTTTTTTTTCATTTTTCTAGACCCTTTTCAGCTCGAAAGCCTATTTAGTGGGGTCAGTACTTGTTTTTACTTGCTCAACAAACACTTTCGCAGGCTTAAAGCTAGGCACATAATGTGCATCGATCGTGATCGCCGTATTCTTTGAAATATTGCGAGCGATCTTCTGCGCGCGTTTTTTGTTGATGAAGCTACCAAAACCACGAACATAAATATTCTCTTGGTTTGCTAGGTTGTTTTTAACTACTTCGAAAAATGACTCTAACGTTTCCGATACATCTTTCTTATCAATCCCTGTTTTGCTGGCAATCTCAGCAATTACATCTGCCTTAGTCACGTTTGTTAATTTATTAAATGATGATTCTTAGGTAATTACAATTTCCCTTCCGTAAAAGGGACACAAAAGTAACGTTTTTCTCTCAATTCTCTAAAAATTCTTTCGAATTAGGGGTGATTTTTTTCGTAAATTTGATTTCATCCATGCAAAAAAGCCCTTTACATCCTTTTTCGGCCACTATTATGGCTTGGTACGCGGAACACCAGCGCGAGCTGCCTTGGCGCCAAACGAGGGATCCGTATGCGATTTGGCTGTCGGAAATCATTTTGCAACAGACGCGAGTGGCGCAGGGCTTGCCCTATTTTGAACGATTAATCACCGCTTTCCCCACCGTGCGCGATTTAGCCGAGGCTCCAGAAGCCTCTCTTTTACGTTTGTGGCAAGGCTTAGGCTATTATTCCCGGGCTCGGAATCTCCAAAAAGCAGCCCAAATGGTCATGCGGGATTTTAAGGGTTCGTTCCCACAAACTTACGATGAGATCATTTTGCTTCCGGGTGTAGGTCCCTATACCGCCGCGGCGATTGCTTCTTTTGCTTTTGATGAGGCCAAAGCCGTAGTAGACGGCAATGTATACCGGGTTTTGTCTCGCGTATTCGCAGTAGAAACAGATATCGCGTCTTCTTCGGCGCGTGGGGTTTTTACTTCACTAGCCCAATCATTGATTCCAACGCAAGATCCAGCGACCTTTAATCAGGCCATCATGGAGTTTGGGGCTTTGCAATGTACGCCGGCGCCAGATTGCTCGGTGTGTCCCGTCGCTATTTTTTGTCAGTCAAATACGACCAAAAGAGTGGCTGAATTTCCCATCAAAACCAAGAAAACCAAGGTCAAAGAGATAGAAATGAATTACCTGGTCATCGAGCAAAATGGCCAGCTTTTAGTGCGAGAACGGACAGAAAAGGGCATTTGGAAGGGATTGTGGGAGTTTTACTTGATTGAGGATTCTTGCGATTGGTTGCCTTTTTCGCGGCAAGCGCTGAAGTCCCCTCCGGTGCATCTTTTAAGTCACCGAAAAATTAGATGCGATGCATGGTATGTTCAAGTTCCTGATAATTTTGAGTTGGAAATTCCGGAAGGATATGGCTGGATGAGCCCCGCAGACTTCGAGAGCAAAGGAAAACCCGTTTTGCTTTTGAACCTAATAACTGATAATTTAGATTGTCCTATTTTACAAGACATTTCGCCCACGTACCTTTAGGCAATGCAAGGAGCCTTGCTGAGCTAACCCTTTAAACGACAAATCATTATGGCTGGAGTAAACAAAGTTATTTTACTAGGAAATTTAGGTGCTGACCCAGAGGTTCGCGCCCTACCTAGCGGTGTAAAAGTGGCAAATATTAACATTGCGACCTCGGAGTCGTATACTGGAAAGGACGGACAAAGAGTAGACCAAACCGAATGGCACCGCGTAGAGCTTTGGGATAACCTAGCGAACATCGCAGAACAATATTTGAAGAAAGGAAACCAAGTCTATATCGAAGGAAAAATTCGTTCCGAAGAATGGCAAGATAAAAATGGCGCAACCGTTCGTGGCTATAAAGTGCGTGCGACGTCGATCAATCTAATCGGGGGCCGCAACGAAGGGTCGCCAGCGTCTGCTCCAGCAGCAGAAAGACCTAAGCCTGAAGCGGTTTTAGCGGGTGCTTCAAAGACCGATCCATTTCCTCCGATGATGGAAGAGGGGGACGATCTACCGTTTTAAATTTTTGTTACAAAAAAGGGGATATCGCATTTCGTATTCCCTTTTTTGTAAATTTGCATCGATCAGTTCACCCAAATATGGACCCAGACCCCTTACCCAATCTGTTTTTACTCGCCTTGGAGCCTTCCATTAGTGTGAGTTCAGTTGCGCTTATTTCCTTCGTTTTAGTGGCTCTATTGTTCCTTTCGGCTGTTTTAGCTGGATCGGAGGTAGCTTTCTTTTCCCTTAACGCGGACCAGCGTATCAGCCTTCGCGAAAGTGAGGTGAACAGCGAGAAAAAGGTGAGTCAATTACTCGATAAACCCCAACAATTACTGGCTACTTTGTTGATTTCCATCAACTTTGTCAATATTATTTTCATTACCCTGGCGAATTATTTGACCTCCATGGTCCTAGGTCAACAGTCCATGGAGACCTTGTTGGTGACCTTGTTTTTGTTGTTTGGAGTGACGTTTATCATTACGTTTTTTGGAGAATTGATTCCCAAAGTATGGGCGCAACAGAATAACCTGAACTTCGCCCGCTATTCCGCTCCTCTAATAGGCTTCCTGAGTTTCGTATTTTCTCCCCTTTCCAAAGCCCTTTTAGGCATCTCTGGTTTGATCGAGAAACGTGTAAAGAAGAAATCGTATACGCTGACTTCGCAGGAATTGAATCAGGCCTTGGAAATTACCACAGATGAGAACACGAGTGATCGAGAGAAGGATATTTTACGTGGGATCCTGAATTTTGGGAATATCTCCGTGAAGTCTGTGATGCAGGCAAGGCGCGACATTGTGGCCTTCGATACGAGCATGAATTTCCACGAATTAATGGACCTCATTAATAAGAATGGCTATTCGCGTGTTCCTGTATACAACGAGACCATCGATAAGATCGAGGGGATTTTATACATCAAAGATCTATTGAAGCACATCGATCAGGACGAGAAATTCGACTGGTTGCCCCTTTTACATACTCCGTTCTTCGTGCCAGAAAACAAGAAAATCGATGATTTACTCTACGATTTCCAAGAAAAACGCGTGCACATGGCCATCATCGTGAATGAATACGGCGAGACCGAAGGGCTTGTGACGATGGAGGATATTATCGAGGAAATCGTGGGTGAAATCAACGACGAGTTTGATGAGGTAGAAGCCGATTACAAGAAGATAGGCGATAATATCTACGTCTTCGAAGCAAAGACTTCGTTGAATGATTTTTGCCGCGTGTTTGAAATCGAGGCCGCCTATTTTGAGAAGGCCAAAGGCGAAAGTGAAACGCTGGCAGGTTTGATTATCGAGCTTTTTGGTCGTATTCCGAGTGCTGGAGAGGAAATCGAATTCGAAGACTTTACCTTCAAAGTTCAATCCGTGGATACACGCCGTATTAAGAAGGTGCGTGTTACGCAACGCGTTTCAGCTGATCAAGACGACTCCCAGAATTAAGTTACAATCATTAGTTTCGCGAAGCTCAATAAGAGCGTCTTCTCGCCTACTCCTTTTTCAAAATCTATCACCGCTTTGCGTTCCGCGCCATTGACTTCAATGCGTTTGATGAGGCCGAAACCGAATTTAGCGTGTTCGACTTTTTGACCGGCTGCTAATGCTAATGCATCTGTAGCCTGGAAGTTTGCAGAAACTACATGTTGGTAATTCGTATTCGTCGTAGGTTTTTGAATCAGTTGTGCTGCTGATGGAGCTGGTTTCGCAGTGAAACCCGTCTTTTGAACCGGGCGGAAACTAGATACTTCTTTGCGCGCGCCGGCGGGTTTCGCCATCTTCACAAAGTTTGGGTCTAATTCATTCAAGAAGCGACTCGGCTCGCAGGCTTTCAAACGACCAAACTGGTAGCGGGATTCCGCATACGAGATTTGCAATTTCTTCTCTGCCCGCGTTACGGCTACGTAGAACAAACGGCGTTCCTCCTCAAGGTCCTGCTGGGATTGCAACATCATTTGGGAAGGGAATAAATCCTCTTCTAATCCCACTAAGAAAACGCGGTTGAACTCCAGACCCTTCGCCGAGTGAATCGTCATCAAAGTCACCTTATCGCGGTCCGCCGGATCTTCGTCCGCATCTGCGTTTGTTAACAAGGAAACCGATTGCAAAAACGTCGCGAGCGATTTGTCCTCGTTCTCTGGATTGTCCACGAAGGACTTGATGGCATTCAGTAATTCTTGTAAGTTTTGGTAGCGCGCTAGGCCCTCTACCGTCTTGTCTTCATATAATTCGCGCAACAAACCCGACGCTTTCGCCACGTGGTTCGCCACCTCATACGCATCTTTGTGTTCGACCTCCACCATCAATTTGAAGGACTTGATCAAATCCGAAAAAGCCTCAATTCCGGCACTTCCGCGGGCTGCATTGAATTGACCGATGTTTGAAACAATGTCCCAAACCGGTACATTATTCTCCGCCGCCGTCACCACGATTTTCGCGATGGTGGTGTCACCAATCCCGCGCTTAGGCAAGTTGATGATGCGCTTGAATGCCTCCTCATCATTTTGGTTCACTGTAAAACGCAAATACCCGAGCACGTCTTTGATCTCTTTGCGTTGGTAGAAAGAAACGCCCCCGATGATGCGGTATTTGATGTTCAATCGGCGCAAAGCCTCCTCAAAAGAGCGGGATTGGGCGTTTGTCCGGTATAAAATCGCGAAATCAGACCAAGTCAGATTTTCTTTTTGAGCGGCTTCGAAAATCGCCGAAGCGATCATGCGGCCTTCCTCATTATCGCTGGAAGCTCGGATGATTTCGATGTCATCGCCATCCTCATTTGAGGTGAAGACGTCTTTCTTTAATTGGTTTTTATTGCGGGAGATAATCGA
>CANFWR010000067.1 GCA_947450865.1 Cytophagaceae bacterium
CTGGGCCTGCAATTCCTCCTTTACTTTGGCAGGATCAATCCGCCAATTAGGCTTGCACGCAAATATCAAGAAAGAGAATAAGATCAGGTAACGCATAAAAAAAGGGGGCCTTTCGAGCCCCCTAAATTAAATAAAATTCTAGACTAAGCGTGAGATGCTTTCTTTCCGAAGAAATAAAGACCTGCGAAAGCCACGATTAAGATCGATGGGAATAAAACCATTTGAGCCATTGTTGCTTGACCTGCGGCTAATGCTACTGCATCACCCGTCATTGTTTTCGCTGCCTCAGCTGTATTTGCATCTAACCAAGAACCGATGATAGGTTGGAAGATTGACGTAGCAAACATACCCATACCACCCATAATCGAAAGACCAAAAGCACCCGTTAATGGAATGTTTTCTGCCACATAACCGATCATTGTTGGCCAGAAATAGCATACGCCTAACGCGAAAATAATCGCTGAAACGTATACCATACTACCCGTTGCCCCGCTCATTAAATACACCCCTAAAGCAGTTAAAATAGCCGAAACTAATAACACGCCACCTGCATCTAATTTGTGAACAATTGGGCCGGCGAAATAACGTCCTACTGCCATTAAACCTGTTACGATAGCTAAAATGATCATTGGACTTGCGCCCGCTTGACCCATAATTGGCCCGATCCATTGCTCAGGACCGAATTCCGAGATTGCTGTTAAAGCCATACAAGCTAACATAAACAAGTAGATAGGAGATAACATCGCTTTGAAGTTTTCACCTGTCGAAGCACCACCCTCTACTTTCGCTACTGGGAATGCTTGACCATAGAATAAATACGCATAAATAACCGCTGGAACTAAAATGGCTGCGATTTGCAATTGCCATCCCATGTTGTTGTCCGTCATAAATTGTGACAATAAAGTCGCGATAACGATACCGCCTGGGAACCACATGTGGAAACGGTTTAACATTTTTGTTTTGTCCTTTCCTTCGAACATATCCGAAATCATCGGGTTACAAGCAGCTTCAACCGTACCATTACCGAATCCTACGAAGAAGGTAGATAATAATAAAGTCCAAAAACCGCCAGAGAAAATCGTCATAATCAAACCAATCACGTGCGTGAAGAACGCAACCCAAATGATTTTTTTAGGTCCTAAGACATTGTACAAAGGTCCTCCGATAATCATCGCGATAGGAAAACCAAGGAAGGCCATTTGATTTACGTAACCTAATTGCTCGTTGTCCAATTGGAAACTAACACCTAATTGAGTTAAAACACCGGCACGAATCCCGAAGGCCATGGAAGTGGTAATGAGGGCAAAACATGAAGCCAAAAATAATCGATTGGCATTAACCGTTTGATTCATAATTGTTTGAGGTTTAGTTAATAAGTTTAGATTGGTTAATCTTTAAAAAATTAAATTCTTCATTGGAAAAATCGTAACAAAAAAACAAAAAGTTTTTCGGATAATGGCATCTGGAGGCAATTATTTTTACAATTATCTCAAAAAAAGAGCGATTTAGAGGCTAGAAAACCAAATTTTGCTCTATTTTTGTAACATATCTAAATCTATAATAATTATGATTCAAGGAGGTTCTGCTACACAGGCAAAATCACGCCAAAGTAGGAAAATCAGAATGGGAATGATTGGTGGAAGTCAAGAGGCTTTCATCGGTGCAGTTCACCGTCGCGGTTCCCAATTAGACGGAGAAATCGAATTAGTTTGCGGCGCTTTTAGTTCGAGCGCAGAAAAATCAAAAGCTACCGGAGAAGCCCTTTATCTTCCAGAAAACCGCGTTTACGGTTCCTACGAGGAGATGATTTTAAAGGAGAAAGAATTGCCAGAAGGCGAGCGCATGGATTTCGTTTCCATCGTTACCCCTAATCACGTCCACTTCCCTGCGGCTAAAATGGCGCTTGAAAATGGATTCCATGTTGTTTGCGATAAGCCAGCGACCTTGAATCTTGCGGAAGCGAAAGAATTAAAGAAAATCATCGAGAAATCAGGCTTGATTTTTGCTTTGACCCATAACTACACAGCCTACCCGATGGTTAAAGAGGCGAAACACTTAGTAGACTCAGGTCAACTAGGCGAAATTCGCAAGATCATCGTAGAATACCCACAAGGTTGGTTAATCGACCTTGTAGAAGCAACTGGCCAAAAGCAAGCCGCTTGGAGAACAGATCCAGCGCGTTGCGGTGCGGCAGGTGCCATCGGCGACATCGGAACGCACTGCGAGAATTTGATCGAATACATCACTGGATTACATATTAAAGAGCTTTGCGCGGATCTGACGATCTTCGTAGAAGGCCGTCTATTAGATGATGATGGCAATATCTTAATCCATTATGATAATGGGGCCAAAGGTATTTTACATTGCTCCCAAATCTGCAACGGCGAAGAAAACGACTTCAACTTCCGTATCTATGGAAGCAAGGCGGGAATAACTTGGCACCAAATGGAACCAAATACGATGGTGTTTAGGACGCGCGACGAAGGAGCGCGGATTATTCGTACGGCCGTAGGCCAGCTATCTCCTGCAGCGAATGCGCATACACGTCAGCCAGCGGGTCACCCAGAAGGTTATGTGGAGACTTTTGCGAACATCTACCGCAATTTCGCTTTTGCACTAAGAGCAAGATGGGAAGGAAAAGCGCAGGATCCTTTGTACGATTTCCCAGGAATCGACGAAGGTATTATGGGAATGGCTTTCATCGAAAATGTGGTGAGATCATCCCAAGACAATACAAACAAGTGGACAAAATTTGAACTATAATATAACCATGACTAAAATCAAAGTTGGAATCGTAGGAACCGGTTTTATCGGACCCGCACATATCGAGGCATTACGCCGTTTACCTAACATTGATGTAGCTGCGCTTTGCGAAGTGACCATCGAATTAGCAGAAGCGAAAGCAAAGCAATTAGGCATTGGCCGTTGGTATACGTTTGAAGACCTTTTAAAACAAGATGACATTCAGTGTGTGCACATTTGTACACCTAACTTCTTACACTATTCGCAATCGAAAGCGGCTTTATTAGCCGGTAAGCATGTGGTGTGTGAGAAGCCTTTGGCAAAAGACCTACACGAAGCAGAGGAATTAGTCGAATTAGCGGCTAAAACTGGCTTAGTGAATGCGGTTCACTTCAACCTTCGCTACTATCCTTTAGTTCGTCAAATGAAGACGATGCGTGAGAAAGGCGATTTAGGTGAAATCTATTCGATCATCGGTAGCTATTTACAAGATTGGTTATTCTACAATACGGATTATAACTGGCGTTTAGAGCCGGACAAATCAGGGGATTCTCGCGCTATCGCCGATATCGGTTCTCACCTTTTAGACGTCATTGAATACATTACAGGTTTGAAAACAGTCGAAGTAATGGCTGATTTCAACACGGTTCACAAAGTGCGTAAGAAGCCTTTGAAGCCGGTAGAGACTTATTCTGGCAAAATGTTGCAGCCGGAGGATTATGCAGATGTGCCTATCAACACAGAAGACCACGCAAACGTTTTATTGCGTTTTGACAATGGAAACCGTGGTTGTGTAACTGTTTCCCAAGTTTCAGCGGGTCGTAAGAACCAATTGAAATTAGAGATTTCGGGGTCGAACAAGACTTTTGCGTTTAACTCAGAGTCGCCTAACGAAATGTGGATTGGTAATAGAGATCAAGCGAATCAGGTGTTAATGCGTGATCCTTCTTTGGCCTACCCAGAAGCAACAGCCTTAATGACCTTCCCTGGAGGACACAACGAAGGTTTCTCTGATACGTCGAAGCAATTATTCAAAGAAGTATATGCAGCGGTAGAAGCTGGAAAACAACCGGAGAATCCGAAATACCCTACTTTTGCTGACGGATACCGCGAATTATTAATTTGCGAGCGCATCTTAGATTCGACGCGTTCTCAAAAATGGGTAAAAATCTAAACCTTCAGAACATATGAAAACGATTCAAGGGCCAGCGATATTTTTGGCACAATTTATGGGCGATGAAGCCCCATTTAATTCCTTAGATAGTATCACAACTTGGGTAGCCTCTTTAGGGTACAAAGGGGTGCAGATTCCTTCTTGGGATTCACGTTGTATTGATCTTCAAAAAGCAGCAGAGTCAAAGACTTATTGCGATGAAATCGTAGGAATGTTAGCTGCCAAAGGCTTACAAATCACCGAATTATCCACCCACCTTCAAGGTCAATTAGTAGCAGTTAACCCAGCCTACGACCTTGGTTTCGATGCATTCGCTCCGGATTCCGTTAAAGGAAATCCAAAAGCCCGCACCGAATGGGCGATCCAACAATTAAAATATGCAGCAAAAGCGTCTCAAAACCTAGGTTTAAACGCGCATGCAACTTTCTCTGGCGCCTTAATGTGGCACACGGTTTATCCTTGGCCACAACGTCCAGCCGGTTTAGTAGAGCAAGGTTTTAAAGAATTAGGTCGCCGTTGGTTACCTATCTTAAATACCTTCGACGAATGCGGTGTAGACTTGTGCTATGAGATTCACCCGGGTGAAGATTTACACGATGGCGTAACCTTCGAAATGTTCTTAGACGAGGTTAAGGGCCACAAGCGTGCGAACTTATTGTACGATCCGTCGCACTTTGTGTTACAGGCTTTGGACTACAAACAATACATCGACTTCTACCACGAGCGCATCAAGATGTTCCACGTAAAAGACGCCGAGTTTAACCCAACGGGAAAACAAGGAGTATACGGTGGCTACCAATCATGGATCAACCGCGCAGGCCGTTTCCGCTCTTTAGGCGACGGACAAGTCGATTTCAAAAGCATCTTCTCTAAATTAACCCAATACGGATATGACGGATGGGCGGTATTAGAATGGGAATGCTGCATCAAAGATCCGGTACAAGGAGCTACAGAGGGTGCGCCGTTCATCGCGAGCCACATCATTAAAGCAACCGAAAAGGTCTTCGATGATTTCGCCGGAACGGGTGCAGATGAGGAGTTTAATAAGAAAATCTTAGGTCTTTAATTTAAAAAACTATCTACATGAAAAAATTACTATTGATTTTAGCTGTATCAGCATCCGTTATTGCTTGTACATCAAAAAGTTCTTCAGACGAAAAACAATCCATTGGGTTTGATATGGCTGGCGGAACTGAAAGAACGGCCCTTTACGGAGGAGACACAACCAACGTTGCCCTATTTGAAAATTGGATTCAAGCACTCAATGATCGGGACACAGCTACGCTACGTAGTTTAGAAGCAAGTGAAAATTTAAAGATTTATACACCGGGTGGTGATGTATTAACTGCAGGGGACGACTATAAAAATTATATGGCTACCTATTTTACGAATATGAACCCTAAGTGGAAATTAAACTTTGCGTTAGCCAATAAGTCAATAGACAAAAATGGTAAAGTGAGCGAATGGGTAACTTCTTCTGGAACCGTTACACATACAGTTGATGGTAAAGAAACGAAAGTAAACAGATACTTTGATGCTAATATCGTGAATGGCAAAATTCAAAAAATGTACATCGCGGATAGAAAATTAGCTCCAGGTGAATAAGCTTGAAAACTAAAACGATTAAAAAAAGGCCTCTACGAATAGAGGCCTTTTTATTTTGCATGAATAAGTACTGAACCTACTCCTGGCTCAATACATATACAAACCAGGCCGCAGATAACAACACCACATTCTTAATAATGTATTGACCCGTCAGGGTTAAAGCAAAAAAGGATTGCCACGTATCATCTACCAGAAATAAAACCGGTAAAAAGGTCGTAAAAAGATGAGCTATCATCACCCAGAAAGCAACTTTAGTCAAACGAGGAGACAACCATAACATTCCGATTGCACACTCCCCTATTCCTAAAATCAACAGGAACATCTGAATGCCCATGAAGGGCTCTAAGGTGATATTAAAAAGCTTAGTCACTAATCCTTCTGCGGGAGAAGTCCCTATCACTTTCAAGAATCCAAACCAAATATACACCACCGCGATCATCGCGCGGTTTAACCAAGCTGCCGTAACAAGGGCTTGAAGGCGTGTTTTGCTAATAGTTACCATAGTGTAATAGTATTTATTGAGAATAAATCAAAAAATGACCTTAGTCAATTAATTGGCCCCATCCGCATTCGCTTTTTGAACAGCAAATGCTCCTATGGCCTTTCCATGTTTACCACCCATCGAACAATCCACTCGGAAGTGAATCAAACCGTAGACACGAGAATCAGATGCCTGTTGCGCATTCGCCATAAAAGTATTGGCTCTATCCGGAAATAAGGAGGATAATACGGTCGCAGCAGCGAATGAGAAGGTCGAGTGCCCAGAGGTATAACTAGGGAAATTAGGCAGCCCAACAGAGGTCTTCAAATCGAACTGTTGAGGTCGTGGACTGTAATAGAAGTACTTTGTTTCCCAACAGGCTACACCAGCGTCCATTAAAGCCGTTCCTACATACGCTAACATACGCGCCATTCGAACTTCAGAGTATTTCGCTTCTACCCCAGCCTCACAAGCATAGCGATGCCAGTGCCCTGGTGGTGTATACGAACCAGGTCCGTCTGCCCAGTAATTTGCGATAGCAGCTTGATCCCTTGTTTGGGTTTTGTTAATCGTTTGCAATTCCGCTAAATCTTTATTGAAAGCCTCTGAACCTGGCAAATAAGGAATAGCTGGACGAATTGACTCTAAAGTTGCGCGGTCAAAATTCCATGTTTTTACGGCACCATAATTTGGCAACATTGGGGGACGGACAGGTGATTCTTGACTCGCCCAAACGGTCGTAAATCCAAGTGATTTTGCGTGGGCAATCAAATCTGGCACAATTGCTTGGTTATTCGCCGCACTCATACCATCTGTTTTTGCTCTAGCCATAACTTTTGCTGCTACCGCAGCACCTAAATTAGCCCCTGCTGTAACATCCGAATTCACATTCGTTTTTGCCCAAATCGGCGCATTTTTTGCTTCCGCCAATTTTTCTGACAAAAAAGGACCTTCGCCTGGGAACATCGCCAACAAAACCACATAACTCGCTTGCGCTACCACCGCATCTTCAGATGGATAAGCTGGCATAGAGGAAATAGGCAACAAGGGCTTAATGGAAGGATCCAATACAGAAGGCGCCGGGCGGTTGTATTGGTATTTATATTTCCAGGCACTCACTAAGGCATCGTATTGAGCTACACTAAGGTAGGCTAAAGCTCTAGCTGTATAAGGTGGATTTGCAAACGGAAATTTAGGGTCTGCCAAAGGATTCGCTGCATCAGGCACAGGATAAACACCGGCCGCGTTCGCAGCTGGGGGAATATTATACCTTGCCGCTAATTCCCTAGCAATTTCATTCCAACGCAAAACCGAACCTGCTCCCCAATAGAGTACCGCTGCTTTTTGAGAAGCCGTCACTTCGATGGACTTCAAGGAATCCACTTCTTTCTTATAAGCGGCATCTGAGTTTAAGGCCGGCACTACCACTTCCGTGGAATTAGTTAATATAAATGTTTTCCAGCTACCAGCCGTCTCATCGACTTTAGCTGGCGCATAGGGTTCGATAATCGATTCAGAGACCGATTTATCGCAGGATACCAAACCTAGAAGTATCCATAAACTTAAAATATATCTCATCTTATTTGACTTTAAAAAGGTATAATAAACCAATGGAAACGGTCGTACTTTGACCCACATTTTGGCCATCGACTACATAGGCAACGCGCGCATTCACCCCAATGGACTTAGGTTGGTATTTTCCATACATTCCCACCGTAGTCATCGTCATGTCATTCGTCAAGAAAGGCATATCATTCCGACGAATGTCATCCCCTTTTGTACAAGAAAAATGTTCAGCAAATACCTCCAGTTGATTATCTTTTTTCAGATAGCCTAAACGAAGGGCCGCATCAAAGGCATCCGGAACGGCTACCTGATTAGTTTGGTACAACTTAGAACCCGCTAAATACGCATCACGATCAGCTTTCACCTGACTTCTAGCCTGATAAGCAATCGAAGAATTCACATATAAATGCTTGGGTAAAGCATAAGAAAGTATTCCACGAACCAGCAGAGTTTTAGCTCCTAATCCAATCGACATGGGCATAAAATCGGGTACATAATTCGTCACAGGGACACTGAATCCCACCACACCATGGGCCGTAATACCATGGTAAGCCTTCGTTTTTGCCTTAACAAACACAGAGGCATCCTGAAAACCTTGCTGGCCCATTAAATTACCTTGACTTGCCTCTGTCTTAACATAAGGCACCATAGCAATCACATTGATGTCCCTAGTAATTCCATAGGCAATCATAGCAGTCGCCGATTGAGTTGTCAACTTCCCTATATTTAGGTTCTCACGTTTTAATCCATTTTCCCAATAATTTGTCCAAGAATTATTTCCATAAATCAAGGCACCGCAGGCTAATTTTTTGTTCATGTAGATTGCATCATGAGGCATCTGGGCCTTCAATTCAACGAAACCTAATAAACTTAATAGTAGTATAAATATCTTTTTCATCTATAATTAATTAAAAACGGTGTGTTACCGTAGCTGAAATAAAATAGTCTGCGAAAGCTGCATCCCCGTGTTTGTTATTCAACCAATCGTTTGCGCTCTTAATACGGTTACGCTGAGTGGCTATAGGCAAAGACACGAATAACGTATTTTTTGCTGTCGAATAGCTGATGCCTGGTTCAATTGAGAAAATATAACCTGGACGGCGGAAGCCATCTGAATCACCGATTAAATCATAGGCTGGAATACCTTCAATACGTGCACCAAGGGTTGCACCGATACCTGCTTTAGGGGCCAAAGCATAATTCAAACCTAATCGACCTGCATATTGATCTGACACCGACATATAGTGTACCATTTCATCCGTCACCGATTTGTCTGGCGCAACGTTAGAGGCACTATTTACATTTTTAGGATTCGACATATAGAATCCATTGTAATACAAAGAAGTGCGGTTAAATAATTGCTGGTATCCTTGAATCTCCAAGTTAATACCTACACCACCATCCCCTAATTGAATCGATTGATCGACTGCTTTTGTTACCGTATAATCTGATCCGTCCGTCGCTCTTCTATGAAATTGATCTTGTACATTCCAATCTCCTGTAGGTAATTTGATCCCTACACCAACCGATAAATTACCCTTCATGTGCTTTAAGGGATCCAACAACCAATAAGAAGCCGTAATACGCGCATCACCTATGCCGTTAGCCATTGTCCCAAAACGCTTTTGAGCCGGATTACCTGCTAACGCATTACCATAATGCTCATAAAGGGAAGTGCGGTAGTTGAAACTTAAAGGAAGATTAAATGCCAAAGAAAGGCGGTCCGTTACCGAATAGGTTACCCCTAAATCAAATCCTTGTTGGTCATTGATTACGTTTGTACCTGCTGCTTCACGCGCTGGCTGGTAATCTGCCCCTACATAGTGTTTGTAGGAATGTAGACTTCTGAAACCTAAAGAAACTTGCCATTGACCAGGATGCATCATCGAATTCGAGTTTGCACCTGTACCCACAGAGCAGCTCATATGACGAACCGCAACACAACCTTGACCAAAAGAACTAGACGTAAATACTCCTACACATAGGAGTGCTAAAATAATATTTTTCATTTTACTTAATTTTATAATAATACACGATGTCCTTGGACGCATTTGACCTAGGCTAAAAAGGGAATTAAAGAAAAATTAAGCTTGCCGGGGTGGCGAGAAAAAATCAGACGAGAAGTCTTTCGTGGATAAAATAGCCTGAATGGGTGCCTCAATCAAAGCTGGCCATTCCAAAATATAAAGAACCCAGCCAGACGACTGAGCACAATATTCTTTCACTAGGGTATTGATTAATTTCGATTTAGCTGGTGTAGAACCAGGCTCGTCAGTTAAGTGTTCGTTTACTTGCTCTGCTAAATCAAAGAAGTTTTCACGAGCGTTTCGGTCTTTCACCATGACCGTTACCAAGGTGTCATTTTCCACCTTGCGCTCCTTCATTTCGTAGAATTCATCGCCTTGGCGAACTGAACCCTCTACTTCCTCTGAAGAAACCCAATCTGTTTGGTAAGGTAAATTGATAGGGATTTTAACGATAACCGTCTCTTCCGTTTCCGGATCAATCGAAACGGTGTTGCCTTCTGATAAATACTGCAATGCAAAACCGCCTGCTTGGTAAAGCAGCACAGAGAATAGCATTATGGCAAGTATTTTCTTCATTCTAACGCAAAAATAGGCTATTTTTCAATAACTGTACCTAATTCCTGGGAAATATTTTTCTGAATTTCCTTTAAACGGATGAATTCAAGCAACACTTCATTCATTTCAGATGAATCAGCACTCAAGGATTGAAGCTTTGATAAAATTTCCTGTAAATGCTGATCGTTGTATACTTTTCGAAGACGCAATACATTCTTATAAGCTAAATCCTCTAGCATTTCTTCGTCTGTATTCACGCGAATCTCGTGTTTGTCCTTCCATTCGGATGAAACAGAATGCTTATCAGAAGAAATATTAATCGAGAAAGATTGAATCTCTTCATCAACGTGATGCAAGAAGAAATCGGGTTTAGGTGCGCGATGAGCCCCAAATTCCTGTTTACATAAATCAAGAATACGGACGAACAAAGGCGTTTGAAAAACAGTTCCTTCTAATTCTTCAATCAAATAATGAACCACCGTTAAACCTGGAGCTTTTTCTGGATTGATTTCCAAATGCCCATAATTGATTAAAAGGCGCACACATTCTAATTCTTGGTAATAAGCTAAATTCTGAACCTCTAAAGGCTGATCCGCAGGAACGGGTTCGATTAAATCACGCACCTCCGCATACTGCTGTGCGGAAATTTGTTGAGGATCTGAACTAGCGCCCTTCATCTTTTTCAGCTGAATCTTATTCAATTCCGCTAAAAGCACGTCCTCATCCATCCGCATCATAGCCGCGGTCTTTTGAATGAAAAGACTGCGTTGAATCGCATCCGGTATTTTTGAAATGGATTGCACCATTTCTTTAATCATCTCAGCTTTCTTGAAAGGATCGTCCCCTGCTTCTTCTTTGAACAGATTCGCTTGGAACGAAATCACATCCTTCGCTTCCTTCTTGATGTAGTCAATAAAGGCCTCAGAACCGATCTTACGCACAAAGGAATCTGGATCATTTCCTTCCGGGAAAACGACTAAATTCACCTGCAGGCCTTCCTCTAAGATAAGATCCATTCCGCGCAAGGCGGCTTTAATGCCCGCAGAATCTCCATCGTATAGAACGGTAACGTGCTGAGTAAAGCGACCAATTAACTTGATCTGCTCAATGGTTAATGACGTTCCTGATGAAGCCACCACGTTCTTAATTCCCGCTTGATGCAGCGAAATAACGTCGGTATAACCTTCCACTAAGTAACAAACGTCTTTTGTTCGGATCTCATTCTTTGCTTGTGAGATACCGTATAAAGTGGCTGACTTGTGATAGACTTCCGTTTCTGGAGAGTTCAGGTATTTTGCCTGATTCTTCGCATCGTTTCGCAGAATACGCGCACCAAAAGCAATAATCTTACCCGAGACATTGTGAATCGGGAAAATGACGCGGTTACGGAAGCGATCATAGACTTTCCCTTCGTCATTCTTTTGGGTGACTAAACCGGCTTTCTCGATGATTTCTTGAGAAAAACCCTGTTTCAGGGCTGACTTCAAAAAAGCATCCCAGGCTTCTGGGCTGTAACCTAAGTCAAAGGATTGAAGGGTGGCATCCGAGAAACCGCGTTCCTTGAAATAAGGTAAGGCGATGGATTTCCCTTCGTCTGTATCGTATAATTGTTTTTTGAAGAATTCTTTTGCGTATTCGAGGATGATTAAAAGACTTTCGCGCTCGTTTTGACGAACAAGCTGGTCGTCTGTCATTTCCTCTTCTTGGATGTCGATGCCGTATTTTTTGGCCAAATGACGTAAAGCCTCACCATAACCCAGGCCTTCCATATCCATGACAAAGCGAACAGAATCGCCTGCTTTACCACAACCAAAACATTTGTAGATTCCCTTCGCTGGGGAAATAGAGAAAGAAGGAGTTTTCTCTCCATGAAAAGGACAGCAAGCCCAATAGTTCGCGCCTTTCTTCTTAATCGTTACATAATCCCCAATCACGTCTGCTACCGCAGCCGTTTGCTTTATTCGCTCGACGGTTTCGGGATCAATGCGCATATTATAATAATAAGCCGGCTAATGTTGCTGATAAATAAGAGGCCAAAGTACCTGCGATCAAGGCTTTAAAGCCTAATTTCGCTAAATCGGAACGACGAGATGGAGCTAGTTCACCGATACCACCAATTTGGATAGCTACCGATGAAAAGTTCGCAAAACCACATAAGGCAAAGCTCGTAATGGCAATCGTTTTCGGATCCAACGTTGCTTTCAGATGCACCATATCTAAATAGGCAACGAACTCATTCACCACCATCTTCTTACCCATCAAGGCACCCGCCACTTCAATATCTTGTGCTGGAACACCCATGGCAAAAGCGAATACGGAGAATACTTTTCCTAAAATCGTGTTCATTGATAATTCTGGATAGTTAATCCAGGCGCCGATGTGTCCTAAACCTAAATCAACTAAAGCGATTAAGGCGATAAACCCGATCAACATTGCGATCACATTCAAACCCACTTTCAGACCCTCACTAGCCCCTGCGGCGATCGCATCGACTAAATTCGCGTGTGTCTTTGCTAATTCTAATTTAACTTCGCCCTCTGTTTCCGACTTCTCGGTTTCAGGGAA
>CANFWR010000068.1 GCA_947450865.1 Cytophagaceae bacterium
CGAGTACAAACCCCTCTTCTTTGTGGACAAGAATCCAAAGCTGGTGACTTAGATTTCCAAGTCATTTGCTCACGTCCCTTGCGCACTAATTGCTGAATAGTTGGCATTTTGGAATAATTACCGTTTAAAATTTAAAATTCTTTTAATCCCTACAAGCGCGTCAAACTCAATAAGATAGAGTTATCCCACACTAATGGGGGTGCAAAGTTAACAATAAGATATAGAAATAAAAAGGGGAAAATGAAAATTATTTCAAAAACCCGCGGATACCCATTTCCAAACCACGTAATTCCGCTAAACCGCGTAAACGACCGATAGCCGTGTAGCCAGGATTTGTCTTCTTTCCTTCTTGCAAATCATCTAACATCCGGTGTCCGTGATCTGGGCGGAATGGCAAGCGAAAATCTTTACGACCTGATGCGATGCGCTTGTCCTGCTCATTCACCAAGCCTTTCATTACCCCGAACATATCCACATCGCCATCTAAATGGTCTGCTTCATGGAAATTTCCAAATTGATCACGGCGAGTCGCCCGCAAGTGAATGAAATTGATACGATGACCCAGGCGCTCTACCATCCCCACTAAATCGTTGTCTTCTCTAACGCCGTAACTTCCCGTGCAGAAACACAATCCATTTACGTTGCTTTCATAGGCATTTAATAATTGAACCGCATCGCTTTCCGTACTCACCACACGTGGCAAGCCCAAAATCGGATATGGAGGATCATCCGGGTGAATCGATAAATTGACACCGGCCTCCTCAGCCGCTGGTGTAATTTCCCGAATGAAATCATATAAATTCTCGCGCAATTCCTTCTCCCCTACTTCGGAGTAGGTATCCAACGCTTCTTGAAAAGACTTCAGCGTGAAGCTCTCTTCAGAACCCGGTAAACCGGCGATGATATTGCGGATTAATTTCTCTTGTTGTGCCTGAGTGGATGCATCGAACCATTTTTGAGCTCTGGCGATTTGCTCGGCTGTGTAATGTTGCTCTGCTCCTGGACGCTTTAATAAGAACAATTCAAAGGCACAAAATTCGGCCGCATCAAAGCGCAATCCTGTACTTCCATCTGGAAAACGAAAATCCAAATCCGTTCTTGTCCAGTCCAGAATAGGCATAAAATTATAACAAACCAGGTCTAAGCCCGCCTCGCCTACATTACGTAAAGACGTTTTGTAGTTTTCGATGTACTGCTTGTAGTTCCCTGAACGCGTTTTGATATCCTCGTGCACCGGAATACTTTCGATCACGGACCAGCTCAATCCAGCCGCTTCGATGATGGCTTTGCGTTCCAAAATATCCTTCAATTCCCACACTTTTCCATTCGGAATTTGGTGTAAAGCATTTACTATCCCCGTTGCGCCAGCTTGGCGTACGTCAGATAATTTTACGGGATCGTTCGGTCCAAACCACCTCCACGTTTGTTCTAAGGCCATATCATTTTGTTTACTACGTATTAAAAGGCATGTATACTCTGTTTTTACCTATGAAGTACCTAATAAAAAACCTTGCCTGGAAACCGGGCAAGGTTTTTGTAATCAAGCATTTATATACTTCCTTTAAAATCTCTTTCTCAGGGGCGACAAAAATAGGGAGTTTTTTACAAACAAAAAATAGCCTAACCGTTTTGGTGGGCAGGCCTCACTAAATCGGTCACCGTTTTCACCGGGTTAAATGTTTCCAAAGGCACTTCCACAAAAAGGGTGTTCCAATTTGACATCGCTCCGTTCCAAAGTCCCGGCAACTCCATCGCCTTTAATTCTTTCCCATCTTTAGTCTTATCTGTAATAAAACCCGTATTCATATCTCGGTAGTTCAATAAGTTCAAACCACGCGTAGCGCACACTAAATCTACCGGATTGAAGTGAGAGGCTTGGTGGAATTTGGCTTTTTGATCTTCGTTCTTCATATCAATTTGAGCAGATTCCACGAGCTGAAGTGTGAAATTTCCTTTCGCATCTTGGCACCAAAATGGACCTCCACCTGGCTCGCCCGTATTTTTAACTACCCCACAAACACGGGTAGGACGGGCTAAAACGGCGCGGATGACGGCTATTTTTTCAACTTGTGATAAAGACGCAAAATCTGCCGACGGCACAAAACCTAAATAGGTGGCCATCTCTTGAAGTGCCTCATTGATTGTATTCTCTGAGGGATTTTCTTGCAATTGCTTGTCCAGGTGTTTTATGCCTTCCAAAATCCACAACAGCAACCCACCCAGCGCCTTCTTGTATTCAATGGTCGGTTGTTTTAAGGCATCCGGTACCACGTTATCAATATTTTTAATGAAGATCACATCGGCTTTCAAGTCATTCAAATTCTCTAATAAAGCTCCGTGGCCTGCTGGTCTAAAGAGCAATGATCCATCGGCTTCACGGAACAGGGTATTGTCCGGATTCACTGCAATCGTGTCAGTCGCGGGCTTTTGCACCGAGAAAGTGATCTCGAATTGGATGCCGGTTTTGGTCTCCCATTTCGAAACGAGTTTCTTCTCTAATTCCTCGAAACCGCTACGGTGTTCTGGAGAGACGGTGAAATGCAAGTGGGCTTTTTGGCCATTCGACGCATAGGCCGCTGCCTCCACGATATGTTCCTCTAACGGAGTTCGCGCTCCATCTGTGTAAGAATGGAAGGAAAGCAAGCCTTTGGGTTTTTGGCCATAATTCATTCCTGCGGAACCAAGTAATTTTTGTAGAATATCTGCCGAATCATCTTTCTCCGCTAAAAGTCCATTTAACTCTGGGTAAAAAGCAAAGTGATCTAGCTCATCGAAAAACTTCGTGCATTCTTTGTTCTCCTCCCCCGTCGACAGGAATTCGAACAGCGATTTAAACATTCGGGTGGCTGCACCTGAGGCAGGGACCATCTTCAAAATGGAAAGCGCTGATTTTTGCTGATCGAAGCGTGCGATAAATTCTTGTAATTGCTCATCTGAAAACTGAAAAATCCCATTCCCGATCGATGCCGATTTTTCCAAATTCATCCAAGGAAAGCCGGATTTAAAAAAATCAACTTGTTGATTCATTTCCGCAGGCGTAATTCCTCGTTTCGATAATTGGGCTAAATCCTTCTCTGATAACATATGCGCTTCCTTTTGTGTCTAAAAATAAGAATTTCTTCTCAGGAATTCCTAAAAATCCGGTGGAGGAGTTCATTCTTTTTTGGTAGATTTGTTTAGACGATGGCGGATATTCAGGACATATTGCAAAAATACTGGGGGCATTCGGCTTTCAGGCCCCTGCAAGAGGAGATCATTCACTCGGTGCTGGATGGCAAAGACACCCTGGCTTTATTGCCCACCGGTGGTGGAAAGTCCATTTGTTTTCAAGTGCCAGCCCTCGCTTTGCCGGGAATATGTATCGTCATCACGCCCCTAATTGCCTTGATGCAAGACCAGGTAGCGCAATTAAACCGCCGTGGCATTCCAGCGATAGCTCTTTTTTCCGGCCTCCGTAAACGCCAAATCGACATCTTATTAGACAATTGCATTTACGGCAACACGAAATTCCTCTATGTTTCGCCGGAACGCTTAAAAACGGATTTATTCATTGAACGGGCGAAACAGATGAACATTAGCTTGTTGGTCATCGACGAGGCTCATTGTATTTCGCAATGGGGGCACGATTTCAGACCGCCTTATTTAGAAATTGCTGAGTTTCGCGCGTTGATTCCGAGCGTTCCGTGTATCGCTTTGACGGCCTCCGCGAACGAGGAAGTAAAACAAGAAATTCAAGAAAAGCTACAATTCAAGAACGCAGCCGTATTCCAAAAAAGTTTCAGCCGCGCTAACCTCTCCTATTCCGTTCTCTATGAGGCGGATAAAGAGAAGAAACTTTGCTCGATGCTGCAGCGGGTTCCTGGTTCTTCCATCGTCTATGTGCGCAACCGCAGACGAACGCAAGAGATTTCAGATCTGTTATCTAAAGCCGGTTTATCCAGCACTTTTTACCACGCCGGTCTTCCCAGCGAGGTCAGAAGCGAACGCCAAAAAGACTGGATCGAAGGTAAAATAGATTGCATCGTGGCTACTAATGCTTTCGGTATGGGAATCGATAAACCCGATGTGCGCCTAGTGGTTCACCTGGATTTACCCGATACCATCGAGGCCTATTACCAAGAGGCAGGCCGAGCGGGTCGAGACGAGAAAAAGGCCTATGCGGCTATTTTGTATGAGGAGAAAGACATTTTGGATTTAACGGCCCAATGGGAAAAATCCTTTCCGACGGCTGAAACGATCAAACGCACCTACCAAGCCGTTTCCAATTATCTGCAAGTAGCGGAAGGAAGTGGCGAGCTACAGAGTTACGATTTTGATTGGATGGACCTGTGCAAGCGATTCAATTTACCCAGCTCGCAGACCTATTTTGCCTTAAAGACATTAGAAGCAGAAGGATTACTTTTATTAAACGAGGCCTTTCAAAATCCCTCTAAAATCCGCTTCGTTGTCAGCTCCACCGAGCTATACGATTTTCAAATCCGAAACGAGAAATTCGAATCCTTCCTAAAAGGCCTCCTTCGCATTTATGGGGGCAATTTATATACTCAATTCGTCAGCATCTCCGAAGCGGACTTCGCACATCAGATAAAAATACCGCCCGCAGAGGTGGAACGCAATTTGGCCTTGTTAGAGAAGTTCGAGCTGATTGAATATGACAAACAAAATGGCCTGCCTAAATTGGTCTTTTTGACGCCTCGGGCGAACATCGAAAACCTGCCCATCATCTGGTCTGAATACTTGAAGAAGAAGGAGCGGTCGAAGAAAAAGATCGATGCGATGATTCACTATGTGAAACATCCGGAGGCGTGTAGAACGCTTTTGATTACCTCGTATTTTGGGGAATCGTTAAAGAACTCTTGCGGCATCTGCGATCATTGTTTGCAGCGCAAAAAAGAAGCCTCAGGGAACAATATCCCCGAAGGCCTCTTAGCAGAACGCAAATTGATTCTGACGTATTTGAAAAACGGACCTTTATCCGTTCAAGATCTAGTGGAATGCCTCCGCCCTTTGGCTTCTGCTGAGGCACTTCGCATCATTCAATTCAGTCTTGAATTGGGCGAAATTCACTATAATGCTGCAGAGGAGCTTGCTATAGGTTCTGCCTGAAAAACAAACTTCACTGGATTTTTCACCTGCTCTTTTAACAGCGCTAAGGCTAATACTTCTTTCGCGTCGTCTACGTAATGGAAGCTCAAATCTGAAATATAATGCGCCTCGATTTCTTCCACATCTTTGCGGTTCTTCGAGCACATAATGATCTCTTTTATTCCTGCTCTTTTAGCCGCTAAGATTTTCTCCTTAATTCCTCCTACTGGTAATACTTTACCGCGTAGCGTAATCTCCCCCGTCATTGCTAGTTTCGATTTCACCTTGCGCTGCGTTAACGCTGAAGCGATCGCAGTTAACATCGTGATACCGGCTGATGGACCATCCTTAGGTACCGCTCCAGCTGGAACGTGAATGTGTAAATTGTATTGATCAAAAATACGGTAATCAATGCCGTATTCATCCGAATGTGCCTTTAAGAAACTCAAAGCCGCCATCGCTGATTCTTTCATCACATCACCTAATTGACCAGAAAGTGTCAAAACTCCTTTTCCACGATTCAATAAGGTTTCAATAAATAAGATATCTCCTCCAACGGGTGTCCAAGCTAAACCTGTTACGACTCCTGCATATTCATTATTCTCGTAGGTATCCTTATCGAAGTGCTCTTGACCCAATAATTTCACGACATCTGTCGCCGTGATTTTATGTGGATAATCCTGATCCATCGCAATGGATTTCGTGATTTTGCGCACCACGCGACCGATTTCTTGTTCTAATTTACGAACACCTGATTCGCGGGTATATCCTTCGATGACCTTTTGGATCGCTCCATCATTCATCGCAAATTCCGCTTTCTCTAATCCGTGCTCTTTCTTTTGCTTAGGCAATAGGTGCTTTTTCGCGATTTGGACTTTCTCCTCCATCGTATAGCCACTTACCTCGATGATCTCCATCCGGTCGCGCAAGGCGGGATGAATCGTATCTAAATTATTCGCCGTTGCAATGAACATCACCCGAGATAGATCGTAATCACACTCCAGGTAATTATCCATGAAGCTGCTGTTTTGTTCCGGGTCTAATACCTCTAACAAAGCAGACGACGGATCGCCTCGGTGATCAGAACCTACTTTATCGATCTCGTCTAAAATAAACACGGGATTCGAAGATCCTGCTTTTTTAATGCTTTGAATCACCTTTCCTGGCATCGCGCCCACATAGGTTTTTCTATGACCTCTGATTTCGGCCTCATCACGCAGACCACCTAAGGCCATACGGACGTATTTTCTTCCCAAAGCTTTGGCAATCGAACGCCCCAAAGACGTCTTACCTACACCTGGAGGGCCATAAAGACACAAGATGGGCGCTTTCATATCCCCTTTCATCTTCAATACCGCAAGGTATTCAATGATCCGTTCTTTTACTTTTTCTAGTCCAAAATGATCGGCATCCAACACTTTCTTCGCCTTCACCAGATCAAAATTATCTTTCGTGAATTCACCCCAAGGCAAATCCGCTAACAACTCAACATAATTCATCAACATCGGGTATTCCCCAGACATCGAATTCGTGCGTTGAAGTTTGGATAGCTCTTTTTGGAAGAAATCATTCACTTCTTTCGACCACTTCTTCTTTGCCCCTTTCGCACGCAGACCGTCCAACTCTTGTTCTGGACTCTCTACTCCTAATTCCTCCTGCAAGACTTTAATCTGCTGGCGAATATAATAGTCGCGCTGTTGCTGGTCAATATCACTCGAAGCTTTGCTTTGAATTTCTCGCTTCAATTCTAAGTGCTGGATATCTTTCAACATGTGCTCCAGCAGATGTGTGGCTTGTTCGATTCCATCCAAGGTCTCTAACAAGGCCTGCTTTTCCTTTAATTCCGCGTTGATATTCGAAGAGAGGAAGTGCACTAAAAACGCAGATGATTCGATATTATCTAAGGCGATTTGTGCCTCACGAGGAATCTCTGGATTCAAGTTTAATATCTTCAAAGCACATTCTTTCAGCGTAGAAACGAGTGCCTTATTTTCCTTATTTAATTTCTTAGGGAACGTGTCCTCGATATAGGAAACACGAGCTAACAGATTCGGCTCTGTTTTAATGTATTCGCTTACTTCAAAACGCTTGCGGCCTTGGACGATGATCGTTGTGTTTCCTCCTGGCAGAACGAACATCTTCACGATGTGTGCTACCGTTCCGATTTTGTACAAATCATCTGGCGTAGGCTCGTCTTTGGAATTATTCGCTTGTACTAAAACACCAATCGTGCGATCCCCTTTGTAGGCTTTCTTCACGAGGCGAACGGATTTTTGGCGGGATACCGTGATTGGAATCACCATACCCGGAAACAAAACGATATTGCGAATGGGAAGGATAGGCAATTGGTCTGACAAAACGCCCATTTTGTCATCATTGTCCATCCCTTCTGACCCGATTGGAATCAATTCTATATTTTCAAAATCAGACATCTCTGAAAGCTGTAAATGCTTAAAAAGGTCATTTGGATTATTCATACTACATTTTTAAATTCTGCTCCACTTGAGCGGACGATATTAATCAATTTTTATGCCAAACGACAAGATGGCAGTATGATTATCTTGATAATTGTTGTACCTCTTGGCTTTTTCGAAAAAGGATGGATTTTTTTGCGCCTTGAAATGACCAAGAAACGAGGTTCGTTTGGTCTTCAAATTCGTCAAAAAATAGCGAATTCTCCAGGTAAGATCCAGCTAAGTCTGCGGTGGTGGGAATTTCTAGATATACCCAAATCGCGTCTTGCTGTTGCTCCGTTCCTAACCAGCGATACGGAGTTGAAAATTGCTTTCCAGCGCGAAAACCGAAATGCTTACGGACATAGGACTCTAAAACTTTTTCAGACGCCTCATCTCCCGGAATCATCCGAAATTTCTTTCCAGTCGCCGAGCTTAACGTTTGCTCCAAGTCATCTTGAAACAGGCGAATGCTAATTTCCCAGCTTTGGTCCTTCACATTATAAGTCATCTCCGTCACCGAACTATGAAACGGATGCAGTTCAGGGAAAAATAGACCAAAAAATAGAACCAGCAGTTTCAACTAGAAAAAGGCTTTGAAAATATCGTTACCAAACGTGTAGGCCATCAAGGCAAGCAAGATGAGCATACCCACCTGCTGTGCTTTTTCTAACACCTTTTCGGATGCCGGCTTTCCCGTAATCATCTCATAAATTAAGAAAATCGCGTGTCCACCATCCAAAGCGGGAATAGGCAAGATATTCATGAAGGCCAAAGCCATCGATAACAAACCCGTTAACATCCAGAAACGATTCCAATCCCACACACCGCCGAACATTTGGGCGATACCAATAGGTCCACTCAAGGCTTTCGATGCCGAAACATCACCCGAAGCAATTTTCTTGAATCCTTTGATGTTATCCGAAATCACGGAGAAGGCACGACCTGTTCCGATGCTCGCTGCTTCTGCAAACGAATAATCTTCGTGTGAAACTTGAATCAACATCTCCGGAATAAATCCGATTTGGCCGGAAGCCGTCACCTCCATAGACAAGGTATCCGCCACTCCTCCGCGTAAAATACCTAAGCGTATAGGCTTACCCGCTTCCTTCGTGATTAATTCTTTTACCTCGTGGTAGAAATGAACTGGATTTGCATTCACTGAAGTGATTACATCGCCTTTTTTCAATCCTGCCGCATAAGCTGGCAATAATTCTGCTGGCTTCGATGCAGAGAACTTATCAAAGAAACCTGGCTCTTCCGGAGCGGCTACTTCCGCTACTTTAAATGGAGCAATTGGCTCAATGAAACCCGCTTTTTTATCGCTTAATTTTTCGATGAAATTCGAAGGAATTTTAATCTCCAAAGTCTGTTCGCCACGTTGCACTGTATAAGATGAATTCTCGCCCAATAACACATCCGAAGCACGTAAATCAGACAATTGCTTGTAATCAGCGCCGTTTACGCGAATGATTTTATCCCCCGTTTTAAGGCCGATTTGTTTGCCTAAATCCAAGGCCACAATACCGTTCTTGTTTAATTCTTCTTTCGAAATAAAGTTGTTCCCGTTCGAATAGGTCAAGCAAACGAAAATCACCACGCCGGTAATGATGTTGACGATTACGCCACCTAACATCACGATCAGACGCTGCCAAGCGGGTTTCGCACGGAATTCCCAAGGCTCAGGATCTTTCGCTAAAGTCGCCGCATCTTGTGTTTCATCAATCATTCCGGCGATGGAAACGTAGCCTCCTAAGGGGAACCAGCCTAAACCGTATTCGGTATCGCCCACTTTCTTTTTAAACAAAGCGAAGTTTAACAACGTAGGAATCGGGAACATAAAATCGAAGAAAAGGTAGAACTTTTCGACGCGCATTTTGAACCATTTGGCGGTAATAAAGTGCCCAAACTCATGCAATGTTACTAAAATTGACAATCCTAAAATCAATTGCCCTGCCATCACTAAACCTTCCATAATTCGCTATTTTCCATTTTTACTTACCCATTCTTGGGCCAAAATTCTACTTAATTTATCACTTTCAATGTAATCCTCTAATGTCGGATTCGCGATAAAAGTTCCCTGATTCATACAATATTCGTTCAAATCAGACATCGCTAAAAATCCAATCTCATCTTCCAAAAAAGCCGCTACCGCCACCTCATTTGCCGCATTCAATAAGCACGCCTGATTTCCTCCTTTTCCCAAGGCCTGAAAAGCAAGCCCTAAATTACGGAAAGTCTGTGTATCTGCCTGCTCAAATGTCAAGTAAGGATACTGTCTAAAATCAAAACGAGGGAAACTCGCCTTCATTCGATTCGGATACCCTAAGGCAAACTGAATCGGTAATTTCATATCCGGCAAACCGAGTTGCGCCTTGATGGAGCCATCCTCGAACTGCACTAACGAGTGTACAATCGATTGGGGATGTACAACCACTTCAATTTCCGAGGGTTTCACGTCAAATAACCAAGCTGCCTCGATCACCTCTAAACCTTTGTTCATCAAACTAGCCGAGTCGATCGTAATCTTCGCGCCCATCGACCAATTCGGGTGTTTTAATGCTTGAGCCCTTGTTACTTGGGCTAATTGCTCGCGGCTAAAACCTCGAAAAGGTCCACCCGAAGCCGTTAATATCACTTTCTCGATAGGGTTGTGGGACTCGCCCACTAAGCATTGAAAAATGGCAGAATGCTCTGAATCAACTGGTAAAATAGGCACACCCATCTCCCGCGCTAAGGGCATAATCAGGGCTCCTGCCACCACTAAGGTTTCTTTGTTCGCTAAGGCGATTGGCTTGCCCGCCTTAATTGCTTTCACCGTAGGCAATAAACCAGCGTAACCCACTAAAGCTGTCAACACGATGTCGACAGAATCGAGGGTAACCACTTCTTCTAGTGCTTTGGCCCCTGAATGCACTTGAATTTCAGTTCCTGCTAAAGCCGCTTTCACCTCCGCATATTTCGCCTCATTCCCGATTACCACGTGAGCCGGTTTCCAGGCTAAAGCTTGGGTGATGAGCAGATCAGCTTGGTTTTGGGCGGTTAAAACTTCAACAGAAAACTCAGAAGGATGCTCTGCAATCACCTCTAAGGCCTGCGTCCCGATGGACCCCGTGCTACCTAAAATCGCAATTCTTTTCATCGCAGCATGGCCGTTATTTGTTCTACAAAACTGATCCATACTTGTGGATACAACAGCGTCATCGCCACAATTCCAAACAAGGCCCCATACAAATGCGCGCTGTGATTCACGAAATCGCGACTGCGTTTATCCATTTCTACCGAGTACCAGGTAAACAAACCAGCATAGATGAATCCAGGAATTCCGAAGAAACCAAACAAGTAAATTTTTTCCGTAGGGAAAAATAAAATGCCGGCGAAAATCACAGCAGAAACTGCCCCAGAAGCACCTAGAGAGTTATAATTCGGATTGTTTTTCTGTTTGAAAAAAGTGGGCAAATCTGCCACAACAATCGCCAAAACATAAAATAAGATGTACAATTCCGACGAGACCGACGGAAATAATTGATTGAAAATCTGTTCTAGTTGAACCCCAAAAAAGAAGAAGGAAAACAAGTTAAAAAACAGGTGCGTGAAGTCCGCGTGGATAAATCCCGAGCTAACAAAACGCCAATATTCGTTTCTGTGTTGAATCCGGTACGGGTTCATGAGCATTTTTCCCATCAAGTCTGGCTTTTGCCAAGCCACTAGGGAAATAATAATCGTCACAGCGATAAGTACAATCGAGACCATATAAGAACAAAACTACGTTAAACTTCGCGATCAACCAACCCGCTCATAAACTTTACCAAGGCTGATTTTTGCTCTTCGGAAATAGCCAAAGATTGGATTTCAATAAAGGCCGCATCGAAATAAGAAGCGATGACTGCTTCTGTTTCTGCTTTCAGACCTAAGGAATCATAAATCGCCGTGACCGCCTGCACTTTTTCAGCGGCGTCATATTCGGTAGCTGCTATCCATTTTTCTAATGACTCAAGAGTAGAACCTGACGCTTTTTCGAATGCTTTTATCAGTAAATAGGTTTTTTTATTGGCTAAAATATCTCCTCCCGGCTGTTTTCCAAATTTCTCCGGATCGCCATAAACGTCTAATAAATCATCCTTCAATTGAAATCCGAGACCGATGGTTTCTCCAATGCGATAAAGTGAATCAGAAACCTGAGAAGGAACAGAAGCTAACAATCCGCCCATTTCCATCGAGAATCCGATCAAAACCGACGTTTTCAAGCGAATCATTTCAATATATTCTTCGACGGTCACATCGTCACGGCTTTCAAAATTCATATCGAATTGCTGTCCCTCGCACACCTCAGCAGCGATCCGCGAAAGACGACCCAACAAGTGTTGGAAAGCTCCCAGGCTTAATCCTTTGACCTTATTCAAGTATTGATAAGCATTCACTAACATTACGTCGCCGGATAAAATAGCGATGTTATCATTCCATTTTTCGTGCACCGTTTGCTTGCCACGACGTAAAGGCGCTTTGTCCATGATGTCATCATGCATCAAGGTGAAATTGTGGAAAATTTCAACCGATAAAGCGGCAGGCACTTGTTTTTCCCAGTCGGATTTGAACAAGGAATAGGTTAATAAACAAAGGACGGGGCGAATCCGCTTGCCCCCTAAACTCAGGAGGTAATGGATGGGGTCATAAAGTTCGCTAGGATTTTGGCCTATATCTAAACGACTGATTTCCTCTTCGAGGGCTGCTAAAAATGCTTTGTTCATCTTATCTATCTACTTCGCCCATCACTAAATCCAAGGATCCGATAATGGCTACTAAATCTGCTAAATA
>CANFWR010000069.1 GCA_947450865.1 Cytophagaceae bacterium
AGGAATCTGCTATTCCAGGCACTATGGAAGGCTTTTCTGAAAACTACGTTCGAGTAGTTGTGCCTTTTGATCCATTACAAATCAATACGGTTCAGTATGTTCGCTATAAGAACTTGAATGAAACGGGTGAGATGTTAGGGGTGGTTTTATAGCACAAAGCATAAAGCACAAAGTATAAATTTGGATAAAAGCGGCATAGCCGCTTTTTGCATTTTTGATGAGTTTATCGGCGAAGCCGATTCCATCTCTATACTTTATTCTTTGTGCTTTATTCTTTAATTAGGCGCAAAACAAAAAAGTCGAAAGCTAGTAGCCTCCGACTTTTTGATTGAAACAAAACCACAAGAACCATTACTTGCGGCTTTGCTGTTGTTGAATTACTCAGCTAACGACTCGTCGTGTTGTGAGATATCCAAACCTAATCTTTCTTCTTCCTCGTTTACACGTAACGGAATGATTTTGTCCGTGATCACTAAAAGGATATATGAAGCGCCAAAAGCAAAGGCTGATACGATTGCTAAGGCTAATAAGTGCTTTAAGAATAACGCAGATTCGCCGTAGAACAATCCTTGCTCCACTACAGCAGCGTTAACAGCAGATGTTGCGAAGATACCTGTCATCAACATACCTACCATACCACCTAAACCATGGCAAGGGAATACGTCTAATGTATCATCCAAGTTAGAAGATGCTCTCCAGTGTGCAGCGATGTTAGATACAATCGCAGCAATAACACCGATGAAGATCGCTACAGGAACCGTCACGAAACCAGATGCTGGAGTAATCGCTACTAAACCTACAACCGCACCAATACAGAAACCTAAGGCAGAAACTTTCTTGCCGCGAGTTACATCAAATAAGATCCAAGATAAACCGGCTGCTGCAGCTGCTACGTGAGTTGTTGCGAAAGCGGTTACCGCTAATCCGTTTGCTCCTACGGCAGAACCTGCATTGAAACCAAACCATCCGAACCATAATAAACCAGTTCCTAATAATACGTAAGGAATGTTAGCAGGAGGCAAAATGTTAGACTCGATGTGAGACTTACGACGACGTAAGTATAAAGCTCCAGCTAATGCAGCCCAACCTGCAGACATGTGAACAACCGTTCCTCCTGCAAAATCCAATACGCCTAAGTTAAATAAGAAACCATCTGGGTGCCATGTCCAGTGTGCTAAAGGAGCATAAACCACTACACAGAAAAGAACCATAAATAGAACAAACGCACGGAAGTTAATACGCTCAGCTAACGCACCAGAGATTAAAGCTGGAGTGATAACGGCAAACTTCATTTGGAAAAATGCGAATAAGGCGAAAGGAATAGTGAATTTCAATTGATCAGCTGATCCTAAAGATAATTTGTGATCAAACACGCCATTGAACATAAAGAATGTTCTAGGGTCACCGATCCAGCCACCTAATGAGTCACCGAATGCTAAAGAGAAACCGAATACAATCCAAATCACCGAGATAACACCCATGGCGATGAACGATTGTAACATCGTTGAGATCACGTTTTTGTGATTCACCATTCCACCGTAGAAATAAGCTAATCCAGGTGTCATTAATAAAACTAAGCCAGAGGCTACAATCATCCAGGCGGTATCGCCTGTGTCTAATCCTTCTGTGGGCATTGTACCAGGTACAGAAGTTGTGAACAATGCTAGGATGGCTACCGCTAATAAAACTAATAACGGGATCCAGGTTGGTTTTTGTGTCGTCATGTTTTTAAATGTTAAAGGTGGATATAATTAAAACTTATAGATGAAGTGCAAGCCTAAAGTTGTTTGTGATTTTTGATCTTTTCCATCACCATCTACGAATTGAGCTGTTTTGTATGAGTCAGTACGTAATTCTGGTTTGATCAATAAATGTCCTTCTGCAGCTGTGAATGTAGCAGTTAAAGTTAATGAGCTAACATCTGTACCCGATCCATCTGCTGCACGTAAGGCACGAGCGCCTGATGTATTGTCAAATACTTCGTAACGGCCTCCTAAGCTGAATTTATCAGTGAATGCATAGTTCGAATAAAGGGCTACTCCACCCCATGTTTTGCTATTTCCTACGCTTCCGCCGCCTTGGTAATCACCCGTTTGTGATCCGTAAGCTGCGTTTACTCCTAAAAGATACTTAGGTGTTATTTGGTAAGACGTAGTTAAGTCTAACAAGTTGTAGCTACCTGTGTCATCTTTTCCTGATGAAAGTGGTGCGGATTCGTTAGAGCTGATTCCATTCACGTACAAGTTCCAACCTGCTGCTGGAGAAGTGAAGATTTGGTAGATGAAACCTTTAGAGGCGTTGTTATCATTTAAATTATCCACATTGTTGACCAATCCAACCATGGCAGAAAATTTGTCAGAGAATGCATAATTCGCTTTAGCACCAATGTGGTAGAACGGTCCATTATTGAAGAGGTTAGAAAGTGAGTAGTTGTAGTTAATTGGAGCGTCGATTACTTCGTATCCGATATGTGTTCCAAATTGTCCAACCGTTAAGGTTAATTTGTCGCTCGCTTTCCAGTTAAAGTAAGCTTGTTTGATGGCCAAAGCTGTTGTTGCTTTCCCTGCTCCCAAAGGTCCGATTACGTTTCCGTATTGACCAAGGTCAGCGTTAGGTCCAAATGTTAAGTCAACTACTACATCTGCAGATTTTGTTGCGTACCCAAATTTCGTCTGAACAAGTCCTAACGAAAATTGATTTGATTTCTGGTCGAAAGCTCTTTCGTATCCAGAGGCACCTAAGTTACTTCTGTTTGTAGGTCCATTAAAATTCAACATATAGTATGAATCGATGTAACCTGAAAAAGTGAACTTCGGAGCTTCCGCTTCTTTTTCTTGGGAAAATCCACAAAATGCTGTTGCGGCAAAAATGGCTGTTAGGATCGTTTTTTTCATGTGGGCTATTGTTTAAGAGTAAAAAATGCTTGATTACGATTCAAAGATGAAGCCTTAAATTGTACTTTCCAAATATATTCGACAAAATTTTAACCTATTTTTTAACTTTTTGCAAAAAAATACCAAAAAATGGTTAAAAATTAAACCTATAAATCGAGATTTTGCAAAATTGAAATTAAAATAGGGTAAAAATGAAACTTAAAATGTTCGTCTTGGAAAAAGATAATATTTGATAATTGGTGATTTTAAAAACTTGATTGTCTTTTTTAAAGAATAAAGTACAAAGCATAAAGAAAAAAGATGGAATCGCCGCAGGCGATAGCTTCAGAAAAGTTTGGGCATAAAAAATGAGGCCGAAGCCCCATCAATTTTCAATATCTCTACTCTCTACTCTATTATCTATGCTCTATTCAGCATGCAACCACGCCTTCTTTGCTAATAAAGTCTCTTTGTCTTCTTCGTGATCTGGATCTGGTACGCAGCAATCTACTGGGCAAACCGCAGCACATTGTGGCTCCTCGTGGAAACCAGTACATTCAGTACATTTATCAGGAACGATATAATAGAATTCTTCTGAAACAGGTTCTACAGGTGTTTTGGCATCCATAGTAGAACCATCTTCTAATTCAATTTCTGATAAAGCAGTACCACCGGCCCAAGTCCATTCGACACCACCTTCATAAATTGCTGTGTTAGGGCATTCTGGTTCACAAGCCCCACAGTTAATACATTCGTCTGTTATGATAATTGCCATACCAATGTTTTTGTTTGAAGTTGCAATTTACAAACATAAATTTGAATAGTATATAATTTATATGGACTAACCGAAAATTTTTCGACCTTTGCAGAGTAAAATTCCTATAATTATGCCAAAGGCCTCCTTTTTACAACTTATTTCTTTCTTGAAACAGTACTTTTCTGAAGAATCTAATTTAGAAAAAATAGAACTATTTATAGATAGATCGGTAAATGAGAATCCTTGGTTTTCAGAAAGCTTAGTTCGCCATGCGATGCAGGCGATTGATGAGCAGTTTTTTTCGGTAGAAGCTTGGGAGGAATTTTATGTCAAACATCCCCTTCAGACCACTGAGAAAAGGAATGTAGGCATTGTTTTAGCTGGAAATTTACCAGCAGTTGGACTTCATGACGTTTTAATGGTATTAGCTTCGGGGCATCACGCTTCGCTGAAGTTAAGTTCACAGGATAAATCGCTAATGCAGTTGTACGTACTAGCCATGCAGTCTTTTGACGAGAATATTCCAGTTTCTACCATTGATCGTTTACAAGGAATGGATGCGGTAATTGCTACAGGAAGTGATTTCTCTGGAGGCTATTTTGCTCATTATTTCTCCACTATTCCACACATTATTCGGAAGAATCGCAGTTCTTTAGCCGTTATAAAGGGAAATGAGACGCAGGAAGATTTCAAGGGTTTGGCTCAGGATATCTTTACCTATTATGGTTTAGGATGTAGGAACGTTTCAACGATAGCTGTTCCGACAACCTATGATTTAACTCCATTATTCGATGAATTGACGAAGGAGACGTGGGTATTAGATCATTCGAAGTACTCCAATAACTTTCAATACCACCGGACTTTGTTCTTGTTGAACCAGATTCCGCATTTTGATTTAGGAAATCTGTTAGTGACCGAGAATGATGATTTGGTTTCACCAGTGGGTGTTTTATATGTTCATCGTTACAGTGATGAAGCTTCTTTGCTTGCCTGGATTCAGGAGCGCGAGGAGAAGATTCAGTGTAAGGTAGGTTTGGAGATTGGTTTTGGCCAAAGTCAACACCCGGCTCTCGATGATTTCGCTGATGGAATCGATACTTATGATTTCTTGATTAATCTTTCATAGGCATTAAATAGCCCCCACGCCCCTATTAATCCGACTAAAGCCCCTACGATTACATCTAAAGGATAATGTGCGCCTAAATAGATTCTACTGTAGGAAACGATCGATGCCCATAGAACCAAGGCAATACCAGCTAACTTATTCTTAGTCAACAAATAAAATCCGACGGCAATCGCGAAGGAATTCGCTGCATGCGAGGAACAAAAACCATAAAGTCCGCCACATCCTGCCGGTAAATGAATCCACGATTGAAAGGCTTCTAAGTGGCAGGGTCTAAGTCGTTTGAAAAGTGGTTTTAAAAGACTGGAGCTAAATTGATCGGCGAAAACCACAGAAGAAACTAGAAATAACAGGGCTTTCCAGCAGGCTGATTTATACTGCTTATATAAAAAGTAAATGAGCAGTCCATACAATGGAATCCACGTCAATTTGCCTGAAATGATTTCCATGGGTCCATCTAACCAAGGCTGATGTGCCTCGTTAATCAACCGAAATAAATGGGCATCCCAGGACGGAAACATAGTTTAGAATTTAAATTCAGCGCGAATTCGAGCAATCGTTGCTTCGGCAATGGGTTGTACATTCTTCTCACCAATGGCTAATTTCTCTTCAATAATCTCCGGATGCGCGATGAAGTAGTCGAATTTCTCTCTCGCCTCTTTGAAAAAGCCTAGCATTAATTCGTACAAGGCTTGTTTCGCATGACCGTATCCATAACCTCCAGCTTCGTAATTAGCGCGCATTTCTGCCACTTGCCCTGGGGAAGCCATCAATTGATAGAGTTTGAAAGTAATATCGTTATCCGGATTTTTAGGCTCTTCTAAAGGAGTCGTGTCTGTGACAATCTTTTTGATCTGCTTCAATAAATCCTTTTCAGGTAAGAAGATATCAATGTAATTGTTCAAGGATTTGCTCATTTTAGCGCCATCTAAGCCAGGAATTGTCATCACATCTTCGTTAATGCGCGCTTCGGGTAAAACGAAAATATCTTTGTTATAGCGCTTATTAACGGAATTCGCGATGTCGCGGGTCATCTCGATGTGCTGTCTTTGGTCCTTACCTACCGGAATAATATGTGCATCATATAAGACGATATCTGCCGCTTGTAAAACGGGATAGGTAAATAATCCGGCGTTTACATCGGATAATTTATCAGATTTATCCTTGAAGCTATGTGCGTTCGCTAACATAGGGAACGGTGTGAAGCAATTCAAATACCACATTAACTCAGTATGGTATGGGGCTAATTTAGACTGGCGGTAGAAGTAATTTTTCTCTGTATCAAAACCAAAAGCCAGCCAAGCAGCTGCAATCGACAACGTATTGCTACGGATACTTTCGCCATCCTTTAGGGAAGTAAGCGTGTGTAAATCAGCAATAAATAAAAAGGATTCGTTGCCCGGTTGCTTTGAAAGTTCAACCGCTGGCATAATTGCACCTAAAATATTACCCAAATGGGGCTTTCCTGAGGCCTGAATGCCCGTTAAGATCCGCATAGTTAGTCTAAATAATTTATGCAAAAATCAATAAAATAGACCATAACTCCAAGCAATTTGTGCTTGGGCATTCGAGCTAAATTTGCTAAATTCGTTTTTACAAATTCACCCCTTATTTGATGTCTCTCTCTCCTAGCCTATTGGCCTTTTTGCGTGACCTCCGTGTAAATAATACGCGCGAATGGTTTGCGGAAAACAAAGCTGTGTATGAGCAAGTGAAAAAAGGCTTTGATGCTTGGACGACTGAATTAATTTCTGAGTTTGCGGATTTTGAGAATATGGATGGCGTTTTGTTGAAGCATTGCTCCTACCGAATTTACCGGGATGTGCGCTTTTCGAAGAACAAGGATCCGTATAAGTCGTATTTTTCGGCTAGCTTTTCAGAAGGTGGACGTAAGTCGGGGTTGATGGACTACTATGTACATATCGAACCGAAAGGTGCGTCATTTTTAGGTGGCGGAATGTATTCTCCTACTCCAGAACAATTAGTGGCGTTTCGACAAGAAGTAGATTATAATGCGGCTGGATTACGTAAGATCATTAAGGATCCGAAATTTGTGGCTGTTTTTGGAGAGGAAGTGGGTGAAAGTTTGGTACGAATTCCAAAGGGATTTGAGGCTGATCATCCTGAGGCTGAGTTACTGAAAAAGAAGCAATTGTTTTTCTGGAAGAAATATTCCGATAAAGAAGTCTGTTCGCCTGACTTTACTAAACAGTTGATAAGCGATGCCAAATTATTGAAGCCCTTTTTGGACTTCATGAATGCCGTATTTTTTGAAAAAGAACCTTTTATAAAAGAATAAACCCCTATGCAATTTTCGCATTTGCACAACCATTCCCAGTTTTCCCTATTAGATGGTGCGTCTAAGATTTCATCTATGTTTAAAAAGGCGAAGGAAGATAATATGCCAGCGGTAGCGATTACGGATCACGGGAATATGTTTGGGGTATTTCAATTTGTGGCTGAAGCCGGAAAGCAAGGAGTGAAACCGATTGTGGGCTGTGAGTTTTATTTAGTGAATGACCGCCATAAACAGGTTTTTACGAAAGATTTGAAGGATAAGCGCTACCACCAGTTATTCCTAGCGAAGAATCCGGAGGGATACCAGAATTTGGTCAAATTATGTTCTTTAGGCTTCATGGAGGGTATGTATTCCAAATACCCTCGGATTGATAAGGAACTCGTTTTAAAATACCACAAAGGTTTAATCGCTACTACCTGTTGCTTAGGGGCTTCTGTGCCACAAGCGATTTTGCGCGATGGCGAGGAAGCGGCGGAGAAGGAGTTCAAGTGGTGGTTGGATTTGTTTGGTGAAGATTATTACATCGAAGTTCAGAATCACTTTATCCCGGAGCAACAAACCGTGAATGAAGTCCTGTTGCGTTTTGCGAAGAAGTATAATGTGAAGGTGATTGCATCAAATGATAGTCATTATTTGGACCAAAAAGATGCCAACGCTCACGATATTTTATTGTGTATCAATACTGGTGAAAAGCAATCCACTCCTACTTATAAGGACATTGAAGGTGATTTTGATATGAAGGGAAAGCGTTTCGCTTTCTATAATGATCAGTTTTACTTCAAGACGACGGAGGAAATGACCAAACTTTGGTCGCACGTTCCTGAGGCCATTGATAACACGAATGAGATTGTGGGAAAGGTGGAGACACTGAAGCTCACGAAAGACGTGATGTTGCCTAATTTCCAAATTCCTACTACCTTTTTAAATCAGGATGATTATTTAGAGCACATCACGATGGAAGGCGCGAAGAAGCGCTATATCGATATCGATCAGGTGGTGGAGGAACGTCTTCGCTTTGAGTTACATACGATTAAGACGATGGGATTTGCCGGTTACTTCTTAATTGTAGCTGATTTTATTAGTGCTGGACGTGATTTAGGCGTATATGTGGGTCCTGGTCGTGGATCTGCGGCGGGTTCTGTGGTGGCTTATTGTTTAGGGATTACCAATATTGACCCCATTAAATATAATCTCCTTTTTGAGCGTTTCTTAAATCCAGATCGGAAGTCCTTACCCGATATTGATACGGACTTTGATGATGAAGGCCGCCAAAAAGTCATCGATTACGTCGTAGACAAATACGGTAAAAACCAAGTGGCCCATATCGCGACTTACGGAACTATGGCCGCAAAAATGTCCATTAAAGACGTTTCCCGCGTGTTAGACCTCCCCTTACAAGAATCTAACGCTTTAGCGAAACTGGTGCCAGATAAGCCTAAAATTACCCTTGAACGTATTTTTAATGCAGCCTTAACGGGTGATAAAAGTTTAGCGGATAAGGAAGGGTTGAATTCGGAGGAATTAGAGCAAGTAAAGGAATTACGTCGTATTAAGGAATCAGGTGGATTGCCTGCGACTGTCATTGAGAATGCGCTGATTTTAGAGGGTTCTGTTCGAGGAACAGGAATACATGCGGCGGGTATCATCATTGCACCGTCAGATTTGACAGATATTTTGCCAGTGGCTACATCAAAAGATGTGAGTCTCTTGATTACGCAGTATGATGGTTCGGTGATTGAAAATGCGGGAGTAATTAAGATGGACTTTTTGGGCTTAAAAACCCTCTCCATTTTAAAAGAGGCCGTTCGCTTGATCAAGCAGAATCACAATGAGACGATCATTTTGGATGATCTTCCGTTAGACGATAAAACAACCTACGAATTATACCAAAGAGCCGAAACGAACGGTACCTTCCAATTCGAATCCCCTGGGATGCAGAAACACTTACGTGATCTGAAGCCCGATCAATTCTCGGATTTAATTGCGATGAACGCCTTGTTCCGTCCAGGTCCGATGGTCTATATTCCGAATTACATTGCTCGTAAACACGGTCGCGAGAAGATTGAATACGATTTGCCTGAGATGGAGGAGTATTTGAGTGATACTTATGGAATTACGGTGTACCAAGAGCAAGTAATGCTTCTCTCCCAGAAGCTGGCGAATTTTACGAAAGGCGACGCCGACGTACTTCGTAAGGCGATGGGTAAAAAGGATAAAGCCACCATCGATAAGATGAAGGGTAAGTTCATGGAAGGCGGAGCGGCGAATAATCATCCGGTAGATAAATTAGATAAAATTTGGACGGACTGGGAAGCTTTTGCTCAATATGCCTTTAATAAGTCCCACTCAACATGCTATGGTTTAGTGGCTTACCAAACAGGTTACCTGAAAGCAAACTATCCACCGGAGTTTATGGCGGCTGTTCTTTCAAACTCCTTAGGTAACATTGAGAAGATTACCTTCTTCATGGACGAGTGCAAGCGGATGGGCTTAAGTTTATTGGTTCCAGATGTAAATGAATCCTCTCGCTCGTTTGCGGTGAATAAGAAAGGCCAAATTCGTTTCGGTCTAGCAGCTATTAAAGGAGTAGGTGAAGCAGCTGTCGATTCAATCGTAGAGGAGCGCCAAAAAAATGGCGAATACAAGGATATTTTTGATTTTGTGTCACGTATCAATGTACGACAAGTAAATAAACGGAGTTTAGAATCTTTGGCTTTCGCTGGCGCATTTGATTGTTTCCCAGAAGTGCAGAGATCACACTATTTTGCTATTGATCCGCAGGATAACATCAATTTTATTGATAAAATTGTTCGCTATGCCTCTAGAATGGCAGAATTGAAGGCGCAAGCGACTGCCTCTCTTTTTGGGGAATTAGGAGCCGGAACTGGTAATGATATCGCGAAACCTCGTATTCCTACTTCGGAACCTTGGTCTGTGATGGAACAATTGAAGAATGAGAAAGAAGTGGTGGGTGTCTATATTTCTGGCCATCCTTTGGACGAATACAAAACCGAAATAGCGAACTTCTGTAATTCGAATACAGGTCAATTAGAATCACGTCAGAATGTAGCGCAGACTTTTGCTGGAATCGTGACGAAAGTCAATGTTAGAACTTCTGCAAACGGAAATCAATTTATGATTTTCACGATAGAAGATTATGCGGGTAATTATGAATTCGCCTTGTTCTCGAAGGATTACATTCAGTTTGAACGTTTTATTGCGCTAGATCGCTTATTGTTTATTAACGGATCCTATCAATTAAAGAATCGCCATATGGACCAAATGGTCTTCAAGATTCAATCGATTGACTTACTTTCGGAAGTTTTGAGTGATCGTTCTAAAGAGATTCGATTGAGATTAGATCTAAATCGCTTTCAACCTGCTATATTAGATTTATTGCAGGAGACCTTAGAACGTAATAAAGGGGATAAAAAATTGACGATTGAAGTGTACGACGAACAGGAGAAAATCGGCATGGATTTTTTATCGCGTAAAATGCAGGTTTCTATCACGAAAGGCTTGATTTCAGAATTGAAAGAGCTTGATAATGTGCAGTTTAAATTAATTATATAATTTTTTTACCGGGGAACTAATTCTTCTGCCGGTTTTGTTTTAATTTTGAATTTTATAAAATATATCAAACAATGGGAAAATACGTAGAGGCAACAGATGCTAATTTTCAAGAGTTAATCGGCACTGATACACCAGTTTTAGTAGATTTTTGGGCAGAGTGGTGTGGCCCTTGTAAAATGATCGGACCAATCGTGGAAGAATTAGCGGGAGATGTTGAGGGTCAAGCGATCGTGGCGAAAATGAATGTAGATCAAAATTCAGCGGTTCCTGCTTCGTTAGGTATTCGCTCTATCCCTACTTTAATGGTATTCAAGAATGGTGAAATGGTAGAACGTTTAGTGGGTGGAAATATCCCTAAGTCAGTTTTATCTGAAACTTTATTAAAGCACGCTTAATTATTTAGGCGTATAGACTTTATTCATAGCCTGTAACAAGATGTTGCAGGCTATTTTTATTTCCTCTTCTGTGATGGTCAAAGGAGGTGCAATGCGTAGGGAATTATCGCAGAATAAGAACCAATCGGTAATTAAGCCATTCAGGATACATTCATCAATCACGGCCTTTACTGTTTTAAAATCCCGCATTTCCACCGCCAGCATAAATCCAATGCCACGTACTTCGTGAATGATCGGATGCTTTAGTAGACTTTTGAATAGATTACTTTTTGCTGGAATGGAATCCATTAACTGTTCATCCAAGATGAAGCGCAAAGTTGCTAATGAAGCAGCACAAGAAACAGGATGTCCTCCAAAAGTTGTGATATGGCCCAATACCGGCTCAAAACTCAAGGTTTTCATTACTTCTTCATTTGCTAAAAAAGCACCTATAGGCATTCCTCCACCCATTCCTTTGGCAGTGAGAAGTATATCTGGAACGATCTGCATCGGTTGAAAAGCCCAAAAAGATCCCGTTCTGCCAAAACCCGATTGAATTTCATCCACTATCAGTAAAGTCCCTGTTTCGTCGCAACGCTTACGCAAGGCTTGAAAGTATTCAGCAGTTGCTGTTTTAACTCCGGCCTCCCCTGCTACGATTTCGATGACTACGGCAGCGGTTTTCTCCGTAATTTGTTTTAAGTCTGCGATGGAACCGTGTCGGATATGGCGAATATCGGGTAGTAAAGGACGAAAAGCATTCTTGAAGTTCTCATCACCAGCAATCGACAAAGCCCCTTGGCTGGCTCCGTGGTAAGCATCGAAACAGGAGATGAATTCGGTTCTGCCGGTGTAGCGTTTCGCTAATTTCATAGCTCCCTCTACAGCCTCGGTTCCTGAATTCGTGAAATAGACTTGATTTAAGTGTTCAGATCCCGTTGATTTAACTAAAGCTTCAGCGAGTTGTACTTGAGGACTTTGGATATATTCACCATATACCATGAGGTGCATATAGGCATCCACTTGGTCTTTTATGGCTTTGACTACGGCTGGATTTCGGTGTCCTACGTTCGATACGGCAATTCCAGAGATTAAATCCATATAGGATTTTCCATTGGCATCATACATGTATACGCCTTCCGCTTTGGTTATTTCTAATGCCAAAGGTGCGTCCGAAGTGGGCGCCATAAATTTCTGGAAGAGCTGTCGATGCGTGAATCCCATAGCCCACAAAATTACGTTAATTCTTGTTAAGTGCTCGCCGTTCGTCAAATTATTCATTTCAATTAGCCTCTTTCGCGTACTTTTGTTTTATGAAA
>CANFWR010000070.1 GCA_947450865.1 Cytophagaceae bacterium
AGAAAAGTGTGTCAATCAGTTGAATCAATTTCCGTATATTTAAAGAATCATCCTTCAATGATAGGATTTAATGTCTTTAGACCGGAATATGCCAAATAAACGTTACGATTTCGACCAAATTATTGATCGCCGTCATACCCATTCATTTAAATGGGATAATGTGACTTACCCTGCTCATCTAGATATGTTGCCCATGCCTGTGGCAGATATGGATTTCCCAGTGGCCGATAAAATTTTGGAGGCATTGGATCGTATCACGGCTCACGGTATTTTAGGTTATTCTATTGTTCCTGAATCTTTAAAATTAGCGGCTCAGCGTAAAATTGAAACCGAATACGCTTGGTCTACTTCGCTTGATTCACAAGTTTGGATTCCTGGTATTGTTCCCGGAATTACTGCTGCATGTGCGGCGTTAACGAATGAAAAAGAAGGTATCATTACCGCAGTTCCTGTGTATCACCCCTTTCATTTAGTGGCTGGTTGGGTTAATTGCCCACTGATTACGTTTGAAATGGTTAAAGAAGGTGATCGCTGGACCTATGATTTTGAAGATTTCGAACGAGGTCTTCAAAAAGGGCCGAAAGTTTTCCTTTTATGTAATCCACATAATCCAGGTGGGACGATTTTTAATGAAACAGAAATCTTACGCATTGTCGATCTTTGTGCTAAATACAACGTAACCATCGTTTCTGATGAAATTCACGCTGATTTACGCTTATATCCTCAGTCCGAGCACATCTCGATTGGTCGATTTGAGAAACAACCTATGATTAGCTTTTTTGCTACCTCTAAAGCATTTAATACAGCGGGATTAGGTGGCGCTGTTGCCGTCATACCGGATGCTGAACTTCGAGATAAATTCACTAAAGCGTCCGCTGGCTTCTTCTCCATGTTATCCAGACATAGTATTGAAGTGATGTTAGCCACCTATGCTCATGGGGAAGAGTGGTTAGCGCAACTTCTGCCCTATTTACGTTCGAATCATGATGTACTTTTGGAATATGTGCGTGATACTCCTGGTTTAGCGATGCAGCCTCTGGAAGGGACCTATTTAGCATGGATTGAATATGACGAGGCTTTATTGGGTGATTTCCAAAAGAAATGTTGGGATGCTGGTGTTCACGTTTTACGTGGGGAGCAATTCAAGGGCCGGAATTTTATTCGGCTGAATTTTGCTTGTCCTCGAGCAGTTCTAGATAAAGCAATTGAACGCATGAAATCGATCACACATGGCTAGGCTGTTGAAGTTTTTCTTGTTCATGTTATTGCTAGGTTTTTTAGCCTACATATTCGTGTACATAGGAGAACTAGATGATAAACCAGAAGAAACAGAGATAACAGATGTGGATGTGGTGAAGGCCTATGGGGATTCCCTAGCGCTCATTGCTGCGGATGATACCGTATCGAAAACGATGGTTACTACACTGACATCTGCCTTCGAAGACTTTACAGTTACTGTAGATGCAGGAGCGATTCGACTGGAGAAAAGTCATTCAGTTCTTTTAGAAAAAAAGGTAGCGAATTTCAAGGCATCCACAGTCTTGGCCACTGATTTGAATGGAAATGAGAAGCCAGAATTCTGGGTAGCCGGCTGGCAGGGTAAAAACTACCGAATTTTTGCTTTTGAATATGAAAGTGGACAAATCCGGGCCATTCGTTTTCCGGCTATTATGGGACGGCAGCGATTGGGATATGCAGGGGCAGATAGTTTGTATTTAGATAAGGCGGCCATTGTGCATTCCTTTGGCTATGAAAATGATCCTTATGCGGATATCTCTTCAGGGATTCGCGCTTGTTATTATAAATATGGAGCGGACGGAAGTTTTGTTCTCTCTAAAACCTTAGACCTAGAAAAAAACAATGAGTAAAGTAAACTTACGTTCGCAGCAGTGGTTTGGAAAGACCGGTAAAGATGGATTTATCTACCGTGCCTGGATGAAAAACCAAGGGATTCCAGATGATTATTTCCAAGGAAAACCGGTGATTGGTATTTGTAATACCTGGTCTGAATTAACGCCTTGCAATGCGCATTTTAGGGAATTAGCGGAATTTGTGAAGAAAGGCATTATTGAGGCAGGTGGATTTCCAGTGGAGTTCCCAGTGATGTCTTTGGGCGAAACCTTAATCAAACCTACCGCGATGTTGTACCGCAATTTAGCGAGTATGGACGTGGAAGAATCCATTCGAGCTAACCCGATTGACGGTGTGGTGCTCATGTGTGGATGCGATAAAACGACTCCTTCTCTTGTGATGGGTGCTTGCAGTGTCGATTTGCCTACTTTGGTTATCTCTGGAGGTCCCATGATGAAAGGGAAATTTAAGGGTAAAGAAATTGGGACATCCGATGTATGGCGTTTCGCTGAAGCGTATAAGCTAGGTGAGTTAACACAGAAGGAATTTATTGAAGCAGAAGCTTGTATGGCTAGAACGCCTGGTCATTGTGCCGTTATGGGGACGGCGTCTACCATGGCTACGATGGTGGAAGCTTTGGGATTAAGTTTACCGCAAAACGCGGCCATTCCAGCGGCTGATGTACGCAGAAAAGTACTTGCACAACATTCAGGACGCCGTATCGTGGAGATGGTAAATGAAGATTTGAAGATGTCCAAAGTATTAACGCGTCCCGCTTTCGAAAATGCGATTCGTGTGAATGCAGCTACGGGTGGCTCCACTAATTTTGTGATTCACCTAACGGCGATTGCAGGTCGATTAGGCGTTGATTTAAAATTGGATGATTTCGATGAATTCTCTCGTAATATTCCGCTATTAGCCAATATTCAGCCTTCAGGAGAACATTTCATGGAAGACTTGTATTACGCGGGTGGACTTCCAGCCTTAATGAACCAAATGAAAGAACATTTACATACGTCAATTGTGACAGTAAATGGTAAAACGGTGGGTGAAAATATTGATAATACCCCTATTTATGACCCTACGATCATTTCTTCTTTTGATACTCCATTTAAACCGGATTCAGGAATCGCGGTGGTTCGTGGAAACCTAGCACCCAATGGTGCTGTCTTGAAACCATCTGCGGCTTCTAAAGCCTTATTTAAGCACCGTGGAAAGGCGGTAGTCTTTGAAAATATTGAGGATTATCACGCTCGAATTGATACTCCTGAACTTGAGGTAGATGAAAATTCGGTGATGGTCTTGAAAAATGTAGGGCCTAAAGGGTATCCAGGAATGGCTGAAGTGGGAAATATGGGTATACCGAAAAAGCTTTTAGAAAAAGGGGTGAAAGACATGGTCCGAATTTCTGATGGCCGTATGAGTGGAACAGGTTTTGGAACTGTGGTACTTCACGTATCGCCTGAGTCTGCTGCCGGTGGGCCTTTGAATTGGGTGCAAAATGGAGATTACATAGCATTAGACGTTGAAAATCGTATGATTAATTGGGAAGTATCAGAGGAAGAGTTGGCTGCTCGTAAGTTAGCACAACCTTTTGAGAAGCCTAAAACGATTCGTGGTTATGTAGGTCTTTTCATTGATCATGTAGAACAAGCAGATCAAGGAGCTGATTTCGATTTCCTAAAAGGTGGTTCAGGATCTATCGTCACCCGCGATTCACATTAATATGAAAGTCTACATCGTCACCGGAGCTGGTCAAGGCATTGGGCATCAAATTGCGCAGCAGTTGATTTCTGAGGGTTATTTAGTTGTCGTGAATGACATTGACTCTGCCCTACTTTCTGGTCCCTATTCGAAAGCCGGTGACGTTAGTTCATACGAGTTTATTCAAGAGTTGGTTGCCTATGCGCTAACATTACCCGGTGAGTTAGCCGGTTGTGTGTGTAATGCGGGGGTGACGACTTTTGGAAGTTTTTGGGAGTATAGCCCAGCCTCGATGAAATCTTTATTGGATTTAAATATTCAAGGGACATTTTTCTTGATTCAAGAAGTGGCGAAAGCGATCCGTAAAGTGGGGAATCCAGGATCTATTGTGGTGACTTCTTCTGTCACCGGTCATCAGGCACATCCAGATTTAGCGGCGTATGGGATGACGAAGGCTGCTTTGAATCAATTAGTCCAAAACTTGGTCATCGATCTCTCCCCTGTTCAAATTCGCATTAATGCAGTCTCCCCAGGTGCTACAATGACTGAAAGAACGGAGAAGGATGCTAGTTATTTACAGGAATGGAGTCTACTAACGCCGCTAGGTAAACCTGCTGACGTTCAAGATATTTCAGAGGCTGTTTGTTTCTTTTTGAGTGACAAGGCGAAGCATATCACGGGTCAAACTTTAATCGTTGATGGTGGCTGGACTAGCGTAAGTCCCCCACCTAAAGCCTAAGACCAGGCCTTTTCTAGGAAATCAAGCCAGTTTTGGTGGCAGAATTTGACGATATCCTCGTCAGAAAATCCCCGTTTCAAAAGTAATTCAGGTAGTTTTTGTAAATCAGCAATCGTTTCAATGTCTGCCGGACATTGTTCTCTACCAAACCCTCCGTCTAAATCAGTTCCTAATCCCACGTGGTTTGTGTTTCCTGTTAGTTCGCAAACGTGTACTAAGTGATCTATGAGTGTGTTAAGGGTTACATTTTTGTTTAGTGGCGTAGATTCACCTCTCACCCATCCAGGTACCATCATCCACGCATCCATCGGCATTCCAATGACCGCTCCGCGCGAAATAATCTCTTTCAACTGTTCATCGCTGAATTGACGATTGTGATCTACTAAGGCACGGCAATTTTGGTGGCTCGCCCAAACGGGACCTTGGTGGTATTCCATCGCCTCCCAAAAACTATCATCACATAAATGTGTCGCATCCAGAATGATGTGTAGATCCATCATCTTGCGCAATAAATCTCGTCCCTTTACTCCCATTCCGCCTGTGGCATTGGTTCCTTGCGCATAACGTCCCGGACCATAATGGGCTGGCCCTAAGGCACGTAGTCCGGAGGCATAGGCCATTTCAAGGTATTCTAATGAAACGATAGAATCAGCTCCCTCGAGACTCAAGATATAGCCGATGGTATGCCTATCAGCTTTCCATTGTGTTAAATGATCGTTTAATTCGGATCTATTTTGAATAGGACGAAGATCCCCTGTTCTCTCTAAAGCTTTGTAATAGGCTAATTGACCTTGCGTTTGTGCCCAAGCTTGTTCTGGACTATTCCAACCGGGTAATGTGGAGTCAGCGGCTACGTAGCGCGCGATTTGCGTGGCAACGACGATGCCTACATTCCCTTTTCTTAATTCGTCCAAACTTACGGTCGCATTGCCACGATCAGGTTTATCTGTTAAATGCTTCTCCCGATCATTGATTTCTTGAATACTAGCGCGCAAGTCTCGATTCCACTCGAGCGCGTTCATGCTTAGATCTAAATGGGCGTCGATTAATAGCATAATCTGCGATTTCTAGCTTTTACCTCCCATAAACCACCGTCAATGACTTGTAGATGAGAATGTAAATTTACTGTTGGGCAAATATGATAAGGAATCATTCGTACGATTTCACCGATGGTATACGCTGAATTATCACCTACTTCTACGATTCCGTGTTCTTCGCTTTGGGACTTTAAATTCCATTCTGGATGATTCAGGAATCGAACGCGATTATCAATCGGATTTTCAGCTGCCACTGATTTATGGCCTAAATCGAGGCAAATAGTCGTATCGGTGGGTTTTGAAATGATTCTAGCGATAATTTCTACTCCAAATTCAAACGTATTTTCCGGAAATAAGGCCGCATAACCCGCATCAAAGAAGATAAAAGTTCCTGGACTGCAGGTAAATTGGGGATTTTTATGATGCACGAGGAAACTAGGAGTTCCGGATACCACTAATTCAAGATCTGAACGGTTTAAGCGCTCCAAAAGTTCGTAGAATGAGGTGAAATCAGTGTCCACATGTTTGGCACGGTCTTCATATACTTTGTCCCGAATATGACCATCGTATGCATGTAAGCCGCGTAAAGTTACGTTAGGTAACGTTTGAATATGTTGAATTAATGCCAAAGCGTTCTCAGGTGTAATTCCCGTCCGATTCATCCCCATATTGAGGTCTACATACACTCCTGTTGAAAGGTCCGCAAAAATGCGATTCAGTTCAGAAGCAGCAAAGGCATCATCTACGATGGAAGAGAATTTCGTTTTAGGATAATGGGTGACCAATTGTTTAAATCGTTCCAAATTAGGTCCGATCAATTGCATCGATATAAGTACATCTGGAGCTTCTGAAAGGGCTAATAGTTCCGCTTCTGCGATGGTAGCACATTTGAACTTAGTGATACCCGCCTCTAATAATAAGTCGTTTCCCTCCTTCGTCTTATGTGTTTTGATATGTGGGCGAAGACGTGCAGGATTGCCATCCACCATTTCTATGACTTTGGCAATATTACGTTTTACCCGATCAGGATAAACGATTAATCCAGGGCTTTCAAATGTGTCCAAATTTCTCATGAAATTGCACGATCTAAATGAACATAGCCCCCGTCTACGTGGATGATTTGCCCGGTGGTATGACTTGATTTAGGCGACAGTAAAAAGGTAACCATATCCCCTATTTCTTCTTTTGTGGTCATACGTTGTCCTAAAGGTATTTTGCTGGTGATGCTGGCTAATTTTTCCTTCGGATTTTCTAACGTCTCAATCCATTTCTCATACATAGGCGTATAGCATTCTGCCACGATGACCGAATTCACCCGAATGTTATAGTCGCGTAATTCCAAAGCCCATTCCCTAGTTAAAGCATTGCGTCCTCCATTCGAAGCAGCATATCCAGACGTGTTTCCCTGGCCAGTTTCTGCTGTTTTCGACCCGATATTAACAATTGCCCCTTTGCTTTTTTTCAAATAAGGTAACACTGCTTGAGCCATCAAATAATAATGTGTCAAATTCGCATTTATGGATTGTATGAATTTTTCGTAATTCCCGGTTTCTAGGCCCACTCCATCATTTAAACCCGCATTATTTACTAATCCATCAATTTTACCAAACATCTTGGCTACCTTTTCCACTACTAGACTACATTCAGATGGATTACTTAAATCAGCCACAAAAGAGAATGCTTGTCCGCCAGTAGCTTGAATTTTTTCTATGCAACGCTGATTATCTTCTTCATTTCTTCCAACGATGGCTACCATAGCGGATTCTAAGGCCAAAGACTCAGATATTCCTTGCCCAATTCCTTTGGCTCCACCTGTCACGATGATCACTTTTTCTCTTAATCCTAAATTCATAGTGTTTCTAATTGATAAAATTCGATAGCGTTCTGACGGTAAATTAGTTCTTTTTCTGATGCACTTAACCCTTTAAGCGCTTCTTGAAATGAAGCAACCCAACGTTCTAACGTTGAATTTACTAAAACAACCGGATAATCACTTCCTACCATCAGTCTCTGGGGACCAAAAACATCCAAAGCTAATCCTACAATTTCATTCACTTGTTGCTGAGTCCATGACTGATCTGCAGCTTCTGTTACAATCCCTGATATTTTAGCAGAAACGTGTGATAAATTAGCGAACGCTTGAATTTCCTTCTTCCATTCTTGGATATTACCTGATTTGAGAGGGGCTTTGGCCAAATGATCTAAAACGATTTTTTGCTCATCGCAAGTCTCACAAAAAGCAATAGCCGATTTGATTTGATGCGGATAAATCAATAAATCATAGCTTAAATCGAAGCTGGCAAGTGTTTTGACGCCTCGTATAAATGCTGGCCTGGCTAGAAAATCAGGGTCTTTTTCCCCTTGAACAATGTGTCTGAAGCCCTTGATTGATTCAAATTGTGAGAAATAAGCCAGTCTGTCCTCGATATTAGAGCTTTGTAAATCGACCCAGCCCACGACTCCTTGAATGAATTCGTTTTGTTCCGCTAGTGCCAATAGAAACAAGGTTTCCTCTTCTGAGGAATCGGCTTGAACAGCCACGCAACCAGTAAAGCCTTGGGATTTAAAGAGTGGCTCGCTGTAGTTTGGATAAAAATCAGCCCGAAGAACGGACATATCCGGTGTTATCCAGGTGTCTCGTTCTTCGTTATAATTCCAAAAATGTTGATGTGCATCAATCATCCCTGATAGGCTATTGCTGTTTGTTGTTGTTCTCCTAAGCCGTCCATGCCTAAAGTAACTACATCGCCAGGCTTTAAATAGATTGGTGGATTAAAACCTAATCCTACTCCGTGAGGTGTACCTGTGCTTATGACATCGCCAGGCAATAAAGTCATGAATTGAGAAATATAGGAAACGACTTGTGGAACATTGAAAATCAATTGATCGGTATTACTCGTTTGGAAGCGTTTCCCATTGACATCTAACCACATGTCTAAAGCATGTACGTCTTTGATCTCTTCTTTTGTCGCTAAATAGGGTCCCAAAGGCGCAAAGGAATCACAACCCTTCCCTTTTGACCAATTTCCACCACGTTCTAATTGATATTCACGTTCAGATAGATCATTGTGCAAGCAATACCCTGCCACATAATCGTATGCATCGGCTTCAGAAACATAGGAGGCTTTTTTGCCAATCACAATGGCTAATTCAACTTCCCAGTCTGTCTTTGTGGAGTTTTTGGGTATGATGATATCGTCATTAGGCCCAGAAAGTGCCGTTGTACTCTTAAAGAATAGGATGGGTTCTTTCGGAATCTCAGCGCCCGTTTCTTTGGCATGATCCGCGTAATTTAAGCCTACGCACACAATTTTACTAGGTCTAGCCACACAAGAACCTAATCGGCCAGAAATCACAGGAAAATCAGCTGGATTTAATTTAGTTAATTCCTCCAGTCCATTCTGTTGAAAAAACGATTCATTGAAATCCGTAAAACGAGAAGAAACGTCATAATAGGTACCATCTTGGTAAATACATGGCTTTTCAGCCCCCTCATTTCCTATTCTTGCTAATTTCATTTTATAATTTTTTAATAACGTCCCACATGGTGTCAGCTAAGAACTGATTTCCAGCTTCATTTAAGTGAACACGATCAGATGTTAAGATACCTGACGCTTTGTTTTCGATGTTGTTTTTAGACTCGTAATCCATAAAGGCCTTGCGCAAATCGATCAATTGTAAGCTATTGTCTTTAGCAATTTTCTTGATGATTGCTGAATAAGCATTTAAGTCACCATCATTCTCGTTCGAGTTATCAAACTTCTCTCCAATTACCGTAGGTGTACAGATAACTACTTGAGCATTAGCTTTTTGAATCTTCTTAATTAAAGCATTATAGAATCTTTCAAACTTGTCTGCATCCGTACCAGTACGTGAACTTGTTTTATGCCAAACGTCGTTAATACCAATGTAAATAATTACGATATTCGGATTCTTAGCCACCACATCTTCTTCATGACGTAGATATAAATCGTAGACTTTATTTCCACCAATTCCAGCTCCAATCAATTCATATTGATTAGAAAGTCCTTGCGCGGCAATCATTTCGGTCATTTTAGTGATGTAGCCCGTTTTGTTAACGCCAGCTTGTGTAATGGAATCACCAAAGAAAATAATACGCTTAGGGCCATCCTTCTTAAATGAACTCAAAGAGGTTCCCAAAATCAATAACAGGCAAATCAGTTGTTTTTTCATAGGTTTAGTTGTTTAGATAAATGAATCCACCGTCAATTGGATAATCACAACCCGTGATAAATGCGGCTTCATCGGAACATAAATATAAAGCTAAATGTGCAATTTCTTGTGGTTTCGCCATTCGACCTATCGGTTGAGTAGCAGAAAGTTTCTCAAACATTTCTTTTTGTTGGTCTGGGTAGTTTTTGGCAATAAACCCGTCTACAAACGGCGTATGTACTCTTCCTGGTGAGATACAATTACAGCGAATACCTTGTTTTACGTAATCTTTTGCCACCGATTGAGTCATCGATTTAATTGCCCCTTTCGTCATCGAATAACCAAAACGATCAGGAATCCCCACTGAAGCAGCCACCGAGGCCATATTTAAAATAACCCCTGATTTCTGCTTAATCATTGCAGGAATAAAGGCATAAATGCAGTGATATGCTCCTTTTACATTGACATCAAAGATGTGCTGAAAGTCTGTTGGACTCGTTTTTTCCAAATTCCCAATCTGTGGAATACCCGCATTATTCACTAAGATGTCTATCGATTTCAACTCAGCAGCAATGGCCTCTACCGCCTCTAATGAAGTTATATCAGCTTGATGAAAGGTGATTTCAGCCGGCATTGGCTCGACAGATGGCTTCAAATCTAGTACATGCACTTCGGCCCCTTGAGCTAAAAAAGTTAGCGCAATGGATTGTCCGATGCCAGAGCATCCGCCGGTGATAAGGACTTTTTTGTTAGTTAGTTTGAACATTGTAGTCAGTTGTCAGTTTTCAGTGGGCAGTAGTCCGGAGGGAATGAGTCCGAAGTCCGAAGGTTAAATATCTATAATATATACTCTATAATCTCTACTCTCTACTCTCTTATCTACTTTATTCTTTGTGCTTTATTCTTTATGCTTTATAAAGAAACCCCTCTCCTCCAGAACATAAAGTCATCCTGTCCCAGATCCATCGCTTTCGTATTAATCTCTCCCGAGGCTAATTGAATGATGTATTCTAAGACTTCTTCTCCGGTTTGTTCCACTGTTTTCTCGCCCGAAATAATGGGACCACAGTCAATGTCAATAATTTCAGGAAGCTTTACAGCGAGCTTAGTATTCGTTGATAACTTCACCATTGGGCTGATTGGGTTTCCTGTGGGTGTTCCTAAGCCTGTGGTGAATAATTGAATTGTAGCGCCAGCGCCAGCCATACCAGTTGTGGCTAAAACATCATTTCCAGGAGTACAAACAAGGTTTAATCCTTTCTTCGTTACATATTGGCCATAGCCTAACACATCCTCAATAGGAGAAGAACCTGCCTTTTTAGCGGCTCCTGCAGATTTAATCGCATCGGTAATTAGACCATCTTTGATGTTACCCGGAGATGGATTCATATCAAAACCCGCGCCTACCAAGGCAGCACGTCTAGCATATTCACGCATTAAAAAGCCAAAATTATCAGCTATTTCTTTAGTTACTGATCTATTTTGAAGTTCTTGTTCTACCCCACATAATTCCGGGAATTCAGCGATCATCACGGTACCACCTAGTCCTACGACTAAGTCTGCGGTATGTCCAATGGCTGGATTAGCGGAGATTCCGGAGAATCCGTCAGATCCACCACATTTAACACCTACGCGTAAAGCCGATAAGGGAGTCGGTTTACGGGTTTGTTTGTTGATTTCCACCAGACCCTTAAATGTTTGTAGAATCACTTCATTCAACATATTTTCTACACCACTCCCATTATCTTGTTGTTGTTCAAAGATGTACAATGGTTTAGAAAAGTTAGGATCTTTCTCTTTTAACTTTTCTTTAAATACCTCAATTTGAGAATGTTGGCAACCTAAACTTAAAACGGTAATTCCACCTACGTTCGGATTTAGGCAATAACCTGCTAATAAGGCACATAAATTTAAGGAATCGTCTTTATTCTCACCACAACCACTTTCATGCGTTAAGAATTTGATGCCATCTACGTTCGAAAATTGGGCTGATTTATGTACCAAAACCGAAGCAGAAGAAGCTGTATCTATTTCTAGCGCTTTTCCTTCAGCTAGTTGCTTGCCTAATTGTTGAACCTTTTGAGTGAATGGATCCAACTTTTGGAAGCCCAAACCATTTAAGAATGCATTCTTTAATAATTCGATATTTCTGTTTTCGCAGAAAACTAAGGGAATGACTAACCAATAATTTTGAGTGCCAACTTGTCCATCTGCGCGGTGATAGCCGTTAAATGTTCTGTTTTGAAATTTAGATACATCAGGTGCCGTCCATTCATACTCTTTTTGTTTTCCGACAAAATCAGTGGCAGCATGATGTAAATTAAAAGTATGAATGAGCCCTCCTTTGGGTATATCCTGACTAGCTAAACCCACTAAAACGCCATACATGGTCGCTCTGCCATCTTTGGCAATAGCTTCCGTGGTGAATTTATGCTTAGCGGCAATATCATCTTGAAGCGTAATTTCATTGCCATTATGCTGGATAATCTTTCCTTTAGGTAGATCTTGTAGGGCAACAAGTAAATTGTCAGTCGGGTTGATTTGTAAGAATGTTTGGCTCATTTTGTTAGGCTAAATATAGGATGGGCTAATACCCATTTGGCTCCTGCTGGAGTTCCTGGGATTGTTTTTTGGTAATTCAACATTAAGGTTTCCCAGGCTTGTACGGCTGGGTTAAGGGAATCCATCTCCCCTTTTTTGGCAAAATTAAATTCATCATTCGCAATAATTTCCATGCAAA
>CANFWR010000071.1 GCA_947450865.1 Cytophagaceae bacterium
CGAGTTTCTCAAAAACAAGAATCGCCTCGCCAAAATCCTCCTTCATGTAGGCGCGCATCCCGTCCACCATCAGTTCTTCAGACTGCGCAGCCACAGAAAAAAACCCACCTAAAAGTAAAATCAAATAAGTGAGTTTTCGCATATTTTTAGGCTACCGTGACATTCACGAATAGATTTGATTCCTCAAAAGTAATTTCAGTCGAAGCAGAATCCACCCATTCTAAACTCAAGGCTTGCACCTCCTGCGAGATGTAGGCTTTGAATTCGTTCAAGCTGGCTGTCCATTCCTCGTCCGAACGCTGCACTTGGATATTTATTTTGTCCGTCACATCGAAACCAGAATCTTTACGCAAGTTTTGGATACGGTTCACAAACTCACGTGCGTTCCCCTCGCGAACTAATTCTGGCGTTAACGTATTGTCTAACGCGATCGTCAATCCACCCTCACTTGCCGTCAAATAACCCGGCATATCTTCTGTCAAGATTTCAATATCCGCTAATGCGATCTCAAAACCTTGAATCTTCGCAGATCCAGATGATTCAATCGCAGCTAAATCCTCCGATGACATTCCCGTGATGGCCTCCGCGACCACTTTCATATCTTTTCCAAACTTCGGCCCTAAAGCCTTGAAGTTAGGTTTCACTTTCTTGTTCAATACCCCAGAAGCGTCATTTAAATAATTAACTTCCTTCACGTTCACCTCTGATTTGATCAGGTCTTCCACGCGACGGATTTGGTCTCTTACCGATTCTTGCAATACCGGCACTAATACCTGCGCTAAAGGCTGACGTACTTTCAAGCGGTGTACCTTGCGAATCGAGTGAACCAGCGAGCAAATACCTTGCGCTAATTCCATCGAGGTCTCTAAAGCTGGGTTTTGTAGGCTCGGATTTACCTTCGCGAAATGCGTCAAGTGAACCGATTCTTTACCCGTCAAATTCTTGTACAACCACTCTCCGTAGAACGGCGCGATAGGCGACATTAATTGCGCCACCGTCTCTAAACAGTGGTATAAAGTCTCGTAAGCCGCTTGTTTATCCGCGTTGATCGCCTGATTCGCCGTTTCCGGATTCCAGAAGCGTCGGCGTGACAAACGAACATACCAGTTAGATAAGTGATCACAAACGAAATCTTGAATCGCGCGACCTGCTTTTGTAGGCTCATACGTCTCAAATGCCTCATCGACCTCCGCGATCAAATTCATTAATTTAGATAGAATCCAACGATCTAATTCTGTCAAATCTTCTTCTTTAATGCCTTTTTGCTCAAACCCATCCAGATTAGCATAAAGAGCGAAGAAATTATACGTATTCGTTAGTGTGCCAAAGAACTTATTGCGCACCTCCGTTATCCCAGCTAAATCAAATTTCAAGTTATCCCATGGCTGCGCATTCGTGATCATATACCAGCGCGTCGGATCTGCTCCGTAGGCTTTCAAGGTCTCGAATGGATCGATCGCGTTACCTAGGCGTTTGGACATTTTGTTTCCGTTTTTGTCCAAGACTAATCCCGTCGAAACGACATTCTTGAACGCCACAGAATCTTCCACCATACTCGAAATCGCATGCAGCGTAAAGAACCAACCACGTGTCTGATCTACTCCTTCCGAGATGAAATCCGCTGGATAACTCTGCTTAAAAATATCTTGATTTTCGAATGGATAGTGCCACTGCGCAAACGGCATTGCACCTGAATCGAACCAAACGTCGATCAAATCCAATTCCCTTGTTAATACATTTCCCGTCGCTGAAAGCAAGAACACCTCATCCACAAATGGGCGGTGTAAATCTGCCTCGCCAGCCGCTAAAGCCTTTAAAAACGCTGCATTGCCTACAGATTGCGCCGAGGTCAAAGTTCCTGAAGCCTGCGCCTTTTCAATCTCTTCTTTCAATTGTGCTAATGAACCGATACAGATTTCTTCTGCACCATCTTCCGTCCGCCAAATAGGCAAAGGCGTTCCCCAATAGCGAGAACGAGACAAATTCCAGTCCACTAAATTCTCTAACCAGTTCCCGAAACGACCTGTTCCGGTTGACTCCGGTTTCCACTGAATCGTCTTATTTAAGGCGATTAATTTATCTTTTACCGCCGTCGTCTTGATGAACCAAGAATCCAATGGATAATACAAAACAGGCTTGTCCGTTCTCCAGCAATGTGGATACGGGTGATCAAATTTCTGTACGTTAAACGCTTTATTTTCGGTCTTTAACTGAATCGCAATGCGCTCATCCACTGACAAATATTTGTCGCGACCTTGCTTTATGCGCTCTGCCTCTTTCTCTTCGTCCGTTAAGTAGGCTTCTTTTACCGGTTCCAAAGCGTAGTCTGTCACCTGCGCCACAAAACGGCCCTGGCGATTAACCAATGGCACTTCTTTGCCATTTTCGTCAGTAATTAAAAGCGCTGGAATGTTGTTTTGGGCAGCCACTCTAAAGTCATCTGCTCCAAAAGTCGGTGCGGTATGCACCATACCCGTTCCATCTTCTGTCGTCACAAAATCCCCTAAAATCACGCGGAACGCTGGTGCCGATGGCTGCACATACGGCATTAATTGCTCATATTCTACCCCCTCTAAATCAGATCCTTTGCAAGTCGCCACGATCTCATAAGGAATTGCTTGCGGCTTTTTCTCTGCCGCTTCGTAAGCTGCAAAGTCGCCGTTTTCGGCAGCGGCTTGGAAGTAGTTTTTGACTAAGTCTTTAGCCAACACCACATAAACCGGCACATAGGTGTACGGATTAAAGGTCTTCACTAACACGTAGGAAATATTCTTTCCAGCGGTCAATGCCGTATTCGAAGGCAAGGTCCAAGGCGTGGTCGTCCAAGCCAATAAATAGACCGGCGCATCGCCTGAAGCCTCAAATAAAAAGGCCGATTTCGCGTTCTTGATCGCCTTAAATTGCGCCGTCAAGGACGTATCCTTCACATCGCGGTAGCAACCTGGCTGATTCAACTCGTGGGACGAAAGACCCGTTCCCGCCGCTGGCGAATAGGGTTGAATCGTGTAGCCTTTGTACAATAAACCTTGATCGTATAGACGCTTCAATAAGTTCCAAACACTCTCAATATAGTTCGCCTGGTAAGTCACATAGGGGTTTTCAAGATCAACCCAGTAGCCCATTTTCTCCGTCAAACTATTCCATTGATCGGTGAATTTCATCACCGTCTCACGGCACTTTTTGTTGTATTCTTCGACCGAAATCGTCTTGCCAATATCTTCTTTTGTAATGCCTAATTCTTTCTCTACCTGCAATTCCACCGGTAAACCGTGTGTATCCCAGCCCCCTTTACGCTTTACCTGCTTCCCTTTTAGGGTTTGGTACCGGCAAAAAATATCCTTAATCGCCCGCGCCATCACGTGGTGAATACCCGGCGTGCCGTTCGCAGAAGGAGGCCCTTCAAAAAACGTAAACGTAGGCTGTCCCTCTCTGGTGGAGATGGATTTTTCAAAGATGTTATTCGCGTTCCAGAAATCTAGAATTTCATCTGCCAAAGCGGCGTAATCTAAATTTTTGTATTCCTTAAAGCTCACAGACGTGTGGGGTTAAAATGAAAAAATTGGCAAAATTGAGGCAAAAATACAAAATTATACGGAACATCTCACGTGAAGATTTGTATTCCGAACGCAATTAACTAGGTTTGAATATGAAGAAGGCCGAGATTCGAAAAATAGTGTTGGCGCAGCGCACGCAACTAGCGGAAAAAGAATTCCTCGAGCGCTCCCAGCGCGTCATCGAAACCTTGACTCCTCTTTTAACTCGCGGCAAAACCATCGCCAGCTTCAAAGCCATCCCCCATCGGAATGAGATTAGTTTAGATTCGCTAGAAGGCAACTTTGCTTTTCCTCGCGTCATTTCCGCCGCAGCTGGCACGATGGAAATGGTACTGACGGCAGAATTCTCTAACTCGGCTTGGGGCATTCCTGAACCCGTAGGAGGAAACGTAGTAAAACCGACCGATTTCGATATTGTCCTTTTGCCCTTGGTAGCCTTTGATCTAAAAGGCAACCGTGTAGGCTATGGCAAAGGCTTTTATGATCGCTACTTAGTGAAATGTAGGCCAGATTGCCTGAAAATAGGCATCAGCCTTTTCGATCCAGTGGACCAAATTGAGGAGGTGGAAAGCCACGACATTCCCTTGGACATCGCCATTTGCCCGGCAAAAATGTACGATTTTCGGTAATTTTCCTTTCGATTCCCCATTTTAAGCCCTAATTTTGTGGGCTAAATTCCAAGCTTTACTTTGAAAATCAGGACTTTAATTTTCTTTTTACTTCTTGCCGCTAGCAGCGCTATGGCGCAGGAAAAGAAATTGCTTCCGATCGAAGAAGTACAAGGAATTTGGACGAGGAGATTTATGTATGACAGGCAGTTAGTTGACCATCCTTTGGCCTTACAAATACCTTTAATGGAGGCTAGAGACCCAGAAGTCAACGTCGAATTTTTGAAATTCAAACGTCAACGTAAACTTTCTAGCTGGTTAGCCGGCTTCTCTACTGTGTTCGCTTTTTCTACTTATTTGAGTAAAGGAAGCATATCAGAAGGCTTTTACTGGTCAGCGGTGGGCGGCGTGGCATTAGCAAACGTCTACATCGGAACCGTAAGTAATAGACACTTCAACAAAGCGTTAAAACGATATAATGAATTAAGTAAGGCTCAAATGGGTCTAAAATTAAGCTCTTCGGGGCAAACAGGAGTATCAGTAGGAATCACATATCCATTATAAATTAAATAGAATGAAAGTTGCAGTTGTAGGCGCCACTGGACTAGTAGGCGGAGAAATTTTGAAAGTATTAGCGGAAAGAAATTTTCCTGTTACGGAGTTAATCCCGGTAGCATCCGAGCGTTCGATCGGTAAAAAGGTGAATTTTAAGGGCCAAGACTTCACGGTAGTCGGTTACGAAACAGCGATTTCGATGAAACCAAACGTGGCAATTTTCTCTGCTGGTGGTAGCAGTTCATTAGAGATGGCTCCCAAATTTGCGGCGGCCGGCATCACCGTAGTGGACAACTCCTCTGCTTGGCGTATGGACCCTACTAAGAAATTAGTCGTTCCTGAAATCAACGCGAGCACGTTAACTCCAGAAGATAAAATTATTGCAAACCCGAATTGCTCGACCATCCAAATGGTAGTCGTGTTAAATCCTTTGCACAAAAAATACAAAATCAAGCGTGTGGTTGTTTCCACTTACCAATCCGTAACTGGAACGGGGAAAGCGGCGGTCGATCAATTATTCGATGAGCGCGCTGGAAAAACGGATTATGCGAAAGTATATCCACATAAAATTGACTTAAACGTTCTTCCTCACATCGATGTTTTCCAAGATAATGGATACACGAAAGAGGAGATGAAGATGATTTTAGAGACGAACAAAATCATGATGGACGACTCCATCAAGGTGACTGCCACGACGGTTCGTATCCCTACAATCGGAGGACACTCAGAAGCGGTGAACATCGAGTTCGAAAACGATTTCGATTTAGCTGAAGTACGTGCCATCTTAGAAAAAGAAGACGGAATCATCGTTCAAGACGATCCGAAGAACTTATTGTATCCAATGCCAATTACGGCACATGGAAAAGATGAGGTTTTTGTAGGACGTATTCGCCGCGATGAATCTCAAAAGAACTCTTTGAATCTTTGGATTGTTGCTGATAACTTGCGTAAAGGAGCGGCTACGAATGCAGTTCAGATTGCAGAATACTTAGCGGCACACCACTTGATCTAATGACCAGACTCAGCGTCAATATTAATAAAATTGCCACCTTGCGTAACTCGCGAGGTGGTAATAACCCGGATCTGATCCAGGTGGCGTTGGATTGTGAACGCTTTGGCGCACAAGGAATTACGGTGCACCCGCGTCCAGATGAACGACACATTCGCTACGCGGATGTGTACGCCTTGAAAGAAGCGGTGACGACGGAGTTTAACATAGAGGGCAATCCGATGGAAGCCTCTTTTGTGGAATTGGTTTTAGCGGTTAAACCGGAGCAAGTGACCTTAGTGCCTGATGCTTTAGGCCAAATCACCTCCAACCACGGCTGGGACACCATTCAACACCAAGAGTTATTGAAACGCTTGATTGCTCCCTTTAGGGAAGCCGGCATTCGCACCTCCATTTTCGTGGACCCAGTCTTGGAAATGGTCGAAGCCGCTGCCACAACAGGTACGGATCGCATTGAATTATACACGGAACCGTATGCGAATGATTTTCCTACGAATCCGACGCAAGCCGTTGCCGCTTACCGAAAAGCCGCTTTTAGAGCCCATCAATTAGGAATAGGCATTAACGCTGGCCACGATTTAAGCTTAGAGAATTTAGCCTTTTTCCAGGCAAACGTCAATCCTTTGGACGAAGTATCCATTGGACACGCACTCATATGTGACGCCTTGTATTACGGCTTAGAGAACACCATTCAACTCTACCGCAGACAATTGAAATAAAAAAAGGGCTTCGTTAATGTAACGAAGCCCTTTTTTATGAATGAGGAATAAATTATTCAACCGCACCAGTCAGCACAACCGCGCCTCCAGCAACTGATAATTTAATTGTCTGAACTTTTCCAGCTGCACGTCCAAAAGTAATTTCTGCCTCATACCCTTGCAAAGTCGTAGCAAACGTATCTGGAGTAGAAGCCGGTGTTAAAACCGCTCCTTCAGATGGATTAGCATCAGATGAGATCATCAATTTACCGTCTTTAGAAACGACAATCATTTTCTTCACATATTCGTTATCTGCCATTTTGAAAGTCGCTGCATATTCAGATGCGCCAGTTGCCGCAGCTCCTGCTTTCACGCCTTCTAACGTTTGACCTTGTGCTTCAATTTTTAATTTAGTCACTGCACCACCTACACGAGTGAAAGAGATTTCGCCACCCATTCCACCTAATACAAACGCATCCGCTTTCGTACCAGCCGTTAATTCAGTATCTGGGAAACCTTCTGCTGACATAATTAATTTACCGTCTTTGTCTGCTAATTTTAAGACTTTAACGTAAGGATTATCGCTCATGGTGTATTCACCAGCATAATCAGCGGCTTTTTGAGCATTGGAAACGAAGGCCAAACAAGTCAGGGCCAAAGCTGACACAATAGAACGTAGATTTTTCATTTTTTCTTTAAAGTTTAGGAGTTCAAAATTAAGGATTTAAATGAGCTTCCAAATTTTGTCACTCAATTTTATTCAAAATCGGATAAAATTTTGGATGTAAAAAAGATTTCTATAATATTGCATCACAATCAATTCGCCCCTTTAGCCCCTACTGCATGAGATAAACCTCTACATTAACCATTTTACTTTTTTATGAGCAAAATACCCGTTAATGATGCAGCGTTAATTTCTGCCTATATCCAAGGTGATTCGAAAGCGTTCGAGACGCTACTTAATCGCAGTAAATCAAAAGTATACACGACTATTTATTTAATTGTAAAGGACCGCTACATTGCGGAAGATCTTTTACAGGAAACTTATATCAAAGCTTTGGACGTCATCAACCAAGGCAAGTATAACGAAGAAGGAAAATTTCTTCCTTGGATCGTCCGTATCGCCCACAATATGGCCATTGATCACTTCCGTAAAGAGAAGCGTTATCCCAAAATTGTGTTAGATGATGGCTCGCCACTTTGGAACAGTTTTCAATTTGCAGAAGAAAGTTCTGAGGATAAACAATTAAAAGAAGATTTGATCGTTAATATCAGGGACTTGATAAAAAAACTTCCAGATGAGCAACGCGAAGTGCTCGTGATGCGCCACTACGAAGAATTAAGCTTCCAAGAAATCGCCGAATTAACCAATGTTAGTATCAATACCGCATTAGGGCGTATGCGTTACGCCTTGATTAACCTTCGTAAAATGTTAGACAAACAAGAGTTAGCCTATGACAAAAAGCTTTACCCCGAATGACCTGATTAAACACCTTTATGAACCTGAAACAGGGTTACAGCAAACATTAAATGAAGACGAGAAGCAAGAGCTTGCTCGTTTAAAACAGGTCCAAAACTTGCTGAATTCGGCTTACACAGAGCCCTCCGAAAGGAGTTTAGAAAAGATCATCGAGCATGCTCGAAAAAGCAAAAAGCCCCTAGCACACTAGGGGCTTTTTTATTCAAAAAATCTCGCTAAATTTAGTAAAAATCAAATCCTATGGACGCAGCTAAAGTTGACCTTTTCATCATGACACATGCAAAGAGTTTCGAAACACATCAATTGTCATTTATTCGAGAGAAATTACTTGCTTTGGATGATTCCACATGGGGTATGTTACTAAATGTCAACTTAAAAGACCCTACTGTTTCATTGATCGTTTCCATCGTGGGTGGCCATTTTGGAATTGATCGGTTTTTGATTGGTGACACTGGTCTAGGGATTGCAAAACTGCTTACTTGTGGTGGATTAGGGGTTTGGACAGTCGTCGATTGGTTTTTAATCATGGATGCTACACGTGATCGAAATTTCAAGCGAATGCAACCTTATCTTGCATAATGAGCCGAAATCAGCTCTATTTTATCATTTTGCTCGCTTGTAGTGCCGGTTTTGTGTACTTGTGGACAGGATTTGAGTTTACCTGTTTCTTCAAAACCCTCACTGGCATTCCCTGTCCCGCCTGCGGAACGACACGCTTTATAACAGGGGATTTCACGAATGGAAACCCTCTTGGAATCATCGTAGGTGCGGCGATGTTATTACCCATTTTTGTCTTTTTAGACCTGTTGACGCGTGGTGATCGCGTATTTCGGATGTATCTTTGGGTGGAGAAAAAGTGTCGCCAGCCCATGGTCGCCACTTTTTTGATAGGTTTGCTGATTTTGAATTGGATTTGGACGATAAGTAAAGGTTTATAATGTTAAAGAAGGAGCGATTTCAGGCGTTTGTGGAACATTTTTCGACTCGATTTCCCGAGGCGGAAACCGAATTGCATTATTCGAACCCTTTTGAATTATTAGTCGCGGTAGTATTATCTGCGCAATGCACGGATAAACGCATCAATCAGGTTACACCTGCCCTTTTCAAACGTTTCCCTGACGCTAAATCCCTCGCGGATTCGAGCGTTGAAGAGATTTTCTCCTATATTCGCTCCGTTTCTTATCCGAATAATAAGGCGAAACACCTTTTAGGTTTAGGCCAAAAAATCACCGACCAATTCGCCGGCGAGGTACCTGAAACGATGGAAGACTTGCAAAGTTTACCCGGCGTAGGCAGAAAAACCGCCAACGTCATTGCCTCGGTCATCTATAACCAACCTGCCATGGCGGTGGACACCCACGTTTTTCGGGTGTCTCAGCGACTAGGACTGGTTCCTAAGACAGCGAATACTCCGCTAAAAGTGGAAATGGCCTTGATTAAAAACCTACCTGACGACGTGATCGCGACGGCACACCATTGGTTGATTTTGCACGGTCGCTATGTTTGTTTAGCCAGAACTCCGCAATGTTTGAAATGTGATATCACCCATTTCTGTGCCTTTTACCAGAAAAACCACAAGCCATGAGTTCGATTGAGATTGCAGCAATCATCGCTTCTTTAGGTGGCGTAGTTCTCAGCATGGCGAAGAAGAGCCTCGCTTGGGTTTGCAACATCATTGCCTCAGGTCTATACGGATACGTTTTTTATCAAAATGGCTTGTATTCCGATATGGAATTACAGGGTTTCTTCATACTAATGGCCCTTTATGGCTGGTGGTCATGGTCGAGATCTGAACTAAATTGGGTGCCTGAGAAATCGAGTTTGCGAGCCTTATTTGGAGGGTTAGCCGTAGCTTTACTTTTCGGCGCAGGATCTGGCTTTTTACATCAACAGTATTTCCCATCCGTGAGTTTTCCCTTTCTAGATGCTACCCTAACCGGCCTGAGTATTTTGGGGACTTGGCTGGCCACGAGACGCAAAATCGAAAACTGGATTGTCTGGATCGGAGTGGATATTGTGTATGTAGGCATGTATGTCCAAAAAGCCCTTTGGGGAACGGCGGCGCTCTATTTAGTCTTTATTATTTTGGCCCTAAAAGGCTACATAGACTGGCGCAAATACCTGAAAATCAGCGAATAAAAAAAATGTCATAGATTTTATACAATTCGCTATCTTATTAGCTATTAGGTAATTATATTTGTGACCTTTACAAGAATACAATTTTAGAAAGATTTATGGCTACCGAAGAAAAACAAAGATACTCTTCCGAAGAATTAAAAGAGTTTGAGGCAATTATCATTGCAAAATTAGAAGATACCAACGCTGAATTAAAGTATTTAAGAGAAGCATTAAGTAAGAAAAACGATACAGGAACAGACGCCACTTCAGGTAACTCGAAAGTGATGGAAGATGGCGCTGATACGGCGGAAAAAGAAAACTTGAACCAATTAGCTGTTCGCCAGCAAAAATTTGCCAAGAACCTTGAAAATGCATTAATGCGCATCAAGAATGGAACTTATGGCGTTTGTATTGATTCAGGAAAGTTAATTTCTAAAGAACGTCTACGTTTAGTACCGCATACGCAACACTCGATTGAAGCGAAGTTAAAGCAAAAATAAACCATGGGTTTTTTCGAAAATAACCGCCTAGTTGAATTGATAACTAATTATCTCAAGACGCAATTTGAGATCATCAAGTTAGACATTCAAGAAAAACTGGAGGAAATCTTTATTCGGATTTTCAAACTGTTTTTAGTGGCGACAGGTTTCGGAATTACCTTGTTTTTCCTTCTTTTAGGAGGGTCAGAATGGATCAATGAGGCATTAGAAAGTCGCTTCATCGGTTATTTCATTGTGGCTGCCATCATCGGTGTAGCCAGCCTATTTCTTTTCTTATCCCTAAAGCCTACGAATAATGAGTCAGAATAAAGAAAAGAGAGCTGAACTAGAAAGCCAAGTAGCTGAAATTCAAGAGCAACTAACAGAGACGGTGACCGAATACAAAAAAGTAGGGAATCAGATGCTCATTGCCGGAGGCATTGTAGCTGGAGGCTATTTGCTTTTTTCGATGTTTTCAGGCTCTAAGAAGAAAGGATCTTTCGTTAGCGATGCCATTAAATCATACGCTTTGGCAATAGCTCTTTCATACGCAAAGGACTTATTGCTTGATTACCTTGCCTCCTTGGAAGAGGAAACGGAAGCCGCGGTAGCCGAATCGACGGAAAAACAGTAAAGACTATCGATTGCCCCCTAGTTCTCCATCAAATACGCCTTAATAAACTCATTAATCTCCCCGTCTAAAACCGCATCTGTGTTCGATGTCTGGTAATTCGTGCGGTGATCTTTTACGCGGCGATCGTCTAATACGTAGGAACGAATCTGCGAACCCCACTCAATTTTCTTCTTGCCTGCTTCCACTTCTGCACGGGCAGCGTTGCGTTTATCGATTTCGATTTGGTATAATTTGGACTTCAATAAGCGTAATGCAACCTCTTTGTTCATTAATTGCGAGCGTTCTTGCTGGCAAGCGATAATGATTCCGGAAGGTTTATGGGTCAAACGAACGGCGGTTTCCACTTTGTTCACGTTTTGGCCTCCTGCACCACCTGAACGGAAGGTGTCCCATTCAATGTCCGCTGGATTAATCTCAATTTCGATGGTATCATCTGCCAAAGGACAGATATAAACCGATGCGAATGAGGTATGTCGGCGTGCATTCGAGTCAAAAGGAGAAATACGCACTAGGCGGTGAACTCCATTCTCAGATTTTAAATTACCGTAGGCAAATTCACCGTCGACTTCGATGGTTACGGATTTGATTCCAGCTACGTCCCCCGGATTTTCATCCACTAAACGCACTTTGAAGCCGTTCTTTTCTGCCCACATGTGGTACATGCGCAATAACATGGCTGCCCAGTCTTGGGATTCAGTTCCACCGGCACCGGCGTTGATTTCTAAGACGGCGCTCATATTATCGCCCTCGTCAGACATCATTTTGCGGAATTCCAAAGCCTCCAGATTTGCTTCCAGCTTCTCGCCCTCTGCATCCACTTCAGCCTC
>CANFWR010000072.1 GCA_947450865.1 Cytophagaceae bacterium
AAAGGAGATCGCGCCGATGATCCCCATAAAAAGATGAGTTTCTGGTCCCGTGATGTCGAAAACGCGAACGCCCACAAAAACGCCAGCGGCCACCATCGTGGCTGCGTGGATTAGAGCTGAGGCTGGCGTAGGACCTTCCATCGCATCAGGTAGCCAAGACATTAACGGGAATTGAGCTGATTTAGCCATTCCACCCGCAATTATCGCGATTCCGATGAGGGCTGGAGCGATGCCATGCATCGCTGAAAATTGCCAGGAATTGAAATGTAAACCGAGGGCGATTAAGCCAAATAATAAGGCAATATCCCCTAAGCGATTAATTAAAAAGGCTTTTTTAGCGGCTTGAATGGCGGCCGTTTTTTGGTGCCAAAAACTAATCAACAAATACGAACACGCCCCTACTAATTCCCAAGCCCCGTAGAAAATCAGGATGGAATCAGTTAATAAAAGCAGGGTCATCGAACCCACAAACAGGTGCAAATACAGGTAATAGCGACCGATGGAGGGGTCGTCTTTCAGATATGATTTGGAAAATAGCTGAACACAAAAGGATACAATCGCCACTAGTCCTAGGACCAATTGTGCCGAGGCATTCGCCCAAAAACTCGCATTCAGCGGCTGTCCACCCAGATTAAACCAGTTATAGGCGATCTTGAAATCGACAGGTGCGGTGGTACAAAAATACAGTGCGGCAATGCTAAATACAGCCGAAAGGGAAATCGAAAAAAGAGGTTTGGGAAAAAGAGCCACCAACAGCGCGGACGCCCATGGCAATAAAAGCACTCCAAGAAACAGGAGATTTAATCCCATATACTTTGTATAGATTTAAGCACAAATATACGGATTATCCGCCACTCACGGGTGGAATTAAGGCAATTTCCATCGTTTCAGATAGGATAAAATCAGGTTCTGGGAAGCGATGTTCCGCCGCAAGTCGCAGCGAAGGTAGATTTTCCAAAGCCGGATGCTTCGAACGCAATGTCTGCAACATTTCCTCCACGGTCACTGAGCCCTCTTTTTCGATCGAAATCGTGGACGATTTTAATAAATCTCGGCAAATACCGAACAGCAAGATGTGGTAGGTTGACATCGTTTTTTGTACCTTTGGTAACTATTGAACAAATATATTGGATAATCCTCAGCTTTTAGATAATCACGGCCGCGAATTGACGTATTTACGTCTGGCGGTGACGGATCGTTGCAATCTGCGCTGCACCTATTGCATGCCGGCGGAGGGGATTAACTATATGCCGGAGCGCGAGTTGTTGAGCTGGGAGGAGATGTTTCGGTTGACCAGTATTTTGCACGAAATGGGGATTAAAAAGGTTCGCATCACTGGTGGAGAGCCCTTTGTTCGGAATGGTTTGCTGGATTTCTTAACGAATTTAGCGGGTTTGAAAGACCTAGAAATCTGTTTAACGACGAATGGCGTGTTCATCGGTGAGTACATAGAGGCGCTGAAAAAGCTAGGTGTTCGTCACATCAACTTGAGCCTGGATTCGCTCGATCGGGATCGCTTTCAGCAGATTACGCGTCGGGATGATTTTGCCAAAGTCTATGAAAACCTCCTTCGCTTAATAGTAGCCGGTTTCCAAGTCAAGATCAATGCGGTTGTGATGCAGGGCAAAAATGAAGACGATATTATTGCTTTGACGGAGTTCGCTCGCGAACATCCAGTGTCAGTGAGATTTATCGAAGAAATGCCTTTTAATGGTTCTGGGCTTGTAGAAGAAAAACTATTTTGGGATCACGCCCGTATTCTAGAACGTATTCGCTCGCAATTTCCGGACTTAAAAGCGAGACCCTTTTTGTTCGGGGAAACAGCAAACACCTATGACATTCCTGGATTTAAAGGTAATGTGGGTATTATCGCGGCTTTTACCCGGACTTTTTGTGGAAGCTGCAATCGCATTCGACTAACGGCCAAAGGTCAAGTCAAGACTTGCCTCTACGATGATGGCGTTTTTGATATGAAGCCGTATCTTCGTAGCGAGGTTAGCGATCAGGAGGTTAAGGCACAATTTTTGACATTATTTAAATCTCGTCCGTTGGATGGATTTGAAGCAGAACATAAACGAAAAGGAGTCATTACGGAATCGATGACGACTATTGGAGGCTAAATAGTAGCATATATATGAACCCATTATCTACCCTGATTGAGAAATTTTCTAGCCTACGCGTTCTCGTGATTGGCGATTTAATGGTGGATGCCTACACCTGGGGAAAGGTGAATCGCATTTCGCCGGAAGCCCCTGTTCCCGTAGTGAACGTGGTCAAGCGTGAATCTCGCTTAGGCGGTGCAGGAAACGTGGTATTGAATATCGCGAGCCTAGGTGCAAAACCTTATGTCTGCTCCGTTATCGGAGACGATGCCACAGGCGAAACTTTACAAGGAATTTTACAAGCCTCAGGTCTTTCCACTTCAGGGATCATTACCGAAAAAGGTCGTCCTACGACGGTCAAAGAACGTGTCATCGCCGGATCGCAACAATTGATTCGCGTGGATTCGGAAACAGAAGCACCTATTTCGGCTGCTTCCTCAAAAGCCCTATTGGAACAAGTGAAAGCATGGTTACCTGAGGTCGATGTGATCCTTTTTGAGGATTACGACAAAGGTGTTTTAAGTGCAGATTTGATTCAAGAAATCATTGCGCTGGCTAAGGCGCGCCAAATCCCAACCGTCGTTGATCCGAAGAAAAAGAACTTCTTCGCCTACAGCGGAGCCACTTTATTTAAGCCAAATTTGAATGAATTACGGGACGGTTTAGGTTTAGAGGCTGCTGCCATCGCACCCGAAGCCATCGCAAAAACAGTCGCTGATTTTAAAGCTTCGCAATCCTTCACGGGTCTATTCGTGACGATGTCTGAACGCGGTGTATATATGGATTACGCAACAGATCAAATTCAAATCCCCGCACACATTCGCCAAATCGCCGACGTTTCAGGAGCAGGAGATACCGTTATTTCCATCGCTGCTTGCGCGCTTGCCGCTGGTGGATCCGCCGCTCAAATTGCTGAGCTCGCAAACTTAGGCGGAGGCTTAGTCTGTGAATCTTTGGGGGTTGTTCCAATCGATGTGGAATTGCTGAAGATGGAAGCCGCAAAAATATAAAAAAAGCCCCGAACGAAAATTCGGGGCTTTTTTATGCATTCAGATTTTTTATCCCACCCAAGCCGTAAACTCAATCTCCACTTTATATTGCGGAGCGATCAAGGCTGAGATTTCATAGATACCCGTCGTTGGTTTGATGTCTAAAAAGAAATGGGCGTGCGCTCGAGCGATGTCTAAATTCTTGGAAATATCCGTCGTGAAAATACGCGTGCGGACTACGTCTTTTAAAGATGAACCAGCCTCTTCTAAAACGACCGCGATGCGCTCGATGATATTGTAGGTTTGAGCATAAAGGTCATCTGCGGTGATTTTTTCACCATCTACTAATGCCACTGTTCCGGAGATTTCTAACAAGTTACCTGTCTTTACCGCGCGGCAGTAACCGAACGTATCTTCGAAGGGGGAACCGCTGGAGATATTAATTCTATTGCTCATTTTCTTTGCTAATTTTCGTGATTTGTTGCCATAATTCCGGCTTTGCGTGACGCACTACTTCGCCGATGACGATGACTGCCGGATTAGTTAAGCCCTCTTTCAAAGCCATAGAAGCTAATTCGGCTGCAGTAGAAATGCCTACGCGTTGATTTTTCAATGTGCCGTTTTGGATGATCGCGGCGGAAATGTCACCTTTGCCGTATTTTTGGCATATGGCAGCAATCTCTTCTAGTTTATTCATTCCCATGAGAATGACCAAAGTCGCAGATGATTGTAAGCCTAGTGCTAGGTCAGCTGTCAAAGATCCATCCGATTTCGTGCCCGTCATTACCCAAAAGCTCTCGTTCACCCCGCGAATTGTCAAGGGAATTTCAGCTGAACCAGCTGCCGCATACGAGGAGGAAATGCCTGGAATATAATCCGTCAATAAGCCGAATCCGCGCGCGTATTCGATTTCTTCTTGACCACGACCAAAGACAAAGGGATCTCCGCCTTTCAAGCGAACCACGTGTCCTAAAGCGTAGGCTTTCTCCACGATCAATTTGTTAATCGCCTCTTGGGAATGGCTTTCGCCTGCACGCTTACCCACATAAATCTGCTCGCAGGTAGGGGAGCAGTGTTCTAACAAGCTTTGGTCGACCAAAGCATCATATAAAACGGCCTGCGCTGACGCGATGGCCTTGATGGCCTTCAAGGTGATCAACTCCGGATCGCCTGGGCCAGCGCCCACCACCGATAATTTCGGATGGGGTTCTAAAGTTCTGAAATGGCTTAAGTTCTTCATAGGATTAAGAGCGGGCTACTTTTGCTGATTGTAAAAAGGCGTGTGCTTGCGCCGTATAAGAGGCCGCAAATTCCGCTGAAGGTTCGTTTTGATTAATCTGCAACACTAATTCAGCGAATGATGGTGCATCCACAGCAACATCACCTGTCGCCACAAAGTTTTCATCGAACTTCATGATTACCGAGTTTTGGGTAGGGACCGAAATCGATTTATCTAATAAGAGTGCTTTCGCCGCCGAAATGAACACGCTATAAGCGTGGTAGATCGCATCCGCATAGCGTTTGTCTTCTAATGCCGCCGCGGTCCATTCGTATTTCTCGTCAGATTCAAATAACAAGGTCGCCACTAAGTCGATCACGACGCCCGCGCATTCTCCCACACCGATTTCGGTGGCGAAGTTTTCTGAGGCGCCCCAGTCGATGAAATCGTCGTTCACTAAGGTGCTTAAATCTGCGATGGGCTTTAATAAATCGTAGAAATATTTCTCGCCTTGGCGATCGTAATAGCTGTGGAAATATTCGTCCGCCTGTGCGTTCTCTTCGAAGTTATTCAATAAGGTGCGTAAGACTTGTGGGCCTCTTTTGGAAGGAACTTTAATCACTTTATCCGCGATTTTTCCTTCACCATTCCCTAGTGTCGCGCCTCCTAATAAGACTTGTAGCGCCGGTAAAACGCGTTTATCTGCTGCTTTCAAGGAAGATCCGTGGAAACCAATGGATGCCATACTGTGTTGTCCACAGGCGTTCATGCAGCCGGAAATTTTGATCTTCATCGCACTGTCGTGAATCAAGGATGGGAATTCTTCGGTGATGACCGCCTCTAATTTCGAGGTGATATTCGTCGAATCCGAGATCGCTAAATTACACGTGTCCGTTCCCGGGCACGCCGTGATGTTGGCGATGGAATTTGCGCCCGGAGTCGCTAATCCGTGTGCGTCTAATACGGAGTAGACGTAGGCCAAATTCGCGGTAGGCACATATTTTAGCATCAAACCTTGGTTAATCGTGATGCGAATATCATCGCCGATATACCCTGTTAGGGCTTCAATTAAAGAACGAGATGTCACACTCGAAATATTACCATTAAGGATGCGCACATAGACCGCGTGGAATCCTTTTTGCTTTTGTTCAAAGGTATTAGTCGCTAACCAAGTCGCGTAAGCCTCTGAGTTAGGAGTTTCCGTCGAAGCCACTAATGTAGGCGGCGTAACCTCCCAAGCCGTTGCTGATGGAATCTCGAAAGAGTGATTTTTTAACGCTTTTGTTTCTGCTTTTACCAAATCCATAAAGGCCTCAAAGCCGATCTTTTGGATTAAGAATTTCATACGTGCCTTGTGGCGTGAATTGCGTTCGCCATGGCGATCGAATACGCGTAAAACAGACTCGATGAACGGGATCACTTCGTTTTCCGCTAGGAATTCGTGAGCTACGTGAGCCAGCATCGGTTGTGCGCCTAAGCCACCGCCCACGACTACTTTGAACCCGCGTTCGCCGTTGATGATTTTGGGTATAAAACCCATATCGTGTAAATAGGCTAGCGAGGTATCTTCGTCTGTATTTGAAAAGGAAATTTTTATCTTGCGACCCATTTCTTGGCAAATAGGGTTGCGTAAAAAGTATCGGAATGCCGCATCAGCGTGCGGGCTTACGTCAAAAAGTTCTTTCGGATCGATTCCTGAAGTAGGGGAGGCCGTGATGTTGCGCACCGTGTTTCCACAAGCCTCGCGCAAGGTGATATCGTCCTGCTCTAATTTTGCCCAAAGTTCCGGCGTACGGTCCAGCGACACATAGTGGATTTGGATATCTTGACGCGTTGTTAAATGCAGGTTTCCGGTCGAATATTCGTCTGAAATGTCCGAAATACGCTTCCATTGGTGGAATTGAATCTTACCATACGGCAATTTAATGCGGATCATTTGCACCCCCTGCTGGCGTTGTCCGTAGACACCGCGCGCCAGGCGAAGACTTCTGAATTTTTCCTCGTGAATCTCGCCAGCCTTGAATTGAGCGATTTTTTTCGCTAAATCCAGGATGTCTTTTTCAACAACGGGGTTTTCTATCTCAGAGCGGAAACTTTGCATAATTTTTTCTTGATAAATTTATAAAGTCTATATAATATATAGAGTAATGGCAAAAGTAATTCAAAACGCTTTTATTGCCAAAGAATTTTTATATTCGTTTTCATAAATCTTCAAACGATGAAAAAATTACTTACCATTCTTTTTTGCGCCCTTACGCTTACATTACATGCTCAGAACGGGAAAGACCCCGCTGGCGTGCAAGTCGTGAAGACGAAACATTCCATTACGATCGCCGGCAAGGTGATTAATTACACGGCGACCACCGGTTATATGCATATGAAGGCAGATACGGGTAAGGTTTTGGCCAAAATCTTCTTCACCTACTACTCCAAAGACGACGAAGACGGCGCTAAACGCCCTGTCACTTTCACCTTCAACGGTGGCCCCGGCTCAGCCTCTTTATGGTTACACATGGGCGGCGTAGGCCCTAAGCGCGTAGTCTTGAAAGACGACGGCACCGCCACCGCAGCCCCTTATTCTTACGTTCCCAACGAATTCTCTTGGTTAGATAAAACGGATTTAGTCTTCATCGACCCCGTTTCCACTGGCTATTCCCGCGCTGTGGGCGAGTCCGCAAGCAAATACCACGGTTACGTAGAGGACATCAAATCCGTAGGAGATTTCGTTCGCAACTTCTTGAGCCGCTATGATCGCTGGGCATCACCTAAATTCCTAGCCGGCGAGAGCTACGGAACCACGCGTGCCGCAGGATTATCGAAATTCTTGCAAGACGAGCACCGCATCTATATCAATGGCGTCATTTTAATCTCCGCGGTATTAAACTTTGGCACAAACGATTACAACATCGGAAACGATCTACCTCGTGCGCTATATATCCCCTCTTACACAGCCGCAGCCTGGTACCACAAAAAATTAGCACCTGCTTTACAAGCGAGACCTATCGCAGACGTATTAAAGGAATCCGAGCAATGGGCGATCGGACCCTATGCTACGGCATTAATCAAAGGCGGCTGGATGTCTGAGGCAGAGAAATCTGCTATCGCTGAAAAGATGGCTTATTATACCGGTCTTTCCAAAGAGCTTTGCCTTCAAGCTAACCTTCGCCTAGACGAAAACCGTTTCTACAAGGCCTTACGCCGCGCAGATGGACTTTCGATCGGCCGTTTAGACGCTCGTTTCACTGGCCGTAACCTAGACGACGCTGGCGAATACGTGGATTTCGATCCCTCATTCGCAAACATCGACGGACCTTTCACCGCCACCATCAATGACTATTTATCTAAAGAGTTGAAGTTCACAGAGGAGAAAGGTTACAACGTCTTCGGCGAAGTATACCCTTGGTCCTACAAAAATGTCCAAAACAAATACTTGAACGTCGCCGAAAGTCTTCGTGATGCGATGGCCAAAAACCCGAACCTCAAAGTCTACCTCGGCTGCGGCTACTATGATTTCGCAACTCCGTACTTCACGGCGGTTTACGACATCGAGCACATGTTCTTGCGCCCCGAACAACGCTCCCGCGTAGACATTAAATACTACGAATCTGGACACATGTACTATATCCACAAACCATCCTTGATTCAATTCAAGAAGGATATCGATTCCTTTTTCGATTCGTCGAAATAATTTGCTATTTTTGCAACCCCACGGGCGCTTATAGAGGGGTGTCCGAGTGGTTTAAGGAGCACGCTTGGAAAGCGTGTGTAGGTCTCAAGCTTACCGAGGGTTCGAATCCCTTCCCCTCTACGAAGCCTCTCAGCGTTAGCTGAGGGGCTTTTTTTATATGGGGCCGAGTATTGTGCTCGCATAGTTAATCGGCCCCATATGAAAAAAGAACAGGATTCGCGAAGCGAATGCTGAAGGCTTTGTGCTAGATGCCCTGCGGGCTGACAGCGAAACGGAGTGGAGCTGTCACTCCCTTGTTCAAGTTTTTTGAACGACATAGGATTTTTCTTAAATACTTAATACTCTGTTATTAAAGAACAATTTGCACAACCTATTGTGCAAATTGGACATTAAATTCTTTTGAATCACTAAATTATTTAACTTTTAAGTTTATTTTTACATAAATTTAATTAACTTAAAAGTTAAATCATGAAACATCTATCTGTACATCAATTGGATGATCAAATTCGTCAATATGTAAATGGTCAGCGATTTGATCGCATTCCTCAAGGTTGGATTCGTTCTTCTAGAACAGCCATTGGTATGACATTGAAGCAGTTAGCTAAACGCTTGGGCTTCAGTGTGCCCGCAGCGAAAAACTTTGAGATGAGAGAAGTAGACGAGGCAATTACCCTAGCAAGTTTGCGTAAAATTGCGAATGCAATGGAAATGGATTTGGTCTATTATTTTAAACCGAAACAAGACTCGCTGGATGATTTATTGCAAATCCGTGCAGAATTGAAAGCCAAAGAATTAATGGAACGTTCTAATCAAGCTATGATATTAGAAAATCAAGAAGCTGATAATAAAAATAAGTCTCGTGAATATGATCGATTAATTACTGAAATTCGAAATCAGAAACTAAGCAGCTTGTGGGATTAGATGAATTTGATTTTGGCCAAACCCCTGTAGACCCGGATCAGATTTCAGGTTTACGAATACCTATGGTTAGTAGTTTGGCTCAAATAAATTCTCTAGAACAGGCAAACATTAACGAAGTTCTGCGCTGGTTGTTAACTAAGCGCTCCATTTCAAATTTACTTACTGAATCTTTTATTCGCCGTTTGCATAAAAGAATGTTTGGCCAAGTATGGAAGTGGGCGGGAGATTATCGGAAAACGGATACAAATATTGGCGTTAAATGGTACCTCATTCCTATAGAGTTGAATGCTTTATTATCAGATGTGAATTATTGGATTCTAAATAAAACGTACCCTCCCATTGAAATTGCTATTCGATTTAAATTTCGACTTGTAAGCATTCATTGTTTTCCTAATGGAAATGGAAGGCACGCACGGCTAATGGCGGATCTGTTGATGCAGTATCAGTTTAATTTACCCCGATTTTCTTGGGGGCAAAGTTTAAAAGGGGATGTGAGGGGCGAATATTTAAAAGCAATTGTTCTAGCATCGAAAGGAAATATCAAAACCTTAATTGAATTTGCAATAAATTAATTTTCTCCTACATTTATGGCCTAAACCTCTATTAAAATGAAAAACCTCTTCATCCTCCTCCTCTTATTAAACTTCTCCGCCCACGCGCAATGGGTCGAACTATTAAACGGACGTGACCTATCTGGCTGGAAAACCAGTGAGAATCCTAACTCCTTCCAAGTACAAAACGGCGAACTTGTAGTCGCAGGTCCTCGTGGCCACCTATTTTATGATGGTCCCGTGGGCAATCATAATTTTCAAAATTTCGAAGTAAAAGCTATTGTGAAAACATACCCTGGTGCAAATTCTGGCTTGTATGTTTGTACCGCGTTCTTAGAAAACAATTGGCCCTCTCAAGGCTATGAAATCCAAGTAAATAATTCCCACACCGATTGGCGAAGAACCGCAAGCCTATACAGCATCATCGACACGGCAGAAAAATTAGTGCACGACGAAGAGTGGTTCGAATTATACGTGAAAGTGGAAGGGAAACACATTACCACGAAGATTAACGGTAGAACCGTTGTGGAATATGATGAACCCGCCGGCAAAACAGATGCGCGACGAATCCAGCCCGGAACCATCGCCATTCAGGCACACGATCCGAAGAGTAGAATTGCATACAAAAGTGTTCAGGTGAAATTGAACTAAAAAAAGAGGAGCCTTTCGAGCTCCTCTTTCTATTTGTATAATTCTGTAGATTACAAATCCACTGCCTCTCCATAAGCCGCTTCTGTCGCGCCTTTGAAGGCTTCTGACATCGTCGGGTGAGGGTGAACTGTTTTCATAATCTCGTAAGCCGTGCTTTCTAACTTGCGAACCACTACCGCCTCAGCGATCAATTCCGTTACGTTGTAACCGATCATGTGCGCGCCTAATAATTCACCGTATTTGGCATCATAAATAACTTTTACGAAACCATCACGAGCGCCGGCAGCCGTAGCTTTTCCAGATGCCACGAATGGGAATTTACCCACTTTGATATCGTAACCAGCCTCTATCGCTTTCTTTTCGGTCATACCTACGGAAGAAATTTCTGGGTTGCAATACGTACAACCTGGGATGTTTGTGTAGTCCAAAGCCTCTGTCTTGTGACCAGCCATTTTCTCTGCACAAATAATCGCTTCTGCTGAGGCAACGTGTGCCAAAGCCGGACCCGGAGTCACATCGCCAATCGCGAAATAACCAGGGATATTCGTTTCGTACCAAGCGTTTACTGGAATACGACCTTTATCTACGATAATACCTACCTCCTCTAAACCGATGTTTTCTAAGTTACAGATCACACCCGCAGCAGAAAGGACGATATCGCATTGGATTTCTTGGTTACCCGTTGGAGTTTTGATGCTCACTTTGCAACCTTTCCCTTTCGTATCCACTGACTCCACGCTCGAAGACGTTAAGATGTCGATACCCATTTTCTTGTATTGCTTCGCTAATTCTTTCGAAACATCTTCATCCTCTACGGGAACAATGTTTGGCATGAATTCTACGATCGTTACTTTCGTTCCCATCGCCGCGTATACATAAGCAAATTCAACTCCGATCGCACCCGAACCGATTACAACCATCGAATCAGGACGTTTTTCTAAGCTCATCGCCTTGCGGTATTCGATCACCTTTTCGCCATCGATAGGCACATTAGGTAATGCACGTGCACGAGCACCCGTCGCAATCATGATATTTTTTCCTTCGTAAACGGTTTTCTTACCGTCTGCATCAGTTACTTCGACTTTCTTACCAGGTTGGATTTTTCCAAAACCCATAATCACGTCAATCTTATTTTTCTTCATCAAAAACTGAACGCCTTTACTCATGCTATCCGCCACGCCACGAGAACGAGAGATAACTGCAGAGAAATCAGCTTCTGCGCCTTTTACGGTAATTCCGTAATCAGCCGCGTGCTTGATGTATTCGAAAACTTGGGCAGATTTCAAAAGGGCTTTGGTAGGAATACATCCCCAGTTTAGGCAAATACCACCTAAGGATTCTTTCTCTACAATTGCACATTTTAAACCTAATTGAGAAGCTCGGATAGCTGCTACATAACCCCCTGGGCCTGAGCCTACCACGATCAAATCGTATTGTTGCGCCATTTTATTGCTTGATTTAAATGAATGAGGCCGCAATTTAGCACAAAATCGGGTATATT
>CANFWR010000073.1 GCA_947450865.1 Cytophagaceae bacterium
TATTTCAGGCGATTTTATTACCCGCATCTCTTTCTCAAAAACTGAATACCTCCCGCCCTTATGGCTGGAACGATCAGGCGATGTCCATTTCGAATGGTTACCAAATGCAGGCTAGCGCCGGTATTTATGCTCGTTTTAGCATTTTACATATTCAATTCAAACCTGAGTTTGTGCACACGGGGTCGGCAGATTATGAAACCAGCGATGCGTGGGGGCAGGTAAATCCATCATTAGATCGGGTTAGTTTAGGACAATCCTCGGTGCGTTTAGAGGCCGGTGGAATTTCGCTAGGGGTGTCTAACCAAAACCTTTGGTGGGGTCCAGGACACTATTCTTCACTGTTGATGACGAATAATGCAGCTGGATTTCAGCATTACAGTTTAAATACTACGCGTCCTTTGAAAACACCCATCGGATCTTTTGAATTCCAATTGATTCTGGGTAGAATGACGCGAGATTCGCTTCAAGGGTATGAAAATAATGCCTTGAAAAGACGTGATTTGTCCTATAATCCAAAGAATCGCCAATACAACGGGATCATCCTGACCTACCAGCCGCGATTCATGAAAAACGTCTTCTTCTCTGTTTCCCGTGCTTTTCAAAACTACGAGGTGCCCCTGCCTAATGCGAAGTTCATGAATACCTATTTGCCGGTATTGAACAATTTATTCAAAAGTGATTATAACGACGATACACTCAGCAAAGACCAAATCTTGAGTATTTCTACCCGCTGGCTGATGCCTAAGAATCACGCGGAGGTGTATGCGGAATTTGGCTATAATGATGCGAAGCAAAACCTCCGAGATTTAATGCTCGACATGTCTCATTCCGCTGCTTGGGTAGTCGGATTTAAGAAATTACATCCTTTAAATGCGCGAACCTTTATCTCGTTACAGGCTGAAGCGACGAAGATGTCAGAAACTCCCTCTTATCTAATGCGAGGAGCAGGAAATTGGTATGAACATGGACAAGTTTACGAGGGTTTTACAAATAATAACCAAATCATTGCGAATGGAGTAGGGCATGGAAACGATGCGCAATCCTTCGCGGTGAGCTGGAACCAAGGCTGGACAAAGTTAGGCTTCACTTTTCAGCATGTGGCGAATCGACCAACGACTGTTACGGGAGGCAATGCCGTCGCAACTCGAAATACGAAATGGGATGATTATGCCTACGGCTTACAAGGCGGATATCGCTACAAAAAGCTTTTATTTACAGCGGATGTAAAGTGGGTTAATTCCAGCAATTATTTATGGGAAAAGGATCATTCTAAATCGAATATATACGCCTTCATTAATACGATTTTCTTATGGTAAAGTACGTTATAGGCCTTTTATTGCTCTCTTGCTCGGTCTTTGCTCAGACAACTTTACTGGACGATATTAGCCTGCAGGATCTGCAACGCAATGCGCAATTATTGAATGGGAAAGATTCATCGAAATACGAGAATCAGTCCTTTATGATTCGCTCCACGTCTCGTCTGCAAGAGCTAGAGTCTACTTCTAGTGATAAGTTTAAATTGCAGGGTATTTCATTGCGTCATACCTCTCAAAATAATAACAAAATGCCCTTCGGCTTTAACGAGGGGAACATGTATCCGTCCGTTGGTTTTCAGCGTCGCTGGAGCCTGGGCGTGCATTTTACGTGGAAGTTCTTGGATGTAAATCTTCAGCCGGAGTGGGTGGAGGCCGAAAATTCGCCTACCGTTCCTTTTGCCGGAAGCCCGCAAGATGGGAACTATTGGACGCGTGTGTTCTTTATCATCAATAATAACATTGATGCCTATAGTCGGTTTGGGACGGAGCCCTTGAAATATTTCTTCCCGGGCCAATCGCGCATTGCTTTCAAAGTGGGGAATGTATCTACCGGAGTTTCAACGGAGAACAATTGGTGGGGTCCAGGCTTTAGAAATAGTTTGGTGCTGACAAATGAGGCGTCTGGCTTTTTACATTATTTCGTCCAAAACAGAAAGCCAGTCATTACTCCCATCGGTTCTTTTGAGGGGAAAGGTTTAATCGGGATGTTAGAAAACCCGACCATGCTTTCGCCTGAGGATAAGAACTTCAGACCAATTTGGGCTGGCGGAATTGAAAACAAGAATAATTCAGTTCGCATGCTAAAGGCTTTTATCGTAAACTGGCAACCTAAATGGGTGCCTAATTTCTATCTAGGCTACTCCTTTGCACAGCAGAATTACTTCACGAATGAGGATCCACAACCGGGGAAGCCATTTGTGGAGAATCCCAAAATGCAATTAGGCGCCTTCTTGCTTCGCTTTGCCTTGCCTAAAGATCATGCCGAGTTCTATGCGGAACTCGGTCAGCCTGATAAGGTGGTGGGACCTGCCAGCTTCTTTGGGGATTCCACGAAGACGGGTTTTGTGCTAGGAGGGCGGAAGTTATTTCCTTTGGGCAAAAAGAAGAAATCCTACTTACAGTTAGGCATCGAATTCACGCAATTACAGCTGATGGATCCGGGTTTAGTGATCGACAATACACAGCCAGGTGGCGAACCGTTACGCAATAGCTGGTACACAAGTACGCAGGTGCGGCAGGGTTACACTCAAAACGCGAAATTACTGGGTGCTTCCATCGGTCCGGGTTCGAATAGCCAAACCATTCATTTGAGCTTCCATCGAGGCCGCAGCTTGATTCGCCTGCACGCAGAACGGCTGGCAAAAAACAACGATTTCTATGTGTATCAATACTACGGAAGTGGTTACGAGAATCGCTATTGGGTGAATTTGATGACCGGCGTGGAGGCGCAAATCGGTCTTACGAAAAACCTATTATTGGGAGCTTCCTATCTTCAAACCACCGTAAACAATTATATGTGGGTGCGTATCGAAGATGGCATCGCGGACTGGTCAGATTCGTCTACGAAGTCGGATTACACGAACCAGCAGTGGCAGGTTTCGCTTAAATACGAAATCAATGGACGTCGTTAAAAAACTGTATTTGCAGGCCTATTTCTTTGTAATGGCACTCTATGTGTTCTTTAACAAGGGGATTGCCTATAGTTTTTTAGCAGAGGCCTTGTGGGTGGGAGGATTTATTGTGTTGTTTTTAACGCGCAAGGATTACGCGTTTGGATGGGACAAGCGGACGAAGATTTTGGCCTTTTTGCTCGCGATCACGGTGGGTTATATCGGCTGGGGATTGCGCTCATATGCTTTATTTGACGTGATTCGTGATTCTTTCGTGATCCAATATGCCTGGTTCGCGTTCTTTGTGTTTCTGTTCAAGGACTTGCGCGCGCAATTGTGGGGCTACATCATCTGGATTTATACGTGGTTCCCGTTTTTTGCCTTGTTGAATTTTTATTTCCAAAACTTCTCCGAATTCTTCGAGAACTTCATCTTGTTCGGATCCGTACCCTTCGCGCTCTATAAATACGGCGATATGGGGGTGCATTTATTGATTTCCTCTTTGGTCCTGATGCTCTACCTGAATCACAGATCCATCCGTTTTCAAGTGACTTTAGCGGTGGCGATCTTGCTAAATCTGTTGATTATTACGGCCTATTCTAGGTCTGGAATGTTAGCCTATTTGATCAGTTTGGGACTATTCGTGTTCTATACGAAGCGCCAAGAGATGCGGGATTTATTCAAGCAATATGCGCGCTACTTGCCTATCATTTTGTTGATTGTTTTGCCGCTATATGCCTCGATTAAGGTGAAGGAAAACTTCCAAGGGCGCAAAGTGGGGATGGAACAGCTGGTGGAGAATGTAGGGTCGATTTTTGGGGTGAGTAAGGATGCGACCTTGGATGAAAATAAGTTTTGGCGTTTGGTCTGGTGGGCGAACATTATCGATTATAGCGTGACGCCGGAATATGCTGCGCAGGGGAAAGGATTGGGGATGAGTTTGGCGGAAAGCGATGAGGTGGTAACTGAAATCGACGATCTGCGTTCGCCGCATAATTTCAATTTGACCATTTTGGCTCGTTTCGGCTGGCCGTTGTTTTTGCTTTGGTGCTATTGGCTGGTTTGCCTATTTAAACCGATGTTTAAAAGGCAACTGAATGACCAGCAATTGATGATTTCCTGCGTGCTGTTCACGTTTTGGTTGAACGGTAGCTTTGACGTGTTTTTAGAGGGTCCCATGGGAGCATTTCCTTTCTGGACCTGGGTGGGCTTGTATTTTTTAGGGGATTTTTTCCCGGAACCAGATGCCGCACAGAATGAAGCATAAAAGGGTCAATATTCTAGGTACACCGGTCTCCTCGCTGACGATGGACGAATTGTTCCGCGATTGGGAGACTGTGATCAAAGAAGGGAAAAAGGCGCAGGTGTGTATCACGCCCGTGAATTCGATATTGGCGGCGCGCGCGACAGCGCGCGTTCAAGAGATTTACAAGCACGCGGATTACGTTCTTTGCGATGGCGTTCCCGTGAAATGGGCCTCAAAGTTCTTAGGGGATCCCATTAAGGAGCGAATTACGGGTTTAGATGTGTTGCCGAGGATATTTCTGTTTGCTTCACGGCACGAATTCTCCATCTTTTTGCTCGGCGCTTCTCCCGGCGTAGCGGATACACTAAAAAAGGTGATGGAGGCGAAGCATCCTGGGGTAAAGATTGTGGGGACCTTTGTGCCGCCGTTCAGAGCGGTGTTTTCGAAGGAGGAAAACCAGAAAATGATCGATGCGATTAACACGGTGAAGCCTGATATTTTGTTGGTGAGTTTAACGGCTCCTAAGCAGGATATTTGGATCGCAGAAAATCTCGATAAATTAGAAACGCACGTGGCCATCGGAATCGGCGGAGCTTTTGAAGTGGCCGCGGGTATGATCAAAAGAGCACCGCTATGGATGCAAAAAAGTGGTTTGGAATGGTTGTATCGATTTTTGCAGGAACCTAAGCGGATGTTTAGACGCTATTTCATGGAGGCACCGGTGTTCATTCCGCTAATCATAAAACAACGTTTTAGTAAGCGTTCTGGTCTCCTCTGAAGAAGTTAATGACGGTCTGGAGGATGATTTGGCAATCTAACCAAAACGACCATCGGTGAATATAACTCAAATCAAAGTCCACGCGTTCCTGCATATCTTCCGTCGTACGCGTTTCCCCTCTACACCCATTTACCTGCGCCCAGCCACTAATTCCCGGCAAAACGATATGGCGTAACATGTAATTATCGACTGTATTCATGGATTCAATATTCAACGGAGTTGGGTGAGGACGCGGTCCCACCACGGACATATCGCCCATTAATACGTTCCAAAACTGCGGAATCTCATCCAGATTCGTCTTGCGCAAGAAGGCCCCAATACGCGTAATCCGCGGATCATCTTTTTGCGCCTGCAGGTAATGTCCTTCCTCATCCACATCCTCACTTTCCTGCACCATCGTGCGGAATTTATAGCACATCAAGGTCTCATTATTGAGGCCCCAGCGCTCTTGTTTGAAGATAACAGGCCCTTTGGACGTTAACTTAATCAATAGTGCGATCAGGGGAAAAAGAATCAGGCCAAAAGTCAAGAAGAACACCAGCGAGAACGTCACATCAAAAATGCGCTTCAAAATTCGGTTCTCCAATCGATCCAGCGGAAGACGTCCCACGTTCATCACGGGCACTTGACCAATCGTCTGAATGCTCACCGAGGAGGTAGCATATTGTTTGAAGTCAGGCAAAATACGGACTTTGGTCCGGTAATAATCACATATACTAATGCAACGTTGAATGGTCGAATATTCCTCTGTAGGCAAGGCAATCACCACTTCGTCCACATAACGCGACTTTAAAATCAAGTCCAGCTGGCTGATTTTGCCTAAATAATCACAGCCCGGAATATTGTTCAGTTCATCATCAATCAGGCCCTCCACCTTATAACCGTAATAATAATACTTCTGTACCGTATCGTAAAAATTCTTCGCCGCGGCCGTGGCACCCACTAAAAGTACCACGTCATTCATACGCCCTTGGTAAAAGGCGGCGTGGCGATTCTTCCGCAAAATGTACTTAGTAATGGCGGCTAGGACGAAATTAGCCGTTATAAAATAGGCGAAGAAGACGAAATCATAGGCTCCAGCCGGTTTCAAAAAGAAGAGACTGGAACTCAATAAAATGGTAAATAAAATCAGGTGATAGATAATAAAAATGATCTCCTCCGCGAACTTATTCGAGCGTCTATCCGCATATAATTTCGAAAAAGAGGAGACGAAATACCACAAAACGAGCGAAAGCAGCGCAAAGGCGGGATTCCATTGATTTAGATGATCGGTTTTCCAAAGCGAAAGCGCATACGCCGCGAACACCACCAGGGCATCGTTTGCATAGCGAATCAGTACAAAACGGTTGGACTTTTTGTTCATCGAAATCTTTATCGCTCAAATTTACAACATTGCGCGCATTCCTCCCTAAATTTGTCTATGCTTAAAAAGATCTTTTTTTTCTTTCTGACAGCACAAATCTACGCCCAGACCATTCCCGTGGGTCGGCCGGATTTTTCTGAAGAGCGTTTCCGGAATCAGCAACTGATTTCTGGGGCGCATAATTCGTTTACTATCAGGCCCGTTTCCGATTCGACGGCGACTGGTTTACTGCCCGCCTCTATCCTGACCTCGTTGAATACCTTCGCTCCCATGGGCTGGAATGACGGCGCGATGATCCCGGCGAGAGGCTTGCAAACTTATTTAACGGCGGGTTTTTTTGCCAAATACAAAGCCCTCAGTCTCCAGCTCATGCCGGAATTCGTGTACGTAGAGAACCGCGACTTTGAAACCTTTTCCCTTCAAGGCCCCCTGCGCGCTCCCATGCTCGTTTTATGGAATAGCACAGACATTCCGGAACGTTTTGGAACCTCTTCTTATTCCCGTTTTCGCCTAGGCCAAAGCGCCCTCCGCCTCTCTTCCCGCTCCGTTTCTGTCGGGATTTCCACTGAAAATCTTTGGTGGGGGCCAGGTTTCAGGAATTCGTTAATCATGTCAAACAATGCCCCAGGCTTCTTGCACGGGACATTCAATAGCGTTAAACCCCTAAAAACCTTCCTCGGCGCCTTCGAATTTCAGCTCATTGGCGGTCGCTTAGAAGGTTCTGACGTCCAGCCTTTGGCATCCGACTACATCGTTAACGGCATCAATTATTTAGAGCCAAAATCCAAGGACTCCCGCTACATTTCAGCTTTGACATTTAATTACCAGCCGCGCTGGGTACCTGGATTATTCCTCGGTTTTTCCCGCGCTTTCCATCTTTACACGTCTGACATGGGATCGGGTTTGACGGATGTGTTCCCGTTTATCTTGCCCTTTGAGAAGAAGAGCACGCCTTTAGAGGATGCTAAAAGAAGGGATCAGCTCGCCTCTTTCTCTGCTCGCTGGGTCTTTCCTGCGTCGCATCTGGAGTTATATGGCGAAATGGGTTGGAATGATTATTCGACTAGTTTTTGGGATTGGTTTCTGTCTAACGAGCACTCGCGCGCCTATTTATTTGGTCTTCGCAAAGTTTTCCCGCAGTCACCCGGTCGTTATATTCGTCTAGCTTTGGAAAATACCTCTATGGAAATGACGGCGGATCGCCTCGTTCGCAATAATGGCCCCTGGTACCGCCACGATTTTGTGCGCCATGGCTACACAAACGAAGGACAGGTGTTAGGCGCGGGCATAGGTCCCGGATCTAATCTCCAAACCTTCGACCTCGCCTTCGTTCGCCCTTCCTCTATCGCAGGTTTCAGCATCGAGCGTTTTGCGCACAATATGGACTATTTCTACGACGCATTTACGAACTATGACCAAAAATGGGTCGACCTCATGTGGGGTGGATATTACCAAAAACGCGTCGGATCCTATTCTCTTACAGGCAAGCTGAATTTCGCCTGGATGCGCAACTACGAATGGGTGCTCGATAAAAACGTGTTAAACGCACAATTGCAATTATCAGCAACTAGATATTTTTAGCCCTCAGGATATCAATTCATTTATTTTTCGGTAGTTTTGAATAATTCATTCAACGCCTATCATGAAAAATATTGTTATCGTATTGTTAATCAGTGCTTTAAGTTCATTTGTGGCTCCTGCTACGAAGACCATACTGGTAAAAACGGATCCTATTGGAGCTGAAGTTATATTAAACGGTTATTACGTGGGGAAAACTCCCATCGAAATTAAGATCGACGAGAAGCAATACAATTTTATCTCTATTTCGAAGTCTGGCTACAAGCGCCAACGTGTCGAATTGAAAGGAATCGATAAAGAAGTTGAGGTGAAATTAGAGAAGGATCTCTAAATAGTCGCTAGGGCTTGTTCTAAGTCCGCCCATAAATCATCTACATGTTCCAGTCCGATTGAGAAACGCAACAAGTTTCCAGGAGTCGTACTTTGCGGTCCTTCAATGGACTTGCGGTGTTCCACCAGCGATTCAACGCCACCTAAGCTCGTCGCTTGTTGGAATATTTGCAGTTTACCAGCCATTTCCCTCGTTTCTATTTCCCCCGTTTTCACCTGCAAAGCAATCATGCCGCTGAATCCCTGAGGCATTTGGGCCTTTGCTAAAGCGTGCTGCGGATGTGATTCCAGGCCGGGGTAATGTACTCTTTCAACTTTTGGGTGTTTTTCCAAACGCTTCGCCAGTTCCAACGCATTCGCACTGTGCTCCCGCATTCTCAAAGGCAAGGTCTTCAAACCCCTCGCTAATAAGTAACAGTCTAATGGATTAGGCGTCGCCCCCATCAAAATCTGTACTCTTTCAATTCTTTTCGCCCACTCATCATCCTCTTTCAAGAGCACCGCTCCACCCATAATATCTGAGTGTCCGCCTATGTACTTCGTCGTCGCGTGCATCACGATGTCTGCGCCTTGAGCGATGGGGTTTTGGAGAACGGGCGTCCCCAACGTATTATCTACCCCTAATTTAAGTCCGTACTTTTTAGCGATAGTTGACAGACCTTTAATATCTGTAATGCTCAGCATCGGATTCGCTGGCGTCTCTGCCCAGATGAGTTTCGTATTCTTTTGTACCGCTTTTTCTACTGCGGCCAAATCCGTCATATCCACCTGCGTCACCTCAAGCCCCCAGGGCCCTAAAATTTCTTCCGCCAGTTTATAGGACGCGTAATACCCTATTTCCGGCATCAAGATATGATCTCTGGATTGGAGGCATTGGAAGACAGCGTTGACGGCGGCGAGGCCTGAGCCGAAGGCGAAGCCTCGCGACGCCCCTTCTAAGGCCGTCAGGCCTTTTTCAAGTGCCGTGCGGTTAGGGTTGGAGTTGCGGGAATACATGTGGCCTTTTGGATACGTTCCATCCAAAGCCCGTTCAAAAGTCGTCGTCAAAAACACCGGCGCCGCAATCGCCCCCGCCGTCTCATCCTTCAAATGACTCCCATGTACCGCAATCGTCTCCTTTTTCATCGCTGATTTTCTCTAAGCTTAAAGTTTTTACCTAAATACAAACGACGAACTTGTTCGTCATCCGCTAATTCTCGTGGCGTCCCCGCCTTCAAAATCTTTCCCTCAAAAAGCAAATAAGCCCTATCCGTAATCGACAGCGTCTCATCCACATTGTGATCCGTAATCAAAATCCCAATATTCCGGTATTTCAACTTCGACACGATTGTCTGAATCTCCTCCACCGCGATCGGATCGACCCCTGCAAACGGCTCATCCAACAAAATAAACTTAGGATCCACCGCCAGCGCCCTCGCAATCTCCGTTCTTCTCCTCTCACCCCCAGAAAGCACCTGACCTAAACTCTTCCGCACGTGTGTTAAAGAAAACTCCTCCAAAAGACTCTCCACCTTCTCTTTCTGCGCCGCTTTCGACAAATCCGTCATCTCTAACACCGCCTGTATATTTTCCTCCACACTCAGCGTCCTAAAAACCGACGCCTCCTGCGCTAAATACCCGATTCCAAGTCTCGCCCTCTTATACATTGGCAAGTCTGTAACGTCCAAATCATCCAAGAACACTTTCCCCTCATTCGGCTTCACTAAACCCGTAGCGATATAGAAGGAAGTTGTTTTACCCGCGCCATTTGGCCCCAATAAACCCACAATCTCCCCTTGCGCCACCTGATACGAAATGTGATCATTCACTAATCGCTGGCCGTATTTCTTGACTAAATTCTCTGTCCGTAAAATCATGCCTTAAAAATACGAATTATTTCCATGTTTTCGCGCTCGCCCTTGGTTGAGTGCCTAGGTACAAACGCATTAAAGGCAGTGATGTTTAGTTTATCCTGCGTTAAACACCCTTTTTGTGAATAATTCGACAAATCTATAAACTCGATTTTCAGGTATTGACAAAAAGTGTCAAAACCCGAAAACGCCTTTGCATACTTCGCCGGTATTTTAACACTATGCCGTTTCAGACACTTCAGGGCCATTATTGATTTTGCTATCAGGGAAGAATAAATCTATACACCCCTAAAGTACCACCCCACTAACCGAATAGCGAGTAGGCGATGAAAACCAGCGCAGAGCTTGTGAACCAGAAATAGTGTAGGAAACCACGCGACCTGAGATCAGGTGCATGGAGAGTTTTTTGGAGGTAAGGTAAATCAAATTCTCAGAAGAGATTTCAAAATCAACGGTGGCTGGTTTGCCGGCTGAGTCTAAAGCGATTTGGAAAGAACGAACGGGAAGGTCTTCGCCTTTTTTCAGCACATAATGGATCAGGCCAGGAGCACTGCGATCCTCATAACTGAGGGCGAAGGCGGGTTTGTTGAGGTCGGCTTCGCGGAAGAGTGCCCATTCTTTGGCCAAATCCACCTGAACCGAATCAATTACTTCTGCTGTGCCATCGAGAATGACGGTCTTTTTTACCGAAAGGGGGGAAGATGATAGGCGGGTCAGCTCTTTATTCCAGTCATAGAAATGTGTGGCCGGCTCAGGGGAGCTGGTGCACGCGAAAAGACTAAATAAAAGTAAAATGCTGAGGCGAATCATCCCCCCAAAGGTAAGAAAAATTTAGGCGGAGAACACATCCTCGATGGGAATCTTCAAGACTTGGATAAGTAGGTAAATTTTGGTGGCGTTAGGATAATGTTTGCCGGATTCCCAATAATTGTAGGCGCTTTGGGAAACTCCTACGGCGGAGGCAACCTCCTGTTGTGTCATCCGAAGTGTCAAGCGCGACTTGATCAAAACGGTCGAAAAGACTAGTTTGGTTTTCATAATTTATTAGTGGTTAGCGTTTTATTTTTGATAATATTCAGAGAATAAATGCAAAAACAAAACTTAAGCCACAATATAAGTGAACTTTATGAAAACACTGATAATGAGGTGCAATGATAGTATAAAAAAAAGTCCCCAAAAGACAAAATCGGCTTTTGAGGACTTTCTAGACTAAACTTTAATTCAACTTATTTCACGTTGTACTTGTACTTATAACGCTCAAATAATTGAGAATGTTTGTTGTCTAAATTCAAGGCGCGGCCCTGAATAAAGGCATTCGTTAATACGCTTGAACGCATATCTAATACATCACCTGTGGAGATGATGATGTTTGCGTCTTTGCCTGCTTCGATACTGCCGGTGCGGTCA
>CANFWR010000074.1 GCA_947450865.1 Cytophagaceae bacterium
AATTCGAAGTTGATAACGTATTCTAATTCGTCGATATCAATTCCACGAGCGGCGATATCGGTAGCGACAAGAACGCGCGTCGTTTGGGCCTTGAAGTTTTTAAGCGCCGTTTGGCGAGCGTTTTGGGACTTATTTCCGTGAATCGCTTCCGCCTTAATGCTGGCTTTCAAAAGCATTTTAACCACTTTGTCAGCCCCGTGTTTAGTACGGGTGAAGACTAGGGCCGTTTTGATCGACGTATCTTGTAAGATGTCAAGCAATAAATCGTTTTTATTGCCTTTGTCTACGAAATAAACGGATTGATTGATGATTTCTACAGTAGAAGAAACCGGTGTTACGGAAACGGAAGCCGGGTTTTTCAAAATACTTCCCGCTAGTTTGACGATTTCTGGTGGCATTGTAGCCGAGAAGAATAGCGACTGGCGTTTGTGTGGCAAGGCCGCTAATAATTTCTTCACATCGTGAATGAAACCCATATCGAGCATGCGATCTGCTTCGTCTAATACGAAGTATTCTACGTCAGCGATCGATAGAAGGCGTTGGTTCATTAGGTCCAAAAGACGTCCAGGCGTCGCAATCACCACGTCAGCACCGCTGCGGATGGCTGAGACTTGGGGACTTTGGCCCACTCCTCCAAAAATAACCGCATATTTCAAATCCGTATGACGCGCATATGCTCTGAAACTTTCACCAATCTGAATCGCTAACTCCCGAGTAGGAGTCACGATTAAGGCGCGGATTTTCTTATTTTTTTGGAACGATTTGTTCTCTTCTAAAAGTTGAATGATGGGCAACGTAAACGCTGCTGTTTTACCCGTACCCGTTTGGGCACAACCTAATAAATCCGTGCCACGAAGGACAATAGGGATTGATTGGGCTTGAATAGGTGTAGGATTTGTATAACCCTCTTCTTTGAGCGCCTTTAAAATAGGCTCAATGAGGTGCAATGATTCAAATGACATATTACTGTATAAAGATGTGTTATGAGCAATGAAATAATAACAAACATCCTCATAATGTGGCGCAAAGGTACGCCTTTTATTTCACAGATTCGGTTAAATGACCTAATGCGGCTAAAACCTGCTTAATCTCCTCGCCTTTTTGGGTTCCAATTAAGATCGCCTCACCCTCTTTAAATTGTAGCTGCAGACCCACATTTCCAGCGACATTATACACTAAACCCTGCCCATTAAAACCGTATTTAATACCCCAGCCGCCATATTCCTTTAAGGGGCTGTAGGTTCGTACATAACTGGCTGTGATTGTTTCCCACGGAAAAAACTTCTCTTTGAAATGAAAAGGAATAAAACGCACATAAATACCTTCCTCGGTAATTCGAGTTATTAATCGCATCTGCCAAAACAGCACCGGCAACAAAATCCCAATCCCAAATGACACATAAACAGCGGCATTCGTTTGCGGTGGTGCCGTTATAATGGAATAAACCATGGAAGACCAAACGCCTATCAGAATTAGCCATAACCACCATTGGGTGAAACGTTGTGTTTCGGTATACATAAGCAAGAATTTTAACTCAAATTTAGCAGAATTAGGCAGAAAATGATAGATTTGCTACAACCTATTTAATAATAATGACAACCAAAAAACAAAGCCTCGCCTATATCATTAGTGCGTCGTCTGTGGGTACGTTAATCGAATGGTATGATTTCTATATTTTTGGAAGTTTAGCCACCGTATTATCGACCAAATTCTTTCCAACTGATAATCCCACCGCCGCCTTTTTAAATACCTTAGCGACTTTTGCCGCCGGTTTTGTGGTGCGACCTTTTGGAGCCTTAGTATTCGGGCGACTTGGTGATTTAATTGGCCGTAAATACACCTTCATGGTCACCCTGATGCTGATGGGAGGTGCTACATTTGCGATCGGCTTAATCCCCTCATATGCCACTATTGGAGCTTGGGCCCCTATTATAGTCTTAACGCTGCGACTTTTACAAGGTCTTGCTTTAGGTGGAGAATATGGTGGAGCCGCAACTTATGTAGCGGAACATGCGCCCGCTGAAAGACGTGGATTTTTTACTTCTTGGATTCAGACAACTGCCACTTTAGGTCTTGTTATATCCTTAGCCGTAATTATGGCGACCAGAGCATCCTTAAGCAAGGAAGCATTTGATGACTATGGCTGGAGAATTCCGTTTCTGGTTTCTATTTTGATGGTGCTTGTTTCTCTGTTAATCCGCAAAAACATGGAGGAGTCACCTATGTTTGCGCAAGCAAAAGCGGAGGGAAATATTAGCAAAAACCCCTTGAAAGAATCTTTTGGCAATAAACTAAACTTGAAATATGTACTCTTAGCGCTTTTCGGGGCTACGATGGGACAAGGTTTGGTTTGGTACACGGGCCAGTTTTATGCCCAAACTTTCCTCTTAAAAATCTGTAATCTAGATGATATTCAGACAAACATGATTTTAGTCATAGGACTATTATTGGGAACCCCTTTATTTGTGATTTTTGGCGCGTTATCGGATAAAATAGGACGCAAAGGAATTATGATGGCGGGTATGATTATAGCCGTTTTCTCCTATCGCCCCATTTTTGACCAAATGTACAAAACAGTGGATGTGACGAATAAAACGGTAGTTCCGGGTTCAGAAAAGATGACATTAAAAGGTAAAACGACGACTATTACAAAAGAATACACGGATGGAAGTTCGTATAAAAATGTCATTACGGAAGTTTCTCCAGATAAAACGGAATCCAAGATTAGCATTAAAATAAACGAGAAAGACCAGTGGACTTTAGTCGGTTATGTCTTTTTCTTGATCTCTTTTGTGACGATGGCCTATGGTCCTATCGCCGCCTTTTTAGTAGAAATGTTCCCTACGAAAATTCGATATACCTCGATGTCGTTGCCCTATCACATTGGAAATGGTGTATTTGGTGGATTAATGCCAGCCATTGCGACCTTTTTAGTTTCGAATGCTCAAACGGCGGGAGTCGTGCAAAAACCTTATTTGGAGGGATTAAACTACCCTATCGCTTTAATCAGCGTCTGCGTGGTTATTGGAATTATTTACATCAAATCAGCTAAAAAAGCAGCCTAATGAACCTTATCAAACGCATTTTAGGGATAGTTTGGATCGGTCTAGGAATCGGTGCAGGCATTTATTTGATTTATTTTCAAGCAGCTCCATTATGGGCCAAAGGTGGGAACGACCTCGTCCCTGCCATTATTTACACCTTTGTATTAGCACCCCTAATTTCAATTGGGATGAGCCTTTTTGGCTTTTATTCCCTACAGGGAGAATTTGATAACATTTAATTATGAGAATTACGAGCCTAGCAGATTACCAAAAAACGTATGAATTAAGCGTGCGAGAACCAGAAAAATTCTGGGCTGGCATAGCCAATGAATTTGAATGGTCTAAACCATTCACGAAAGTATTAGACTGGAATTTTGATGATTATTCGGTCAAATGGTTTGAAGACGGTCAATTAAATATCACTACTAACTGTCTTGATCGCCATTTAAAAACGATTCCAGATCAAGCAGCCATCATTTATGAGCCTAATGAACCGGGCGATGAGGCCATCACCTTAACCTACCGCGAATTACACGCACGCGTGTGTAAGTTTAGTAATGTGCTGAAAAACCAAGGCGTGGTGAAAGGGGATCGTGTTTGTATTTATATGCCCATGATTCCAGAACTAGCTATCGCTGTTTTAGCTTGTGCCAGAATCGGAGCTATTCACTCGGTGGTTTTTGGCGGATTTTCAGCCCAATCCATCGCGGATCGCATTAACGATTCGGAATGCAAAGTAGTCCTTACAACCGATGGAGCTGTTCGAGGTAATAAAACCATTCCGATGAAAGAAACGGTGGACGATGCCTTAGTAACCTGTCCATCGGTAGAAAAAGTAATCGTGAAAACACGCACCAAAACACCTGTTTCGATGATAGGCGGTCGTGATCTTTGGTGGGAAGAAGAAGAATTAGAAGCCTCTTCGGATTGCCCCGCTGAAGCGATGAACGCAGAAGATCCATTATTCATTTTATATACATCGGGATCTACCGGAAAGCCTAAAGGTGTAGTTCATACCTGCGGTGGCTATATGGTCTACACAGCCTATACTTTCGCTAACGTATTTCAATACAACCCGGGAGAAGTCTTCTTTTGTACCGCAGACATCGGTTGGATTACGGGTCACTCCTACTTAGTCTATGGACCCTTATTGAATGGAGCAAAATCCATTTTATTTGAAGGAATTCCAACTTATCCTGATGCAGGACGTTTCTGGGATATCATCAAAAGACATTCGGTTAACATCTTCTACACAGCCCCTACGGCGATTCGTTCATTAATGGGTTTTGGAGATACTTTTATAGAAAACAAAGACCTAAGTTCGCTACGTGTTTTAGGATCCGTCGGTGAACCATTGAATGAAGAAGCGTGGCATTGGTATAATGACAAAGTAGGTCACGGCAACTGCCCTATCGTCGATACCTGGTGGCAAACGGAAACAGGTGGACTAATGATCTCGCCTATCGCGGGAATCACTCCATTAAAACCAGCCTTTGCAACTTTACCTTTACCAGGTGTTCAACCCATGCTGGTAGACGAGAATGGAAAAGAAATCACTGGAAATGGAGTTAATGGTAATTTATGTATCAAATACCCATGGCCATCGATTATTCGCACCACTTACGGGGATCACGAACGTTGCAAATCGACCTACTTCTCCACCTATCCTGGACTTTATTTCACCGGAGATGGTTGTATGCGCGATGAGGATGGTTACTACCGCATCACAGGACGTGTAGACGATGTAATGAATATCTCTGGGCACCGAATCGGAACGGCAGAAGTAGAAAATGCCATCAATATGCACACGGGTGTCATTGAATCAGCTGTGGTAGGCTATCCGCATGATATCAAAGGCCAAGGAATCTACGCCTATGTCATCTGCGAACACCCGACCATCAATGATGATTTAACTCGCAAAGATATATTAGCGACTGTGGCTCGTGTCATCGGGCCTATCGCGAAACCAGATAAGATCCAGTTCGTAACGGGCCTACCTAAAACGCGTTCCGGCAAAATTATGCGCCGTATTTTACGCAAAGTGGCCGAAGGCGACACATCTAACCTGGGAGATACGTCTACGTTGTTGGATCCGGGAGTGGTGGATTCGATTATTTCAGGAGCTTTATAAAACGCCAAGCGTTTTATAAAGCTCCTGAAATAAAGCACAAAGAACAAAGATCAAAGCACAAAGTTGGAATCGCCTACGGCGATAAATTCAGCAGTATTTTTACTGGCTACTTTGGACAACATAAAAAAAGGGGATCGAATTTCGATCCCCTTTTTTTATGTGCTATTAGTTTAGAAAGCATTTTGGATAAGCATTCACAAAATTATTGCAAAGCACAATTTTAGAATGCTTACACGAAATGTCTTACCAAAAATAAGTATACAGCGCTATAATCCCCATCACAACCACAACCGTTCCTAAAATGAAGGAAGGCTCAAGCTTGAACATTTTGGCATCAATCTCTAAACCTTTCGGATTATTCTTGCTAGAAGGATCTGCTAACGTGATAAGTACCATAGAGACTACGCAGAAGATAAATACCCAGCCCATACGGTCCATAAATGGAATCATATACACATCACCATCCAAGAATGCCGTATAGAACATACAGTCATTAACGCCCGTCCAAGTAGGAATGTATTTAGATAAAATCGAGAAAGTTACACCTCCTATAAGAGCGAATAAAGCTGCATTTGAAGTCGTTCTTTTCCAGAAGAAGCCTAAGGTGAATAGCGCAAAAATACCCGGAGATACGTACCCAGTATACTCTTGAATGAATTCAAAACCACCTTTTTTATCAATACCCATAAATGGAGCAATCGCAATTGCTAAAACCATTGCACCTACAACCGCTATACGTCCCACAGAAACCAATTGTTTCTCAGTAGAATTCGTATTGATGTATTTCTTGTAGATATCTAAGGTAAAAATGGTTGAAATAGAGTTCAACTTACCTGCCATAGAAGCCACCACAGCAGCGGTTAAGGCTGCAAAAGAAAGACCTTTCAAGCCCGCTGGCAATAAATTCAATAAGACAGGATAAGCACTATCTTGGTTGATAACGCCATCTTTCATCATCTCTTGTTGGAACATTCCATCCTTGTGCAATAAATAGGCTGCGATACCTGGTAAAACCACAATGATAGGCATTAACATCTTTAAGAATGCTGCAAATAAGATACCGTTACGGGCTGTCGGAAGATCTGCACCTAAGGCACGTTGTGTGATATATTGGTTACATCCCCAATAGTTCAAGTTGATAATCCACATACCTCCGATTAAAACGGTAAGTCCTGGAAGAGATGGATAATTGGCATTGCCTTTGTTCAGAATCATGTGGAAGTGTTCCGGTGCTTTTGTTAATAAATGACTCATGCCACTCATCATTCCTTCTCCACCAAAGTGATCTGAAACCATTTGTAAAGCCAAATAAGTCGTTGCAAGACCCCCTAAAATCAAGAAAAACACTTGAATAACGTCCGTATATCCAATCACTTTCATTCCACCCAAGGTAATAATCACTGCAAAAACTGACATCGCAATCATACACATCGTGAAGTCTAGGCCAGAAATAGTCGTCACCGCAAGGGCTCCTAAATATAAAATAGCCGTTAAATTCACCGCGATGTACAACATCAACCAGAAAACGGCCATAATTAGACTCACCGTAGGAGAGTAACGTTGCGATAAGAATTGAGGCATCGTGAAGATTTTATTCTTCAGATAGATAGGCATAAAGAAGATCGCCACAATTAAGAGCGTAGCTGCTGCCATCCATTCGTATGTTGCGATGGCAAGACCTAGTCTAAAACCATTACCGGACATACCAATAAACTGCTCTGCTGAGATATTAGATGCGATTAATGATGCACCGATAGCCCACCAAGTTAAAGAGCCTTCTGCTAAAAAGAAGTCATTCGAGTCAGATAATTCGGATTTTTTCTTGTTGTAAATCCAATAGCCGTAACCAGCTACTACCACGAAATAAAAGAGAAATACGAGGTAATCGAGTGTTTGTAAACCGTTTGATTGCATAGAGTTTTGTAGTTAATTTTTGGTCTTTAATTGTCTAAATTAAGATTTTTATCGGAATTGTGCTAATTCCAAAGCTCTGGTTTCACTAAAACTACCTCTTCCTCGCGGTCTACAATGACCATACCAGGTAGTAAATCCTTCGTTTTACGTACGAATTTTTTTGAGGTAACAATCACAGGGCAAAGGGATTCCGTTTGTCTTTTAGAGAAATAAGCCGCTAAACTAGCTGCCTTTTCGATTACGAAGGCGGGAACTGTTTTATTTTGGGGATTTCGCACAATGACATGGGAGCCCGAAACGTCTCTAGCGTGCAACCAAATATCCTGCTTCTTTGCATATTTCAGCGTTAAGAGATCATTATTCTTCGCATTCTTACCTACCCAAATCACCCAGCCCTCAATCTCAAACTGCTTAAAGGGCAATTCTTCAGCGGATTTTTTATCTGTCGCTAGAGCCAAAAATGGTTTTAAGCCTTTTCGTGTTTCGACTAATTCTAGTGCTTTCAATTTTTCGGAAATTTCAGCGATTTCTTGCTTTTTACGCGCTATGTTTTCTTCCCAATGCGCGAGTTCTTTGGAAAAATTCTTTGCCTTCCGGTAGTAATTTTCAGCGTTAGCGGCTGGACTCAGCGTAGAATTAAGTTTAATCGTGATAGGCTGATTTCGGTAAAAATCTTCTAACACTACCTTACTTTCGCCTTCTGGGACTAGGTGCAAAAAAGCCATCAAAATATTGCCTATTTCTTCAAAAGGAACATTCGTTTCTCTGATCACCTTTTGCTTCTCCAGCTCTTGAAGGTAAATTTGAGATTTCGCCAAATTCCGCTCTAATCCTTCCTGAATCAGCCTTTTCTCCCTCGTAAACTCACCTACTGAATAATGCAGCACATAGAATTGATTCAAGGCGGCAATGGGATCCGTCGTTTGAAATAATGGATTAGATGAGGGTGGGAATAAAGTGAAACCAATGCCTTTGGGCGTTGTTATTACGTAAAATGTCCCAGCATCTAGAATTTGGAGCATCTTTTGCAACAAAGACCAGCGGTCTTTCAGGTTCAAATTTTCATATCCTTGTGCGGCAAGCCAAACTTGCCCTTCTTTTCCTAAGGTTGGAAAGAGGGGAAAATATTCTCCATCGGCAGCCTGAAAGGCCTCGAAGCTTTGGTCAATAGAACGAGAGATGGAATGTAAAGCCAGCTCATCGTCTTTTTTGAGGCGTTTTTGAAACTGTGAATCGTATTCTCCGTCGCGGTACAAAATCAAGTTTGCGCGATTCCCAAAAAGCTTAAATACCAGCACGTAATTTCCCAGAAAATGAATCCCAAAGGCTCGTTCATTTTCGTACATCTCTACTTCCTGGACTTCGGCTAAGAGTAAATCAGAGAACAGGTCGATGGAATTTCGGCCGGCACGGTGGAAAGAATCAGGGAATTGTAGGCTAGAAAACTGGGGACCGAGGGAGCATTTGATGTAGAAATCGTCGCCGTTTTGGCGTTCAAAACCCAAAACCAATTCATCCTTCTCCTGCGAAAAACACTGTTTTAAGCGCGCATACATCAATATCTGACGTAATTGACCTGATAAAATCCGCAGAAAATAATAGTTATTGTGCATCGCTTAGCCTAAATTTATCCTTATGTCATTGATACCCGACTCCTATCTCACGATCGCAAAACCAGCTGAAGGACTTTACAAAGATAAAGGAAGTAAATTCATCAGTTGGGCATATCCCGTGAAAGATTTGGAAGAAATCAAAAGCCATTTAGCTTCCTTGAAAGAAGCACATCCCAAAGCACGCCACATTTGTTATGCCTATCGCCTCGGATTTACCCCAGAAGAAGCGCGATCAAACGATGATGGAGAACCGTCCGGAAGTGCAGGAAAACCCATTTTGAATACGATTTTCTCTCAAAATCTGCATTATGTATTAGTGGCTGTGGTTCGTTATTTTGGTGGTACCCTTTTAGGCGTACCTGGACTGATTCAAGCCTACAAAGAAGGGGCAGTCGATGCGCTAGAACAGGCGGAGATTTATGAGAAAGAGCCGATGAAAATCCGCAGCATACAGTTCACGTATGCACAGATGAATGAAGTGATGAAAATTTGTAAAAAACACCCGATTTCGATAGTAAATCAGGTAATTGATAACCTTTGTACCTATGAATTGACGTATGCATCTCGCCACGCGGCAGAGATTGATGCCTCACTTGACAACCTATGACAACCTATGAAAACGTATAAAATTTATTTAACCTCGGCTGGAATTCAGGTGCAGGATCAGCAAGGGCTGGTTTGCTCAGTTCCGGGAAATTGGGATGACTTTATTAACCAGTCCCAGCTATTTCAACATTGCGCTTCTCTGTCTTTTCAGGAGGCCAAAATCGAAACACCACTCTGCCCAATCGATTCGCAAGAAATTTGGGCGGCGGGCGTAACCTATTTGCGTAGCAAAGTCGCACGCATGGAAGAGTCCAAAGAATCCGGCGGAGATACCTTTTATGACAAAGTATACGATGCCGAACGTCCTGAGATTTTCTACAAAGGCAATCGCTTACGTTCCGTAGGGCCGGGCGGAAAGGTGCGTATTCGGAAAGATTCTTTTTGGAATGTACCAGAACCGGAATTGACACTTTTTGTCAATAAACACGGCGAATTAGCGGGCTACAGCATCGGTAACGATATGAGTTCAAGAGATATCGAGGGCGAAAACCCCTTGTATTTACCTCAGGCCAAAGTCTATGACGCCGCCGCCGGCCTCGGCCCCTGCCTTTTAGTGACTGAAAAGCCTTTAGAACCCACAACTGTTATCGCGATGGAAATCATTCGAAACGGCGAAAGCGTTTTCCAGGGCGACACCGAAATCTCCCAAATGAAGCGTTCACACGCAGAATTAGTCGATTATTTAACCCGCGAAATGTCCTTCCCATCAGGCGTCTATTTGATGACGGGCACTTGCATCGTCCCTGATCCGCCGTTTACCTTGCAATCCGGAGATAGCATCCACATCACGATTGAACCTATTGGAACCCTTATTCAAACTGTTGCCTAATGAAGTATAAAGACGCCTCGATTGCAGAAATCGACTCAGCCATAGCAGCTGCAAAAGCCGCATTTCCATTTTATCGCCGCATTTCAGATTTCGATCGCGCTGCTTTTCTGGTAGCCATTTCGCAAGAAATAATGGCCTTAGGTGATGAATTAATCCAAAGCGCCTGCGCAGAATCAAACCTCCCAGAAGCGCGCATTACGGGAGAACGAGGTCGCACAACGGGCCAAATTCAAGCCTTCGCAGACTTCATCTCCAATCCAGCTTGGAAAAAAGAAATCCACGATCCTGCTCAGCCTGACCGAGCACCCTTACCTAAACCGGATTTATTTCAAACCCAAATCCCGTTAGGTCCTGTGGCCGTTTTCGGGGCAAGCAACTTTCCTTTAGCTTTTTCTGTGGCAGGTGGAGATACGATTTCTGCCCTGGCTGCCGGATGCCCAGTCGTTTTCAAAGCGCATCCAGCACATCCTAAAACGGGGGAATTAGTTGGTTCAGCGATTTCTAAAGCGGTCGCTTCTTGCGGTTTACCCGCAGGCGTTTTCGCCTTGATTCACGGTTCTTCTAACGAGGTAGGATCTCATTTAGTGCAGCATCCAGACATACAGGCAGTTGGTTTCACAGGGTCCTACAGAGGAGGAAAAGCCTTGTATGACTTAGCCGTTCGTAGACCTCATCCGATACCCGTTTATGCGGAAATGGGCAGCGTGAATCCCGTTATTTTATTATCGAACAAAATCGCCGAAAACCCTTCCGCTCTGGCCGCTGGACTAGCTGGTTCGGTCTGCTTAGGTGTAGGACAGTTTTGCACGAATCCTGGTTTACTCATCTTGCAGAAGAAAGATGCGGCATTCCTTGATTTGCTGGCAGCGGAATTAGATAAATTACCGTTGGGTACTTTTTTAACGCCTGGAATCGCATCAGCCTATACTTCCGGCGTTTCGAACCTAGCTAAACTCTCTACAAAATTGACAACGCGCGAGCTACCATCCCCTGCCCTATTTGTGGCAGATGCGGCCACTGCAAATCACGCGATTTTGGAAGAAGTTTTTGGCCCTTGTACAGTGGCTATTTTAGTGGAAGATGAATCAGAAATGTTGACGTTTATTGAATCAATGGACGGACAATTAACAGGAACTATTCACGGAACCAAGTCCGAAATTTCAGAGGAACTAATAGATACTCTTTTACAAAAAGTAGGCCGTCTATTATTCAATGGTTTCCCTACGGGAGTGGAAGTTTCTGGCGCTATGGTGCACGGAGGACCTTTTCCATCTACAACGGATTC
>CANFWR010000075.1 GCA_947450865.1 Cytophagaceae bacterium
ACAATAATTAGGGCATTAATGTGGTCCTCGGGATGAGGTTCTGTAATTAATTTGTGGATGATGGGCAAAAGGAAGGCAGCTGTTTTGCCGGTTCCGGTTTGGGCTGAGGCTAAAATGTCGCGGCCCGCTAAAATAGGTTGGATAACTTGGGATTGTACCGGCGTCGCGGTCTTATATCCCATAGAACTGATACCGTCTAAAATTTGTGGGCTAAGCCCGAGTTCTTCAAATGTCAAAGTATGTGTGTTTATTTTACCTTCTGATAGGTGGACAATCAATGCTTCGATCTAAATGGAAGATTAACTGAAATTGGGTAACAAAATAGTGATCGACTAAGTTCGTCGCGTATTCGGATGGAATTAAGAGTTTAGTGGTAAATTCAGTCTGTGCAGGTTGGTTTTTAGGCGCTGAAAAAAGATTACCTAACTGTGTTCGTAAGCTAGCCTCAAAGCCAAAATCCATAAAGTCATTCAAGCGATAACGGAAACCAACCCCTACAGGAATAGAAAATCCAATAGACGGAATAGTCTCATTATAATTACGAATCATATTCGTAGGATAATCGCTAGCAATCACGTCAGCATAATTTCTCCAGCTTGCATTTGGAATGCCAGGCCCTTTTAAAGAATCTAACTGATAAAGCTCTGGATTTGTAGAAACCAAGGCAATTCCCGCAGATAAATAAGGTGAGAAGCGGTTGCGCTTCATATAATTTTGCTGATTCCCATTTAATTCCAAAAGCCCAGAAAGGCCAAACTCCACGATGTCATTTCTGAAGCGGAAACGCAAATCGGGTGTCTTAGGAAGCAGCGCTGAGTTGTCAAATGTATAATCATTTCCGGCTAAGCGGATATAATTCAAGTTACCTTTAATGGAAAAGTTTTTGCTGACGTGGCGGGTTAGATGAGCGCCCACATTGAAACGACTTTGGTCATTCACAAGGCGATTAAACATCGTTAATTCGTCCGTTAGGCTGTAGTAATGCGAACTACCTGCCCCAAAACCAATCGAAGTGTGTGGATTAAAAGTCGATCTTTTGAATCCTGTTCCTCCTTTTTTACCAATTTTCCAAAATTGAGCTTGGGTTGTTGAACTGAAAGCCAACAAGAGGATAAGGAGGATAGAACTTTTTCGTAGCATAAGGGTACGGAATTTTTAACGTCAAAAACAAATATACTCATAATTCGATAAACGATAAGAGCTTGCATTTATTTTGCATGGCTAATTTGGAATATTTCTAACTTGCTTCTGTCCGTAAGCTTCGGTAATTTTAGGTATAATTCTGTAATCATGAAAAAAATCATTCTCCTTTTGACTTTGGCCGTTTTGGCTTCTTGTGGATCGAACTCAGAAGTGAGCGCCCCCACTGAGAACTTAAATGAAGTATTGACGTGTATTGATGCCAAAGGCTTAGTTTCCAAATACGGGGCTAAATCAGTCATTCTAGATACGTCCATTGTTTCCGGGGATGATACCCTAAAAGGAGCCATCATTTTTCCGGGTACGCCTAAGCAAGCGATCGTATTCTTTCACGAAGGAAAAATTTCTGACGTAAGCATTCAAGGCGAAAGTTCTGCTTGGAAAACGGCTTCTGGCTTGTATTTAGGCCTTCCATTACAGGAGGTTGAGAAACTAAATACGAAAAATTTCACCATCTCGGGATTTGGTTGGGCACACGGTGGCTCAGTGGTTTCTTGGGAGGGAGGTAAATTAGCAGGGGATAGTACCTTGACTCATTTGGCTTCGTTCCGTAATAAGCGCCAAAATATCTCCGTAGAGGAATTCAATAAAGTATCTGGCGAAGCAGAGTTTGATGTGCGTCATCCATCCATTCAACAAATGAATCCTGTATTAGAGCAAATCACGATTTTGAAGCCTTACATTCCGTCTAAAGAAGAAGGAAAAGGCATTGCGAAGAAGATTCAATCCAGCCAAATACCGGTTCGCTAAGCCAATTTAGGGTTATTCTTGTGGCGGTCTGCATCGCGTTCCGTCTTCTTTAAGAGGTTCTGTTTCAGAGCCTCTTCTAGGTTGATGCCAGTTTGGTTTGCTAGACAAATTAAAACGAATAGTACATCTGCCATCTCATCCCCTAAGTCCTTGTTCTTGTCTGATTCTTTCTCGGATTGTTCCCCATAGCGACGCGCAATAATGCGGGCGACTTCGCCTACCTCTTCAGTTAGCATGGCCATATTGGTTAACTCGCTGAAATAGCGAACTCCTACCGTCTTAATCCATTCATCTACTTGTTGTTGCGCGTTTGAAATCGTCATAATTAAGGGTTTTTAGAGTCGATGATAATGGTTACGGGTCCGTCGTTTGTTAAATTAATTTGCATATAGGCACCGAATACACCGGTCTGGATTTGTTTACCTACTTTTTCAGACAAAGTTTTAATCATAAGCTCATACAAGGGTATCGCTTGTTCCGGTCTCGCAGATTCCAAAAAGCTAGGGCGATTCCCCTTGCGAGTCGCCGCATACAGGGTAAACTGACTCACTAATAAGATTTCGCCTTGAATGGCCTGTAAATCGAGATTCATTTTGCCTTCCTCATCGGAGAAAATGCGTAATCCGGCAATTTTGCCCCCTAAATAAGCAACATCTTCCGGCGTGTCGTCCACGTGAATGCCTAGTAAAACGACAAAACCCTGTTGAATGGAGGCTTGCAATGCACCATTTATGTGCAGAGTTGCTTGACTTACGCGTTGTATAACGGCAATCATATTACAAGAGTAGGTAGACGATCAAGAAATAGACTCCGTAACCTAGGATGTCATTTGTCGTCGTGATAAACGGACCGCTGGCCACCGCTGGATTGATCTTTAATTGATTCAATACCAAGGGGGTTATTGTTCCCATTAAACTAGCCAGCATTACCACCGCGAAAAGCGAGATGGAAACGGTCATGGATAACATGATTTGGCCTGAATCCACTAATAAAGAACATCCGAAAGCGAATATCGCCGCGATTAACGCGTTAATGAGTGCTACTAATAACACTTTCTGAAGACGTTTCCACAACGTAGTGTCTAAACCACTTTTATCTGCTAATGACTGCACGATTAAAGAAGACGACTGAATTCCTACATTACCACCGGTCGAACCGATCAAAGGGATAAAGGCAGAAATTGCGGGTAAAAGAGAGATAGTATCGTCGAAACGATCGATGATTTTAGCGGCTAAAAAACTACCCACCATACCACCAATCAACCAAGGCAAACGCGAACGCACTAATAACCAAACGGAGTCATCCTCCTCCACGTCCTCCGAGATACCGGCCATGACCTGAATATCCTCTTGCGCGGATTCCGTAATGAAATCGACCACGTCATCAATGGTGATGCGGCCTAATAAACGTCCTTGCATATTCACTACCGGAATCGCTTCTAAGTCATATTTCTGCATTAAATCGGCTACTTCCTCGCCCGAGGCATAGGTCTGAACCGAAACAATTTCATCATCCTCATAGACGTCCGCGATCTTCGAACCACGCTTCGCTAAAATGATTTTCTTTAAGGAAACCGTTCCTAATAACTTCCCGTCATCATCGATTACATATACTGAATATACTTTCTCCACATCCTCTGCCTGCTTTCGGATTTCCTCCACACATTCAGTAACAGTTTGGGAGATATTAATCTTAATTAACTCTTTCTGCATTAAACCGCCTGCGCAATCTTCGTCGTAATGCATTAAGTCAATAATGAAACGAGCTTGTTCGCGGTCTTTCAACAGGGCGATGACTTCTTCGCGTACCTTGACAGGTTGTTCATTCAGAATATCTACCGCATCATCGGAATCGATTACGTTGATGTATTGGGATATTTCCTTGGAAGTAAAGTTCTTGAGGAACTTCTTGCGGTCATCGGCATCTAGGGTAGAAATGATTTCTGCCGCCAGTTTAGTATCAATTAACAGAACCAGGTATTTAGCCTCTTCTGTGGTCAATTCAATTAAAATACTGGTAATATCAGCCGGAAATAGTTCATCTAGCTTCAATAAAATCTCCTCATTCGCTTGATTTTCGATCAATAAGCGAATGTCCTCTATGAACTCCTTAGTCAGTTCAAACGGAAGGTGATTTGGGTTAACTTCTTCCATGGTTTGAGGGATTTTAAATTTAACAACGCAAATTAGTAAAAATAGATCGATTAAGCGCCTAGGTAGCCATTATCTTTCCATAAAATCGTTAACTCGGTGAACTCAGCCACGCCTAATTGTTCCGCGCGTTTACTGAGCAAAGGGTGTTCTGGTAATTGCAAGGCTCTGAGGGCATTACGTAAAGTCTTACGACGTTGGTTAAAGGACATCTTCACTAATGACTTGAATTTTGCCGGATCACATTCCAGTTTTTTGTCCCAATTACGAACCAGACGAATGACGCCGGAGTTGACTTTGGGAGGAGGAGTGAATACCTCCGGTCCTAAGCTGAACAAGTATTCGATATCGTAGAAGGCCTGCAAAAGCACGCTCAAAATACCGTAATCTTTATTTCCTGGTTTTGCCGCTAGGCGAACCGCCACTTCTTTTTGTAGCATGCCTACCACTTCGATGCATTGGTCTTTGTATTCCAAAATGCGGAAGAAGATCTGTGTCGAAATGAAATAGGGGAAGTTGCCCACAATGGCGAATTTCTCGTCCCCAAAGATATTTTCTAAGGGATAACGCAAGAAGTCTCCATCGATTAAGCGCGGCCCCGTAAATTCTAAATAGTTTTTGCGCAGATAGTCTACGGACTCTTTATCGATTTCGATGAGGGAGGTTTCGTATTCGGTTTTTTTGACCAAAAACTGTGTCAACACACCCATCCCCGGCCCAATCTCCAATACTTTCGTATAGGCTCCAGCGGGCTGCAAGCCATCTACGATACTCTTTGCCGCGTCTAAATCATTTAAAAAATGTTGTCCTAAACTCTTTTTTGCTCTTACTTGCACCGGGTCTCTGGGGTTTAAGGAGTAAAATTAAGCCCTTTTTTGTACATTTAAGCAAAATTTTCGATTAAAGGCATGGAGGATAGGCAGGCCCTGATTAAAACATTGGATTCACTGAAGCTTTTTGGCATCGTTATGGCGCTCGATGGCACCATCACGCATGCGAATGCCTATACGCACCAATTGCTAGGTTATAAGCCGGGGGAATTAAATGGTCAGGACTTCTTTAGTACCCTTGTCCCAGACGGAGAAAGCGAAATCCGCCGTACCTCTTTTGACAAAGCCATCCAGACCGGCGGTCTATTCGAAGAACGCGAACGGAATTACAAAACTAAATCAGGGGCTATCAAATGGGTAGAAGTCGCTTCTACCGTAGTGAGCGATAATTTCCTGAGTATTATAGGGGAGGATGTCAGCGAGAAGAAGAAAGTATCGGAAGCCCTAACCCGCTCGAATGCCCAATTACAAGACTTAATTAACAATACCACCGACCTGATCCAAATCACCGGGGTGACGGGTCGTTTCCTTTTCGTGAACCGTGCCTGGTTAGAAACCATGGGTTATACCGAGGAGGAAGCCAAAGATCTAAAGATTCAGGATGTCCTGCATCCCGAGTTCGCTCACCAGACGCAGGCGCAGTTCGATGCTTTGTCGAAAGGAGAGGACATTCCAGAATTTACCGCTGTTTTCAAGCGCAAAGACGGACGCCGTCTATATGTGTCTGGTTCAGTGACCTGCCGTTTTGAACGAGGCGTTCCTACCGCTTATCGTTGTATTCTACATAACTCTACTGCGAAAGTCCGGGCGGAGCGGGCGAATAAATTATTCTCCTCCATTTCCCAGGTAGCGATTAATTCCTCGAATCTCGACGATCTATTTGTGAACATCCACAAGCAATTAGGCGAGGTGATCGACGTGAAGAACTTTTTTATCGCGCAATACGATCCGGGGAAAAGTTATATCTATTTTCCTTATTACATCGATGAGTACTTTAATTCCCGGGTGCACTTTACGAAGCGCCGCTTAGGGAACGGTTTGACCGAATATGCATTGATGGCAAATAAACCAATGATTTTGCATGATGACGATATTCATCAATTAGCAGCGGAAAAGAAGATTTACTTGTATGGGGTGGTTCCCAAAGTCATGCTCTGTGTTCCCCTCCGCATCGGAGATCGAGTGACGGGAATCATTGGGGTAAAATCTTATGAGCGGGCGAATAAATACGAGAACCGAGATCTAGAGTTATTGGACTTTATTTCTGGGCAAGTGGCGATTGCGATTTCGAGGAAGCAGGCGGAAGAGGCTTTGGCCAGAGAAACGGCTCGATTAAATTCGATCTTCGAAAGTTCGTCTCACCTCATGTGGTCGGTGAACAAGCGATTGATGCTCATGAGCTTTAATCACGATTATGCGGACTTATTGCAGCAAGAACTGGGGATTACGCCACAATTGAATTTCAGCTCGGAGACGATGGGATTCAAAATGTTGGCACCGGCGGAACGCAAAGTGATGGAGGAGCATTATAAACAAGCGTTTAGAGGTACGAAGCAACACTTTGAACTTTGCTTGAAGAAGAAAGACGGGACGGATCGCTGGTTAGAAATTTATTTGAATCCGATTTTAGACCAGGGAATAATCTCTGAGGTTTCCGGTATCGCTCGGGATATTACGGATATTAAGAAGTACCAAACCGAACTAGTAGAAGCCCGCGAACAAGCGGAGCACTCGCTGAAGGTGAAGGAACAGTTTTTGGCGAATATGTCGCACGAAATTCGGACTCCTATGAATGGGGTGATCGGGATGGTGGACTTGCTTTGCGATACCCCGCTGGAGGAAGAACAACTAGATTATTTACAAACGATACGCAAGTCGTCTGAGACGCTGTTGCATATTTTGAATGATATTTTGGATTTGGCCAAAATCGAAGCCGGCAAGATGGTCTTACATCCTAATGATATTCTGCTAGAGGATGTATTTGATCGTTTGATGGCCTTATTTACGCCATTAGCGCATCAGAAAGGGAATAAAGTCTCCTATAAACTAGACGATAAAGTGCCCGCTTATGTGAAGGCTGATGAGACGCGCTTATTGCAGATTCTTTCGAATTTAACTTCGAATGCGCTGAAGTTTACAGAGAATGGTTCGGTTAAGATTTCGGTGAAACCTATTTCGGTTTCTTCCGATGAGACGGAATTAGAGGTGCGCGTGCGTGATACCGGAATTGGTATTAGTCCTATGAATTTAGAAAAGCTTTTCAACGCATTCCAGCAAGTCGATAATTCCACTTCGAAGAATTATGGCGGTACCGGATTGGGTTTAGCGATTTCGCGGGAATTCTGTAAGATGATGGACGGTGATATTGGGGTGGAGTCTGAGGAAGGAAAGGGAAGTACGTTTTGGTTTAGGATTAAACTGGCGATAGGGGATTCGGCTTTAGCGGCTAAGACTAAACGCGTCGAGAATCTTTCGATTTCGGGTACGTTGAACTCTGTTCATGCCAGAGTTTTATTAGTGGACGATAATGCCACGAATCGCAAGGTCGCAAGTCAGATTTTGATGAAGGCGGGTTGTGAGATTGAGATGGCCTCCAGTGGCCAGGAAGCTATTGGTTTATTGCAAAAAGACTCAAATTTTGATTTAGTGTTGATGGATATCCAAATGCCAGAAATGGATGGGATGGAAACAACGCGTCGTCTGAAAGCTTTGAATCTTGCCTCTTTACCACCTATTGTGGCGATGACAGCCTATGCAATGAAGGAAGATCGTGAGCGCTTCCTAGCGGCAGGTATGGACGATTATTTAGCCAAACCGATTCGGGCGCAGCAAATCATTGCGATGGTGTCGCGCTGGGTGTCCGAGGGACATGGCTCGGTGGAGGAGGCTTTAGTGAACACCGATTTTGTGGTGGATGAAGAAGTGCTAGCCTCGCTTTCAGATGCGGTAGGCGGAGATCCGGCTTTCGTGCAAAGCATGTTAGAAGAGTTTATTGCGGAGGCCAAAGAACAGATTGCTGCTGCCATCTCAGCTCATTTAGCTGGTAGTTGCAAAGGAGTTCAATCCGAACTGCATACGTTGAAGGGGAATTCAGGAACCTTAGGTGCCGCGCAGGTGCATTCGATCTGTGAAAAGGTTGAGTTGAAGGCCAAAGTCTGTGATTTCACTAAATTCGCCACCGAGATTGTCGATCTGCAAATTGCTTTGAAGAATTTCGAAGATGCGATTAATGCCAAATTCGCCTAATATGCGCCATTTTGGCGTGTTTTTCTTTTCTCTTTCGCGAAATGTAGTGCCATTTTTTCCGAATTTATCGATTGGGTATTCATTTGCTAGTTAGGGGGAAAACCTAGCCGATATGAACCCAAATAATTACACTTCACAAGCTGGACTTATTATTCAGAACGCGATGGAAATCGCGAGCCAGAATGGCCAACAAGCCATTGAAACTGGGCACCTTTTGCAAGCCATTTTGCAAGACGACACCCAAACATCCGCCTTTCTTTTAAAGAAGAATGGCGTGTCTGTTCTACAAATTCAAGAGAAATTACAAAGCATCCTTTCTTCTTACCCGAAAGTATCAGGCGCTCAGCCCTATGCGAGCAACGCCTTGCAACAGGTTTTGACGAAAGCGGAGGCTTTGAAAGCTGAATTTGGCGATTCGTATGTCAGCGTAGAGATTTTATTTCTCGCTCTAATCGAATCCAAAGATGCCGTCGCAGACTTATTGAAGTCGTTAGGCATCAACAATGCAAATTTCAAGAAATCCATCATAGAATTAAGAGGAAATAGAAAAGTGAACGATCCACATGCAGAAGGAACTTACCAGTCTTTGGAAAAATACGGTAAGAATTTAAATGAATTAGCGAAAGCCGGGAAAATTGATCCGGTCATCGGACGTGACGAAGAAATTCGCCGGGTCTTACAGATATTATCCCGCAGAACGAAAAATAACCCCATCCTGTTAGGAGAACCGGGCGTAGGTAAAACCGCCATTGTGGAAGGTCTAGCCCAACGTATCGTTTCTGGTGACGTACCCGAAAACTTGAAATCCAAGATCGTGATGTCACTCGATATGGGACTTTTAGTGGCGGGAGCGAAGTACAAAGGGGAATTTGAGGAGCGTTTAAAAGCGGTCATCAAAGAGGTAACGGACTCCGACGGAGAAATCATCTTGTTCATCGATGAGATTCACACCTTAATCGGTGCTGGGGGCGGAGGCGAAGGAGCGATGGACGCAGCAAACTTATTAAAACCAGCCCTAGCGCGTGGTGAACTGCACGCCATCGGTGCCACGACTTTGAAAGAGTACCAAAAGTACATCGAGAAAGACAAAGCCCTCGAGCGTCGTTTTCAATCTGTTTTAGTAGAGGAACCAGATGTGGCGGATGCTATCTCCATTCTTCGTGGGATCAAAGATAAATACGAATTGCACCACGGGGTACGTATTCAAGATGACGCGGTGATCGCGGCGGTAGAATTATCGAACCGCTACATTTCGGATCGTTTCTTACCAGATAAGGCGATCGATTTAATGGATGAGGCAGCCGCCAAAATGCGACTAGAAATCGACTCCGTTCCGGAAGAAATCGATGATATCCAACGCAAAATTATGCAGCTGGAGATCGAGCGCGAAGCCATTCGTCGCGAGAATAATAAAGAGAAAGAAACGATATTATCCCGTGATTTAGCGGATTTATCGGAGAAACGAGATGCGTTGAAGGCCAAATGGCAGGCAGAGAAATCCGTGCTCGATGCGGTTCGCGCCGAAAAAGAGACGATTGATCGCTTAAAGCTAGAGGCAGAACAAGCCGAGCGCCAAGGCGATTATGGTAAAGTAGCCGAGATTCGCTACGGACGTTTAGTTGAATCAGAGCAGAAATTAAAAGATATGCAAGCGCAACCAGCGGGCGAAAACTCGATGTTGCAGGAGGAAGTGACTGCCGAAAACGTAGCGGAGGTTGTAGCAAAATGGACTGGAATTCCTGTGAGCCGTATGTTGCAAACGGAGGTGGAGAAATTATTGCATTTGGAAGATGAACTGCACAAACGTGTGGCAGGTCAAGACCAAGCGATCGAAATGGTTTCAGATGCGGTACGCCGCTCTCGTGCGGGATTGCAAGATCCGAAGCGGCCCATTGGTTCCTTCATCTTCTTAGGTACGACGGGTGTGGGTAAGACGGAATTAGCCAAGACTTTGGCATCCTACCTATTCAACGACGAGAACGCGATGATCCGTATCGACATGTCCGAATACCAGGAACGCCACGCGGTAAGCCGCTTAGTGGGAGCGCCTCCGGGATACGTGGGCTACGATGAGGGCGGTCAATTAACGGAAGCCGTGCGTCGCAAACCTTACTCGGTTGTCTTGTTAGATGAGATTGAAAAGGCGCATCCGGATGTTTGGAACATCTTATTGCAGGTATTAGACGAAGGTCGATTAACTGATAACAAAGGTCGCACGGCAAACTTCAAGAATACAATCATCATTATGACGTCAAACATCGGTAGCCACTTGATTCAAGAGAAAATGGCGCAGATGGAGGGCTGGAACAATGCGATTGTGATGGAAGAGACCAAAGAAGAAGTGATGACATTACTGAAACAAGTGGTTCGTCCAGAATTCTTGAACCGTGTCGATGAAGTCGTTTTGTTCGAGCCATTGACCCTAGAACATGCCCGCAAAATTTTAGCGATTCAGTTCAAAGAAGTGCAGAAGCGTTTAGCGGAGCAAAACATTACTTTAGAAGCCTCCGAGGAAGCCTTGAATAAACTAGCTACCGATGGATATGACCCGAATTACGGTGGTCGTCCGATGAAGCGGGTACTTCAAAAAGCGGTTTTGAATGAATTGTCAAAGGCAATTCTGTCAGGTAAAATCGTGAAAGATTCTGCGGTGATGATGGAGTTGGATGAGAAGGGGGAGCTGACTTTTGAGAATATAATTTTAGAAATTTGAAATTCAAATTTCTAAAATTCAAAGAACAAAGAGCAAAGTTCAAAGTTCAGATTTGGCATCAAAAAAGCGGCAATTGCTGCTTTTTTGATGTTTAGGAAAAATATTTCTGAATTTATCCCCGCAGGGGATTCCATGTTTGCTCTTTGAACTTTGCTATTTTAAATTTGATTTTGCAAACATACCATCCGTGTAAACCGATAAATCGCCTGCGTTCCCACGCTCGTACTACGTGAATCCGTTGTAGATGGAAAAGGTCCTCCGTGCACCATAGCGCCAGAAACTTCCACTCCCGTAGGGAAACCATTGAATAATAGACGGCCTACTTTTTGTAAAAGAGTATCTATTAGTTCCTCTGAAATTTCGGACTTGGTTCCGTGAAT
>CANFWR010000076.1 GCA_947450865.1 Cytophagaceae bacterium
AAATTAAAGATAGGCGTGGAATAATAAGATCCACCCCACAATGGAATCCAAGACGGCAAGGTGCCCTCATAGAAATCAGCAAAGAACATGTCAATTACTTGACCATGGAACCAGCTCATCGGTGCGCCGGCAGGGGCATTATTAAACCATACCCCATAGAAAACAGAATCAATCAAGTTGCCTATTGCGCCTCCTAAAATCAAAGCCACAGATACTAATAAGCCCGTAGGACTGTTTTTAACTGTCAAGGAATGCAGGTAATAACCAATCCCAAACATTGCTACAATGCGGAAGCTAGTTAACATGAGTTTGCCCCAAATAGAGCCAATTTGAATCCCAAAAGCCATCCCTGGATTTAAGGTGTAATGCAATTTGAAGAAATCTCCAATGAGCGGAATTTGGCCAAAATAACCCGGTTCCATCCAGCTATGCACAGCTATTTTAATTCCCTGATCTAGGGCAATAATCAAGATACTTAATAGGAAATAGCGGTAATTTTTCATGCGTTGTTTCGGCGGTTTACTTCTTTTTGTAATAGGGCAAATTCACGGGAAGTTTGACCTGCAATCGAACTGTTTTCCTCTGCGCGTCTAAATAAGTAAGGCATAACGGCATCCACAGGTCCGTAAGGCACGTATTTAGCCACGTTATAACCTGCAGCGGCCAGATTATAAGAGATGTTGTCTGACATGCCTAGTAATTGGGCAAAATAGATATTAGGGTGATTAGCTGGAATTTGTAAGGCATTCATAGCATCACACAAACGCAAACAGCTCGCTTCATTATGCGTTCCCATGCAGAAATGTACGCGCTCTACGTGTTTTAAGCACAATTCAACGCCTAAATCATAATCACGATCCGTATCTTCTTTGCTCACGTGAAGAGGCTCAGAATACTCGTCCTCGTGTGCTTTTTGGCGCTCTTTTTCTAAATAGGCTCCACGCACTAATTTCACCCCTAAGTAATACCTGTTTTCCTCTGCTGTTGCAATTGCCTCCGTTAAATTCGCTAACATATCGTGGCGGTACATCTGGAAAGTATTGTAGATGATGGCCGTTTTTTGATTGTATTTCGCCATCATTTCATAGGTCAAATGGTCGATGGTTGTTTGGATCCAGCTCTCTTCCGCATCGATGAAAAGGCGAACGTTTAGCTCATAAGCTAATGCACAGATTTCGTTTAATATTTCTTTGCTGTGATCAAATAATTCTTGCTCCTCTTCACTGAATTCTGATTCGGTTTGTGCTTTTTCCAAAAGCTCCGATTGGAAAATTCCCGTCACCTTGAAAACAGCGAAGGGGATAGCCGGATTTTGAGCTGATTTGCGGATGGTTTTTAGTATTTCCTCCTTCGTTTTTTGGAAAGATTTTTCGCTTTCTTCCCCTTCAACCGAGTAATCTAAAATAGTCCCAATTTTCGCTTTTTCTAGTTCTTGAATCGTTGATTCACAGCCATCTATGGTTTCTCCACCGCAAAATTGGGCGAAAATGGTACTTTTTATGACTTTTTTAATCGGAAAATGCAGGAAAAGGAATAATTTGATGAAAAAAGTGCCTAAATTTACAAGCCAATTTTGGTTCATTGTGGCGAAAATCCAATAGGACTTCTTCAACTGAAAATTGTCTTTCGATGCAAAGGCTATTTTAGTATCCTCAAAAGATAAACTGGACGAGGATGGTGTTGATGATTTTTTTGTCATTTGTGCGAAAAATTGTTGCAAATATAAGTGAATTATTATCGATTGCTTAAGAAATAAATAAACAAATCAATAGGGGGCGAAAGTCCTCGTTAACCGTCAGATTATTATGAATGCCAATTTAGACATTGTACCGATGCAGGACTGGATTCAGACGAACGGCAAACCCTTGATCATCGCGGGTCCATGTTCAGCTGAGACAGAAGAGCAAGTATTAGAAACCGCTCGCCGTATTAAAGCGGAGGGTTATGCTCACATTATGAGAGCGGGTGTTTGGAAACCTCGTACACGTCCAGGCAGTTTTGAAGGGATGGGAGAACCAGCTTTGAAATGGTTAGTAGAAGCAAAGAAAGAAACAGGATTACCATTAGCGATTGAAGTAGCTACTCCAGAGCACATCGAATTAGCCTTGAAATACGGCGTAGATGTTTTATGGATTGGTGCTCGTACAACGGTTAACCCTTTTAACGTACAAGATTTAGCGGATGCTTTGAAAGGAGTAGACGTCCCTGTATTAGTTAAAAATCCAGTGAATCCAGATTTAGCTCTTTGGGTAGGTGCTTTTGAGCGTCTTCAAGGATCAGGTATCAAGAAATTAGGTGCTATTCACCGTGGTTTCTCGAATGCACAAGAAACAAAATACCGTAACTCACCTATGTGGGCGATGGCAGTTGAATTAAAGCGTTTGTTCCCTCAAATGCCTTTAATCGGTGACCCATCTCACATGGCTGGAAAGCGTGCTTTATTGATGGAATTGTCTCAACGTATTTTGGATTTGAACTACGATGGTATGATCATCGAAACTCACCGCGATCCAGATGCAGCTTGGTCAGATGCTTCACAACAAGTAACTCCAGAAAAATTAGGCGAAATGTTACGTGACCTAGAAGTTCGCAACGCGAGCTACGGCGCTGACTTCTCTGACGAATTAGCGAGTCTTCGTGAGAAAATTGACAACATCGATCGTGAATTGTTAGAAGTTCTTGCTGCTCGTATGTCAGTAGTAGAGAAATTAGGCGAATACAAGCGTGATAACAACGTAGCGGTATTGCAATTAGATCGTTGGAAGCAATTACACAACGACCGTGCAAACCAAGCGAAAGGTTTAGCTTTATATCCAGAATTCGTAGAGGAACTATTCAAATTAGTTCACTTGGAGTCTATCCGTAAGCAAACGGAAGTGATGAATAATGCGACAGCATAAACTCTAGATTTTAATATCAAAAAAACGGGACCCTACAAGGTCCCGTTTTTTGTTTAAAGCATTTTAAGTTTAAAGTTCAAAGACCAAAGTTCAAAGTTCAAAGGTGGAATCGCCTTCGGCGATGAATTCGTGAAATGATCGAAAGTTCAAAGACCAAAGCTCAAAGTTCAATTGTTGTATCGCCTCCGGCGATAAATTCGTGAAGGATTTTTCTTGAATGCATCCGCGAAGCGGATTCCGACTTTGCTCTTTGCTCTTTGCTATTTGCTATTTGTCGCGGCGACTTACCGCGTACCCCGCCCACACAATCAGCCCCATCCCTAGAATGGTAATGAAATCTGGTAATCCGTGGCCTAACACCACCTCAATCGCAATAGAAAAGATAACTGCGCTATTTCCCACTACGCCTACTACACTGGCTTTTTCATTTAATAGCGCCTGCGTGGTAAAGTATTGAACTCCTAAGGCCAATAGTCCCATCACTAAGGCCCAGATCCATTCCGCAAGAGAAGGCTGTACCCAAACACCCGTCACGAAGCTATTCTCAAAACCACCTAGCGTTCCCGTCAATAGGGAAATGGTCGAAGCGATCAATCCCGCCCCCATGAAGGAAACGACGACCCAGCGGGAATCATAATATTTTTGGGCCTCTTTGATAGCTAAATAGCCTAAGGCCGTCCCCATCGCATAGATGATTCCGGTACTATGATGCCAAAGCGATCCACCACTGCCTGGTTGAAAAATGAGCAAGATGCCAAAGAATCCGATCAGTAGAAATAATACTTGTTTGCTGGAAAGTCCTTCATTTGGCAATAAAAAGAAGCTAAAAACTGCGATGAAGAGCGGGAATGCCTGGCCATAGGTGTTCGTTAACGATAAACCTAAGTGTTCCAGCGTGTAGAAGAGGCAATACAAGGTGAAGGCACCTAAAAGTCCGCGAAGGATGATAAAATAGAGTTTACCACCCGCTTGAACGGCCGGTTTTCTATACAGGCTCGTTAACAAGAAAGGTAATCCTACGGCGCTTCGGAAAAAGACGAGTTGAATGGAGCTGAACGTGTGGCTCATTTCTTTGGCGATCGCGGACATGATCGCGAAGCAAAGCGAGGAGAGCAACATGAAAAAGACTCCTTTATTGGAGTAAATTCGTTTCAACATCTAGATATAAATTTCGAGGATTATCTCAAATTTTGGTAACTTGCATTTCATTTCAAAGGTATGACAAAAAAAATAATTTTATCTCCTGAAGCACCTGCGCCCATCGGACCTTATTCCCAGGCAGTTGAGGTGAACAACACACTTTATGTGTCTGGTCAGATTGCCTTGTCCGTTTTTGAGGCAGGCGGATCGATCGAAGAAGAGACGAATCAAGTAATGTTGAATTTGCAACATATTTTGACGGCGGCAGGCTATAGCTTCGATCAGGTGGTGAAGTGCTCGATTTTCGTGAAGGATATGAATAATTTTGCTGCGATCAATGAAGTTTACGGTCGTTATTTTGTCCAAAATCCTCCCGCTAGAGAGACGGTAGAGGTCGCACGCTTGCCTAAGGATGTGCGTGTTGAGATTTCCTGTATTGCCTATAAATAATATATATGTCTGATTCAGTACGTGTTCGCTTTGCGCCCAGTCCTACGGGACCACTCCACATTGGAGGGGTAAGAACCGCTTTATATAATTACCTGTTTGCCCGCAAAATGGGGGGTAAATTTTTGTTACGTATCGAAGATACCGACCAGGCGCGTTTTGTGCCGGGTGCGGAAAACTATATTTTAGAGAGCTTAGCTTGGTTAGGCATCAGCCCAGACGAGGGAGTAGGGGTGGGTGGACCACACGAACCCTACCGCCAAAGCGAACGCAAAGACCTCTACAAGGCCTATGCAGACAAATTATTAGCAGATGGCAAAGCCTACTACGCCTTTGATACCTCTGAAGATTTAGATGCAATGCGCGCTAGTTTTGAAAGCCAAGGTTCTGCCTTTCAATACAATTCATTAACCCGCGTGAAGTTGAAAAATTCGATTGCTTTGGCTCCAGCTGAAGTAGAACAATTGATTGCTTCAGGTACACCTTACGTGATTCGCTTGAAAGTTCCAGCGAAAGGGGAGGTGCGTTTCCAAGACAGCATTCGCGATTGGGTACACGTGCACACGTCCAGCATTGATGACAAAGTCTTGATGAAGTCGGACGGGATGCCTACCTACCACTTAGCGAACGTGGTGGATGATCACATTATGGAAATTACCCACGTGATTCGGGGTGAAGAATGGTTGCCATCAGCGCCATTACATATTTTATTGTACCAAGCTTTTGGTTGGAAAGCTCCTCAGTTTGCCCATTTGCCATTATTATTGAAGCCAGAGGGGAATGGTAAGTTGTCCAAAAGAGACGCGGATTTAGGTGGTTTCCCGGTATTCCCCATGGAATGGACGGATCCTGCGACAGGCGCAGTTTCGAAAGGATTTAAGCAAGAAGGCTACCTAAAAGAAGCAACCTTGAATTTCTTAGCTTTCTTAGGCTGGAATCCAGGGACTGAGCAAGAGATGTTCAGTTTGACAGAACTAGCGGATGCCTTCTCTTTAGAGCGCATTAATAAAGCAGGTGCGAAGTTCGATGTAAAAAAAGCCCAATGGTTTAATGAGCAATACATTAAACAACAAGATCCGGCTGCTTTAGCGGCAGATTATTTGCCTAACTTACCAGCTGATCAGGGTCTTGCCTTTGTGCACTTATTCTTAGATCGCATTACGTTCCCACAAGAATTAGCTGTGAAAGTGGCGGAGTTTCAAGCTCGTCCAGCGATTTACGATGAAGCGGTATTAGCTTCGAAGTGGAATGCAGATGCGTTGAGCGGATTGCAATTTATTGCACAAGCTTTACCTGGTGTGGAATCATGGGAGCCGGAAGGTATCAAGCACGCGATTCACGAAGTTTTAGAGGCGAATGGCATTAAGATGGGTAAAGTGATGCAGATTTTGCGCGTGGCCTTGAGTGGAAACGGAGCGGGTCCGGATTTGATGATTTCAATGCAATTATGGGGTAAAGCGGAGGTGATCGAGCGATTGGCTACGGCTTTGGCAAAATTCCCTGCACTATAAAATAAAATGGCCAAAAAGGACAAAAAGAAGGAATTACCCACCGTTCATCCAGAATTAGCGGGATTTGAAATGAATATTGATTCATTAGGAACCATCACGTCTAGTCTGGATCGGGATAAGTTAAATGCCTTTTTGGACAAGCATATGCCAGACGATAAAAAATTAAAACCGAAAGAAAATGAAGGTTAGTCAAGAGGATGTGAAGAAAATCGCGCATTTGGCTCGATTAGAAATGCCTGAATCCAAGCTAGGGGAGATGCAAGATTCCATTAACAAGGTGTTAGTCTGGATGGAAGCCCTCAATTCGGTGGATACGTCGTCCGTGGAGCCTTTGGTCCACATGACGTCTGCCCTAAATCATTTCCGCGAGGATGAGGGTAAAGTGACTTTAGATCGTGCCAAAGCCCTTGCCTTAGGTCCTGACACAAACGACACCTATTTCAAGGTGCCGCAAGTAATAGAGTAATTACCCAATATAGTACTCAATGGCTTTTTTCATTTCCGATTTGCTTACCGGAATATCATAGCCACAATCGCCAATACCCGTTAACAGCGAGAAGCGAACTTCTCCACCTTTGTTCTTCTTATCTTGTAGGGTTAAGGCAATAATAGCAGGAATCTCAGAAGCCTTCAGTGACACCTTTCCATAGGTCTCAAACAAGTATACTTCGATATCCCCTAATTCGTCTGCGCTAATCAATCCACGTTGAAAGGCCACAAAAGCTTCCATAATCATCCCCACAGCAATGGCTTCGCCATGCAAAATCTTCCGCTTTCCTTGATCTAATAAGAAGGTTTCCACGGCATGACCTAGCGTATGGCCCCAGTTTAGGATCTTTCGCAATCCTTTCTCTGTCGGGTCTTCAGCCACCACCGCCTTCTTGATATCAACGGAATGTTGAATAAGACTAGCGAAATCAACCTCAGAAAAATCAGTATGGCTGATTTGCTCCCATTTCTCCGCATCACGAATGAGGCAATGCTTGATGATTTCAGCGTATCCTGAAAGCTTTTGAGCTGCAGGTAATGTCTGTATGAATGTAGGGTCAATCAACACCGTTTTAGGTAAATTAAATACCCCAATATGGTTCTTTAAACCCTGAAAATCCACCCCTAATTTTCCGCCCACGCTCGCATCTACCTGTGCTAACAATGTCGTGGGAATCTGAATAAAGTCAATTCCACGCTTATAAGTAGAAGCACAGAATCCTCCCAAATCTCCAATCACCCCACCTCCTAAATTGATCAACAAGCCATGGCGATCCATATTTGCTTTCGTCATTGCTTCCCAAACCTTTTCGCAAGTCGCCAGGTGTTTATTATTCTCACCTGATTTGATTTGAATCTTGATAAAACCCTTGGGTAAATACGCTTGAATTAACGGAAGGCAATGCTTCGAAGTTTGCTCGTCTACGAGAACAGCTATTTGCAAATAGGCATTTTGGCTTAAAAAAGCCGGCAAAGAATTTGAAATAGGCACGATTTCGACTGACATAAGATTATTTCTTCGATGGATTCCTCAAAATTACCACGATTTTGTGAAAATGGACTATTTTTTGCCTAATTTTGTACCCGCTTGTTAATCCCACAAGATTTACATTTTTTTATGAGAGAGATTCAGTTTAGAGAAGCCTTACGTGAGGCAATGACAGAGGAAATGCGACGTGATGCATCTGTTTTTTTAATGGGTGAGGAAGTAGCGGAATACAACGGTGCCTACAAAGTTTCGCAAGGAATGTTGGACGAATTCGGTCCTGAGCGCGTTATTGATACGCCGATTGCTGAATTAGGTTTTGGTGGTATTGCGGTAGGTGCTTCAGCGAATGGCCTTCGTCCCGTTGTTGAATTTATGACCTTTAACTTCTCTTTAGTAGCGATTGACCAAATCATCAACTCAGCTGCTAAATTGATGTCTATGTCCGGTGGACAATATTCTTGCCCTATCGTTTTCCGTGGACCTACGGGAAATGCGGGCCAATTATCTTCTCAACACTCGTCTAACTTTGAGAACTGGTATGCCAATACTCCAGGCTTAAAAGTAGTCGTTCCTTCGAATCCTGCAGATGCCAAAGGTTTATTGAAATCAGCGATTCGTGATAACGATCCGGTGATCTTCATGGAATCGGAAGTAATGTACGGTGACAAAGGTTTAGTGCCAGAAGGTGAATACTTAATCCCAATCGGTAAAGCGAACATCGTTAAACCAGGTTCAGCGGTAACTGTCGTAACTTTTGGTAAAATGCTTTCTCGCGTAGTAATGCCAGCGGTAGAAGAATTAGAGAAGCAAGGAATCTCTTGCGAAGTAATCGACTTACGTTCGGTTCGCCCAATTGATTATATCACTGTGGTAGAATCAGTGAAGAAAACGAATCGTTGCGTTGTGGTTGAAGAAGCAAATCCATTATCGGCTATCTCATCTGAGATTGCTTACCACTTACAACGTTGGGCATTTGATTACTTAGATGCTCCAGTCGTTCGTGTAAACTCTCGTGACTTACCACTTCCATACGCACCTACCTTGATCGAAGAAATTCTTCCAAGCATCGAGCGTACGATCCAAGCGGTTAAAACAGTGACTTATAAGAAGTAATCTTCTTCAGTGCATAAAGAAAGCCAGAGTTTCGAGAGAAGCTCTGGCTTTTTTGTTGTCGCTACTTATTAAATAATAAAGCACAAAGAATAAAGCATAAAGTGGGTATCCGCTTCGCGGATGAATTTGTGAAAAATCCTTCACAAACGTATCGCCACCGGCGATTCCACCTCTATGCTTTATTCTTTTTGCTTTATGCTTTACATCTATACTCTCTACTCTATAATCTATAATCTACTCTTTAAAGCACATAAATAAACCTCGAACCATCCACATCAACACCTTCCAGCTTGATGCGTCCTTTTCTGGATTCCAAAGCCTCAACCGCTTCCTTAGGCGTATTGATCACCTTATCGTTGATCTTAGTGATGACAGAACCTTTCGCAAGTCCATACATTTCAAGACGACCATCCGGCAATACTTCGGCGATCTTTACGCCTGAGCTTACGCCAAATTTCTTCATCTCAGCCGGAGTCAAGCTCGCAAATTTAGCACCTAAGAATTCTGATTTAGCTGATTCAGGAGAATTGTCGCCTTTCACGATTTCGGTGTTACCATCTTTGTTTTTCAAGGTTACCTTGAATTCTTTCGTAGCTCCATCGCGGTTAACCGTTACTTGAATAGCCTCACCTGGACGCTTTCTGCTCACGATTTCCATTAATTTCGCAGAAGATTTAGTCTCCACTCCGTCGATCTTAACGATCACGTCGTTGATTTTGATACCTGCATCTTTCGCAGCTGAGTTTTCAGAGAAACCGCCCACGTACACGCCAGCACTTGTTTTAAGGTCTTTTTCGTCCGCTAATTTGGCATTCACTTCTGAAATTTGAACTCCTAAGAAACCGCGTTGAACGTTACCATATTTGATTAAGTCACCTGACACTTTTTTCACGATGCTAACTGGAACGGCGAAAGAGTAGCCGGCGAATTGACCTGTACGAGAGTAGATCGCGGTGTTGATACCGATTAATTCCCCTTTTAAGTTCACCAAAGCCCCTCCAGAGTTGCCCGGATTTACGGCAGCATCCGTTTGGATGAAGGACTCTAATGGATTCACATCTGGTGAATCGCGGTCGATGATGTTTTGACGACCTTTGGCAGAAACAATACCTGCCGTAACAGTTGATTCTAAATTGAAAGGATTACCCACGGCTAATACCCACTCGCCCACGCGAAGTGCGTCAGAATCGCCAAAAGTCAAGAATGGTAAATTCGTTTCCTTGATTTGGATGACCGCTAAATCCGATGAAGGGTCAGTTGAAATAACTTTCGCCTTGTACTCGCGCTTATCATTTAAGATAACGGTTACTTCAGAGGCTTCCGCCACTACGTGATTATTCGTTACGATATAGCCGTCTGCTGAGATGATTACCCCAGAACCTGACGCTTCTTGTGGTTGTTGCTGTTGTCTACGACTACCACCACCGAATGGATCTCCAAATCCGAAGAAATCATCGAAAGGGCTCGAGAATTGTTGTTGTCTTTGACGTACTTCCATCTTCGTCTTAATGTGCACCACAGCAGGAGTTGTTTTTTCTGCTGCATAAGTGAATTCGCCTGGATTTCCAGGTACGTTTTGATTGGATACGGAAGTGGTGAAAGCGGATGGCGCATCCGAGAATCCGGACGAGTTTCCTAAATTAAAAAGAGAATAGGCACCTAAAGTGACTCCACTGGACATTAATGCAATGATCGCATACGACTTAAGCTGATTATTCATTTCCATTTGGCTTTTATAAATTTAAAATTTGTACTGCGAATTTAATTGAAAATTAGGCTCGCACAACCCCATTAACAAGTTTTAAGAGTTTTAAATCCCAAAGGAAATGGCTAATTTTGTGGTTCATTCGTAAAAACACGTTCAAATGATTTTAAGTGAGCAAGAATTATTGAGGAGACAAAAGCGCCAAGAATTATTGGCGATGGGAATTGATCCTTATCCTGCACAGGAATACCCGGTTAATGTTTATTCTGATCAGATTTTGACAGAATTCAAACCGGAGTCTGGAAACTTCCAAGACGTTGTATTAGCAGGTCGCTTGATGGGCTTCCGTATTATGGGAAATGCCTCTTTTGCAGAACTTCAGGACGCGAATGGCCGTATTCAATTGTACTTCCGCCGCGACGACCTTTGTCCGGGCGAGGATAAAACCTTGTACAATACGGTATTTAAAAAGTTATTAGACATCGGTGATATCATCGGTGTAAAAGGATATGTGTTCACGACGCAGATGGGAGAAATCTCTGTTCACGTACGAGAGTTTACGATTCTCTCCAAAGCCTTAAAGCCACTTCCTGTCGTTAAAGAAGCAGATGGCCAAACCTATGACGCCTTTTCTGATCCAGAAATGCGTTACAGACAGCGTTATGTCGATTTAATTGTTAACCCATCCGTAAAAGATATCTTCATTAAGCGTGCGAAGATTATTTCGACGATGCGTGCGATGTTCGACGAACGTGGCTGGTTAGAGGTGGAAACACCGGTATTGCAAGCGGTACACGGCGGAGCTTCGGCTCGTCCTTTCAAAACGCACCACAATACCTTAGATATGCCTCTTTATTTGCGTATCGCCAATGAATTGTATTTGAAGCGTTTGATCGTGGGTGGTTTTGATGGGGTGTATGAGTTCGGTAAAATGTTCCGTAACGA
>CANFWR010000077.1 GCA_947450865.1 Cytophagaceae bacterium
ATGGCCTTGATTATTGCAGCGGCCTACGTATTACAGGACCTCTTAATTTTGCTTTCTTTTGCCCTTGTCTTGTCCTTATTATTATTGCCTGCGAGTAAGTTTATGGAGGCCAAAGGTTTTCCCCGCGCCCTCGCCATCTTCATCGCCATTATGCTGACTTTTGCCTTGATCTCTTCTTTGCTTTTTGTGGCTGGGATGCAAATTATGGAATTCTCTTCTGAGCTTCCACTCTTTGCGAAAAAAGCTGAAAAGTGGATTTCTAGTTTACAATCCTTCATTTCTGCGAATTTCAATATCTCACGCCGGAAGCAAATGTTAGAGTTGAGTAATGAATTAATGGCCTTATTAAAGAATTCTGGGGTCATCATTAGCACGACGTTTTCGACGGCATTGCACGCAATTACGGCCTTAATTTTAGTACCGGTTTTTACTTTCTTCTTTTTATTCTACCGAGATTTCTTTGAAAGCTTTTTGCAGAAGGTCTTCCCAAAAACAGAGGGGCAGGTTTTGACGAAAGTGATGGAAAAAACGGGATCTGTAGTCCAAGGGTATTTAGTGGGATTACTGGTAGTGATGTTAATTGTGGGGGTGTTGAACTCGATTGGATTTTGGTGGATTGGGGTGGATTATCCCGTTTTTTTTGGATTCTTAACGGGGATACTTTTATTGATTCCCTACATTGGCATTTGGATGGGAGCCTTGTTGCCTATTTTATTGAGCCTAGTGACATTGAGTCCATCGCACGCATTAGCCGTGGTAGCGTGGGTAGCGGCGGCTCAGTTTATTGAAGCGAATTTCATCACACCTTTAGTGGTTGGATCTAAAGTAAGTATGAACCCGATGGTAGCGATGCTCGCTTTGTTATGCGGCGAATTGCTTTGGGGAATTCCAGGATTGATTTTAGCGCTGCCTTTAACTGCGGTGATGAAAGTGATATTCGATTCGATTCCTAATTTAGAACCTTATGGATTCTTATTAGGGGAAGCACCAGCGCGAACCACTAAAAGTACTAAAGAGACAAAAGCTCCTTAAAGCGGATGGATTGACGACGAGAAATCTCTATTTTCTCTGCTTTATCTCCCTTTAAGGTTACTTGTAGTCCACCGGAAAACCAAGGTTCAATCTTCTCGATGAAGTTCAGGTTGACGATATGTTTGCGGTTGCAACGGAAGAATAATTTCGGATCTAAGCGTTCTTCTAAGGAATTGAGGGATTTTAAGACGAGAGGTTTTTGGTCGTCAAAAAACAAGCGCACATAATTCCCCATCGATTCACACAAGCGTACGCGATCCAAGCGCACAAACCAACATTTCTCCCCGTCTTTCACGAAAATCTGGTCGTTGCCTCCTAATACGTGATTGGCTGTAACCGATTTCTCCGTGGAAGCTGGACGCTGAAAACGGGATTCTAATTTCTGAATACTCTCACTTAAACGAGTTAATTCAATCGGCTTTAATACATAGTCCAAAGCGTTCACCTCGAATGCCTTCAGCGCATATTCGTCAAAAGCTGTCGTGAAGATAATTTCCGGCAGAAAACCATCCCATTCCTCTAGCCATTCAAAACCCGTTTTGCCGGGCATTTGGATGTCTAAAAACGCCACATCAGGTTGTAATTCTTCAATGAGTTGACTAGCCTCTTCCGTATTCGCTGCTTCGCCGACCACTTCGATGGACGGGAAATTTTCTAATAAACGTTTCAGTTCATTTCTGGCAAGGCGTTCGTCGTCGACAATGATGGCTCTCATATAGGATTTAGGCTATTGTTTCAGCAAGGTACGGAATCGTGACGGAAGCAAGTATGCGATTTTTGTCCAAAGGTTTTAAGTCAATATGAGCGGTCTCCCCAAACAATAAGGTGAGGCGATTTTGAGAATTGATTAAACCAATACCCGTGGATTCCCCTCGGCTTTTCAAATGCCCCGGATTGATGACTTGTAATTGAATTTGATCCCCGATGACCATCCCTTTGATCTCGATTAATCCCTCTTTTGCGGAATGCGCAATACCGTGCTTGATCGCATTCTCCACTAAAGTCTGCAATAACATGGGCGGAATCTGGGCTTGATTTATTTCCTTCGCTACATCCACTTTCCAAGTCAGGCGCTCTTCGTAGCGGATCTTTTCCAAATTTAGGTAGTCGATAATTGTGTCTAATTCCTCTGCGATGGAGATCGTCTTTTTGCGCTCGGTTAAGAGGGAGCTGCGGAGTAGCTTGGAGAGCTGGTTGATCCCTTTTTTCGCCTTCGATGGATCCTCTGTGATTAAGGCACGAATACTATTCAGGGCGTTAAATACGAAATGGGGGTTCATCTGCGCGCGCAAAACCTTGCCCTCTGTTTCCTGAATCGCCCGTTCTAGTTGATTATTTTCCCGCTCCATCACGAGTTGCTTTTTAGAATATTGGAAGAAGAAATAGATCAACATCCAAATCGCCAGCGGCTTCATAAAATTAAAGAGGTATTGGGTGATGATGAAGGGGCTTATTTGGACCTCAAAATTCTCGCCTAATAAGTATTGGTCGATGGGTAAATTCAGCGCAACAAGGCAACTGGCCATGACACACAGGGCAATGAAATGGTTGCGTAACATCGCAAAAAGGGGCAAGTCTTGCCAGGCAAAATGCTTCGCGATACGTTTGTATTGGTGCGTTAGTAAAATGGCTAATGAAATGTTGGCCATAGACGCGTACAACCAGGCCCAATGCCAGCCATATTGATTCGTGTACAATACCGCCTCATTGAGAATCCAAGCGAACCAACCGCCGCCTTGAAACACCCAATACATGCGTTCTCGTAACATATTACATGGATTCTGGTAAACCTGCTAAATGGATGACGCAATTGCCTTTGACCAGTCTGAATTCTTGGGCTGAATAATCGTATTGTAAGTGATAGAGGCACAAGTTTTGGTGTGCGTAATTATCCATCTGGTGGAGTGGAGCATTAAACAAATGGGTTAGTAATACCCGCATCGCACGTCCGTGCATCGCGATTAAAATAGCCTTTTCTTCGGGTCTAGAAAGTAGTAGATCGACGACCGGTTTTTGACGCTCTAATACTTCAATAGGACTTTCGCCTTCCTCGGATTGTACGTGTACATTGCCCTCGCGCCAAGTTTTGGTCAGGTTTTTGTAGTATAAATCGTCTTCTGTGTTGGGCGATTTGCCTTCTTTATTTCCCCATGAAATTTCGTTTAAACCTTCGTGTTGTTCCCAAGGAAGTCCTTTTTCGATGAATCCTTTCACGGATTGATGGGTTCTACGAAGCGCCGAAGTGTAAATTTTATCAATTGGGAGGTTTTTGTAATGCGCAAAAAAAGCGTCTGCCTGCTTTTGGCCTAATTCATTCAAATCTGCATCAATCCCACTGCCTTGCACGACCCCTTTGCGATTGTATTCCGTTTCGCCGTGGCGAATCAGGTAAATATCTTTCACTAAATCAGGCCGAGCTTGCATATTAATCGTATTTTATTCCGAATTTTAGCCAAAATTACGAAATATATGTTTAATACTTCCATCTCCATAGACACATTGAATTCGATGTCGAAGGGAACTATGATCGAGCATTTAGGTATTGAGTTTACGGAAATTCAGCCTGAATTTATTAAGGCCAAAATGCCGGTCGATCACCGAACAAAACAGCCTTTAGGTTTGTTACATGGGGGAGCTTCCGTAGTTTTAGCGGAAACGCTAGGAAGTGTGGCGGTGGTTTTAGCCGTGAAAGATCCTAAGACAGAAACGGGTGTGGGCGTGGAGATCAATGCGAACCATCTGAAGTCTGCGCGAGGTGGTTATGTGGTCGGAACTTGTATCCCATTGCGCATTGGTCGCAAGATTCATGTGTACGAAATTAAGATCCACGACGAGGAAGAAAATTTGATTTGTGCTAGCCGTTTGACGGTGGCAATTATTCCATTATAATGAAACAAGGGTTAGCTTGGGAAGAGGGGATTGCAAAAGGAGCCGCAGTAGCGGCTTGGCGCTTGCCGCACGGTGAGAAGGCCTTTCTTTTGCAGGATTTTTCAGGTGGAACTATACTGGAGGAAGGTTGGAATCTGGCTAATGTCGCATCCGGTTTTTTAGCCGTCCCTTTTATCGGATTACCCTATTTTCTACAAGCAGATTCGGTAACCTCTTTTCCGCTTCATTCAGTTGAAAGTTCGCAACCTTTCGTAGCACCCGCTGAAAATCCAGTTAAGAAAACACAATTTATGACCTGGGTGGCGGAGGCTATTCAAGCGATTAAACAAGGTCCACTACAAAAAGTGGTTTTGTCCAGAACAGATGAGCAAGATTTGCCAGCCGATTTTACTGTGATGGCGGCGCTCGAAGAATTAGGCGCCGCTTACCCCAATGCCTTTGTATGTGCTTTGTCCATTCCAGCCTTAGGCGGAGTTTGGATGTGTGCGACTCCAGAAATTTTAGTCGAACAAAATGCAGCCGGAATTTTCCGCACGATTTCTCTAGCAGGTACTCAATCAGGGGTTGATGCCGATGGTGTTGCGATATCTGCTTCACAGGCTCGTTGGTCCCAAAAAGAGATCGAAGAACAGGCATTCGTCAGTCGCTATATTATCGATTGTTTCAAGAAGATTCGTTTGAGAGAATATACAGAAATAGGCCCTAAAACTATTTCCACCGGAAATTTATTGCACCTGAGAACCGAGTATATTGTCGATACGAAAGCGATGGATTTTCCGCAATTGCCTGGTTTGATGTTAGGCTTATTGCATCCTACGTCCGCAGTTTGTGGAACGCCTAAGCAGGAAGCAATTGATTTTATTTCGGCAACGGAAAGTCACGATCGTTCGATGTATTCAGGCTATGTAGGGCCTGTGAACCTTGGGAATGCCACGCACTTATTTGTGAATTTGCGTACGGTGGAAATCAGAGGTACTAAGGCCGTATTCTATGCCGGATGTGGCATCACGGAAGATTCAATTCCAGAAAAGGAATGGCAGGAAACCCAAATGAAATGCCAAACCTTGCAGCGGGTATTAATGCAATAATTCAGATGATGGGGCCGGGGCAATTTTGCCCGTAATCATTACTTTGACAGTATCAATTCGCGCATCAGTGGTCGTTAAAATTTGAAACTGGAAAGGCGCTAAGGTAATCATCTCATTTTCTTGCGGAATATCCTCATACAAGCTGATCAACATCCCTCCTAAGGTTTCGTAATCGCCCTCAGGCAAATTCCACTCATACTTTTCATTCAAATAATCAATCTCGTGACGGCCAGAAAGCACGAAAGTAGTCTCATCGATTTGCTTCTCAATCCAGTCTTCAGAATCATCGTATTCATCCTGAATCTCTCCAAAAATCTGTTCCATCACATCTTCCATACTCACTAACCCACTTGTTGAACCGAACTCGTCTACCACTAAAGCAAGTGATTTTCTTTCTTTTGAGAACTTGATCATTAAATCATTCGCCGGCATTGCCTCTGGAACAATCGGAATACTAGTCAGAATGGATTGCAAGTCTTTAGGCTTTTTGAATAGGGCCAAAGAATGGCAGTAGCCGACTACCTCCTCTAAGGTCTCTTTATAAACCAATACTTTCGAGTGTCCACTTTCCAGGAATACCTCTTTCAGTTTCTCAATTCCATCTTCTATATCAATCGCTGTAATCTCCGTTCTGGGGATCATGCAATCACGTACTTTCACTTGCTTAAATTCCAGCGCATTGTGGAAGATTTTGTGATCCACTTCTGCTTCTTGTTCGGTGGATATTTTGCGGTTTAGGTTTTGGAGGTAATGGTTTAAATCCGTCAAACCGAAGGCCGGCTTCTCCTCCGAATAACTGAGGCGCATAACTTTCGTGATAAACCATTTAGACAGACCCACCGTCACCCAAACTAAGGGAAACATCAAGGTATAAATCACCCAGATCGGAATCGCTAAAAATTCTAGAATGGCATCTGGATTGATTAAGAAGACACTTTTAGGGGTGAATTCAGATGTCATCAAGATGAGAACTGTCGCTACGATTGTGGCAATTAATCGGGCTAAAATTTCATTGATGGACAAGAAATGCAACACGACGTGGTGTAAAAATTCCTCCATGAAAATACCATAGGCCACCAGGGATAAGGTATTTCCGATGAGCATCGTGCCGATGAAGCGGGAGGGATGCTGGTTGAAATTCGCAATAATTTTAGCACTCAGAATGTCTTGCTTTGCCTTGAGCTCAAAGTACAATTTGTTCGAGGAAACGAAGGCCATTTCGACGCCAGAAAAGAAGGCAGAGAATACCATCGAGGCGATGATGCCAATGATTTGGGCATTATCCAAACTGATGTTACTTGGTTCCATCTTTCTCTTTTTTGATCCGTTCGTTTTTCGCGATTTGGTAATAGAACAAACAGCCTACGCCATACATTAACCAACCATAATGGTAGAATATTTCTCCCCAAAACTGGCCCTTCACTTCCGCAGGCGTTGGGCTATTCAAATCAATGATCCAAATAAGGATGAATCCGATGGCTGCTGCTAAACTTAAGATCTCTTTCTTTCCCATATTAAGCCGCAGTTGCGGGTTTTAAACGGCGATAGGTCGCGATAAATAAACCAATGAAAATCAGTATAGATCCAATCCAAACTAAATTAATATAGGGTTTTTCTAAGGCTTTCACGACGATTAATTCTTGTTGCGTCGTATTCCACGCAAAACCAAATTCTTGAGCCTGCGGGTTAATGCCCGTGAATTTAATCTTAATTCCAGTCTCCTCACTCTCGAAGGCTGGCATCGCAACCATTCCCCCTTTAATCACAAATATAGGACTTAGGGTAAATTGCTGTGAGTTTTTGCCAAAAACCTGGAAGTTCGCTTGAACCGCCGCGTCATTCGCGCCTAATTCTACTCCATCCACATTCGTTACCCGATTCACCTCTTTTAGGATGGCAACAAAGTCATTAATGAAGAGTGTGTCGCCGGTGGTAACCGTTTGGGCTTCTGTCTGCGACCATTGTTTTTCCGATCCTGCCTCAGCTGCTAAGCGAGGATCAAGGGAAACGTAGGTATAGATATCGTGGTTCCATGCGTGTTTCACGTCTGGTGAAATGGCTGTTCCCATTTTCGGGTTTACTTGCCATCTTGGGAAGAGCGAAACCGCTTTTCCTTCCTCGTTCTTGAATTCTAATTCGTAATACGTATTCTCCGGTTCCACCGTTACGGTGTCGCCTTTGCTCGCAATTTTCACCCCATCGCGTTCGATGTTTTTCAAAGCTACCGCATGAAAATCGCCTTCAATAATCTCAAAATCGTTCTTATTGAAATAGCCTTTGTGTCCGCGGACCTCGATGCGACGTCCTTTGTAGGTCACTAAGTAGTCCTGCATTTGGGCTCCTTGACCTAGCCAAAGCGGCAAGTTCTCCTTGTTTTCCTTGTTGTTATCCTTCGTGAATTCTTCCACTTTCGTGCTGATCGCGAAGCCTGAGCGGTTCAAAGAAACGACTTTGGAATAACCCGCAGAGAACAAAATTCCGATTAACATAATCGCTAATCCCACGTGTGCCAGGGCTCCACCCACTAAGGAGAATTTTTCACGAATCAGGAACCACAAGATTTTGAAGTTCGCCAAAACCGCGAATAAACTGCTCCATAACAAGGCGATGTACGAAAACGTGTAAATCTTACCGATGTTAATGAATACCACACTCAATAAAGTAGCCGCTAAAGCTGGACTTAACAAAGGTTTGAAAGTGGTGCTCTGCTTGATTTTTCCCCACCATACATATTGGCCGATACCACTTAAAATGGCCACGGCTAAGAAAATCCAGATTTGGATCTTGCTATAGTGTTCTGCTTGGTCTGCAGGTAAGGCGATGTTAGAAAGAATACCAAAAGCCTCAGCGATCTTGTTATAAACTGGGATCGAAGTCGTAAAAGTTAATTGAAAAGCCGATAATCCTAAAACGGCCGCACCCACAAAAACCCAAAACTCTCGATTATACGTGCCTAATTCTTTTTGGTCCTTAGGTAAATCCTTCCACCGATAAATCGACATACCAATGGCTACCAAAAGGAAGGTTCCCATATACAACAACAGCTGGCCTGATAGACCTAAGTCCGTAAAGGAGTGCACGGAGGCATTTCCAAGAATTCCCGAACGGTTCAAGAAAGTCGAATACAAGACCAAAATGAATGCCGAAATCACTAAAATAATCGATGTTTTTAATGCTGAGCTTGACGTTTTGTGCGCAATCATCGTGTGGATAGCGCCTAATAAGACTAACCAAGGCACAAATGACGCATTCTCTACCGGATCCCAGTTCCAATACCCCCCAAAGTTCAAGGTCTCATAAGCCCAATAAGCGCCCATCATAATGCCAATCCCTAAAACTCCCGCGCCAAAAAGGGCCCAAGGCAAAGCTGGCATCACCCATTCCGTTAATTTCTTCTTCCACAAACCCGCGATCAAATACGCAAACGGAACTAATGTTAATGCAAATCCCAGGAACAAGGTAGGCGGGTGAATAACCATCCAATAGTTTTGAAGTAATGGATTCAATCCACGACCATCTTTGGGGATAAAGTTAGGCTGCATGCTCCATACCGGCAAATCCGGCTGTGCCTCGCGCAACAACAAGAAAGGAGAAGAACCCACTTTCAAATCAATCCAAGGAATAATAACTCCTAAAATCATCGAAGTCAAAAACGTTTGAACCAGCGCAAAAACCGTCATCACTGGAGACTCCCATTTGGGATTTTTGATCATCAATAACAGACCTAAAATCGCCTGCCAAAATATCCAAAGCAAAAACGAACCCTCTTGCCCCTCCCAATAACAGGAGATCATGAACATGGTAGGCAATTGCAACGAGGAGTGCGTAAACGCGTAATGGTATTCGAAATAATGGTTGTAAATGATCACGAAAAGACTCGCCGCTACCACGATCACCGAGATAAAATGCAGCCCGAACAAAACGCGCGCCGTCATCTTCCAATCATTCTCAATCTCATTTGCGGCTTGCGTCGATTTGAAATACGCAAAAGTCGCTAATAGCGCTGTTACGAAGGAAACGATGACAAATAAATGCCCGACCGAACCGATGGTTTCGTGTATCATATTAATTTTTTGCGGCTACTGAGGCGCTTGAGTCTGCTGAAATTTTACCCTCTTGGTACTTAGAAGGGCACTTTAAATTAATTTTATCGCAATAGAATACCTTATCGGAATGCATACTGCCTACTAAAACAATCTTCTCTGATTTTTCTAAATCTTGAGGCTTAGGTCCTGCGAATACCACTTGGTTTTCGCGACCTAAACTGTCTTGTACTAAAAACTCTAAGCGATTTGCATCTAAGGCAGGGTTGTAGTTTAAGCCCATAATTTTTCCAGCTGCATCCTTTTTTAAGGTTCCCACTACGTGTACTTTTTGGCTCGGATCCTGTTGCGAAATGCTTTCCGCCTCATCAAAACCTACATAGGTACTTACGTCAGCTGTTGTTATCATAATGATTCCAATAGCAACCGCAATTAAGATTAATCCAATGATGTGTGTCTTTTTCATTTGCTGCGTTTTTCTAATTCAGTGACTTTTCTCTCCAATCGGAATAAATAGGCAAATAACCCTATCAATACGACGCTAACCACCGCGATGACCACATAGATTTTTCCATCTGCACGAAATTGATCTGCCATCTCGATATCGCTCGCCTGAGCGCTGGCCGTAAAACTAATCGTAAAGCTTACTAAGAATAAAAGAAATGCTTTCATTATAACTCGTTTTGTTGTTCAATGTTTTTAATCCGAATACGCAATTGCGCAATCCAAAAGCCTAATAACGTCCACCCAATAATGGCTGGATAGAAGACCATTCGCATGCGGTTATCTAAGTCCATTTTGGAAAAAGCAGGATTGCCTCCATTACCTGGATGCAACGAATCTGTCATGCGTGGCAAAATCCAAATCAATACCATAAAGATTACAAACGCGAAAATGTTGTAAACCGACGAAATGCGGGCTTTCTGCATTTCATCTGGCATCGAAGAGCGCACTAGCGAATAAGCCAGGTAAATCAATAAGCCGATCGCCACCGAATTCAATTTAGGGTCATTTGTCCACCAATCACCCCACGTAAACTTCGCCCAAACACTTCCTGTAATCAAACCTAAAACCGCAAAAACCATCCCCACCTCTACATAAGTGCTCGAAATGAGGTCAGATTTCAAATCAGATTTGCGCAAATATTGAATCGAATGATAAACAGATGTTCCTAACAGGAAAATCATCGTGAACCACATCGTCACGTGGAAATACAGGTTACGAATCGTCTCGTTCAAAATCGGCTGACGCGGCACTTGTCCGTTAAATCCGGCATAGACGGTGTAGATCAATAAAATGATCGACAAAATCTTCCAATATTGGCGTTTTAATGTTTCCATATATACGGGAAAAGGATCCCAGAAAATACAATAACGATGATATCTAAAGCCCCCAAAATGGCGATCTCGTCCCAATTTTCTGAGAGTGAAATGCCGTCAAGAGCACTTTTGGACAATTTTAATAACAACAAAAGTAATGGAATGATGAGCGGGAAGCTCATCACTGCCATTAAAGTGGCTGAATTTTCTCCCTGCGCTGCGATTCCTGCCACTAGTGAAAGTGTCGAAGCAAACCCAATGGCGCCCAAAACAAGTGAAATCAGGTACAGTGGCATATTACCTACTGGATTTCCCATCACCCAGGAGTAAAAGAAAATGCCGATCAAGGACACGCCTAGCATCACTAACGTGTTGTAGATAATTTTGCTAAAAATGACCGATTCAGGCTTCGCAAACGTGTAATAGAAGATGTTTCGGTTTGCAGATTCTTGGGTAAAACTCTTGCCTACCGCATTTACCGCAGAGAATAAAAGTATGATCCAAAACAAGGTGTTCCACATAATCGGATGGATGGACTGTTGTTTGGCTTTAAAGGATAAATAACAGATGAAAATGGTCGCGGCTAAGTACAGCACTAGACCATGGATCGCATACTTATTGCGCCACTCTAATTGCATTTCTTTGCGAATCAACACGAAAATTTCTGTTAATGCCATGAACCTGCAATTTACGACAGAAAAAACTATTTGTATCATTTTTTAGCTCAGAAATACTTAGTACATTTGTGTCTAATTTTGAATTATTCTAAATAGTGAGCATGGCAAATTTGGCCGACTTGAAGATTGGTGAAAAGGGGGAGATTGTGGGCTTCACGGACGA
>CANFWR010000078.1 GCA_947450865.1 Cytophagaceae bacterium
CCGCGGCATTTCAGGTGCCTTGGGGCGATGCTTTGTTGCATGTGTATGCCAAAGATCCATCGAAAATTGATTCTACCTACCAGGAATTGAAAAAGGATACGCGTTTTACTACTTTTCGGCTAGATGAGACCCCGGCGTATTGGCATTACCGCAAAGCAGATGATCGTTATAATCGATTAGGGGATCTTTTATTAGTACCCAAACTCCCGCAAGTATTCAATCTCTCTACGCGCAAAACCTCAAAGGGCAAACACGGTTTCGACACCGCGCTACCCGAAATGCGTGCTAGCTTCCAGGCTTGGGGCCCGGCCATCAAATCTGGACTTCAACTGGATGGATTCGAGAATGTAAACGTCTACCCTTTTGTGGCTAAAATCTTAGGATTAACCTATGATCCTAAATCGATCGATGGGAAAATTCAAGTATTACAAAAGGCTCTGAAATAGTTATTTCTTGTAGCTAATTCGCCAAATACTTCCATTCAAATCATCACTCACAAACAAGGAGCCATCCGGTCCTTGAGCTAAGCCGCAAGGTCTGTGTTCGATGGGACCTGTGGGTTTCGCCAAGTCTTGTCCGGAAAAATTATCCGCAAATATCTCCCAAGGGCCAGACGGTTTCCCATTCTTAAAAGGGACAAAGGCTACGAAATATCCCTTCTTTAATTCAGCCGATTGACCGTGAAAAGCGATGAAGGCGCCATTTTTATAGCGAGCTGGGAAGCTTGTTCCTGTATAAAATAGGATATCGTTTGGACCCATGTGAGCCGGGAAAGCGACTACGGGATCTAATGCTTTTTCTCCGCCCGTCTTCTTTCCGTCCCCACCATATTCCGGAGCAACGATCTTCTTCTTTTGAAAGTGATCGTAATAAATATAAGGCCAACCTGCATCATCGCCATCCTTTTTGAATTCATACATCGCCTCAGAAGGAAGCTCTTGGCTTTGTTTTGGCGTATAATATTGGGAATAAAAATCGTGGAATTGACCCCGTCCATGCGCCATTGCAAACAAAGACTTCGTCGTATTATTCCAGGTAATTCCTACCGCATTCTTCAGACCGGTTGCAAAACGCGTCCCATCAGCGAAACCTTGATTCATTTTAGCCGCCTCAAAACGCCAAACACCACCCGCGGAATCCAACACCGCACACGGGTTCATCCCTTTCCCCGTCCCCGGCTCTCTGCACGGATCATTCCAAGATCCAATCGTCACATAGATATTTTTGCGGTCCTGATCAAAGGTAAACGACTTCGCATTATCGCGACCGTGATCCGGCAAACCATCCACAATCGTCTCAAATTTATTCCAATCAGCCACCTCGCCCTTTTCATTTAATCGATAGCGAAATACTCCCTTATTCGACGAAGCATAAAAATAATCATCGTGAATCGCGATACCTGTGCCTGTATAATTCCCAAACAAAGTCTGTTCCTCATACACCCCATCTTTGTCCTTGTCTTTCAACAAGACGATACCATTTCCTTCTTTTAATTTAGACAACTTAGCATACACATCGCCCTGCTTCGAAACAGCAATATGACGCGTGGAGCCTAAATTTTTTCCAATTTCACTGACGTGAAAGCCGGCAGGCACTTTAATTTCTTGCGCAAAAATAAGGGAGGGTGCTAACCAGCACAGAGTAAGGATTTTCTTCATGGTTTTAAATAGGTTGCTTAAAGATAGAAGAAAAAACAAAAAAGACCTGCAAGGATGTGCAGGTCTTTTCAAGACTATTGAAGATTTTCCTTTATCCAATCAATGGGCCTCAAGCCAGTTTCGGATTTAAAGGCGGCATAAAAAGTCGATTTATTTTTAAAGCCGGATTTTACAGCAATTCCCTCAATAGAATAATTTTTGTGAAAATTATTCTTCAGCATTTCAATGGAATGAAGAATGCGTAACTGATTTCGGTATTGCGGAAATGACTTATTTAATTTAACACTAAAAGCCTCTGAAATTCGATTTCTAGGAATTTGCAGTTCTTGGGCAATTTTTTGGACTGAAAAATCTAGGTCCAAATAAGGTTTTTTTGACTCAACATATTTTTCAATTTGATCAAAATCCTGCAAAGCCTGATTCATCGTTGAGAGTGAATTATGATCTAAATAGGAACCCCCTAAAATAAATTTGTCTAGATAGGAAATATTAGAAAAAAACTTCAATTCAGCTTTGAAAAGAAAGTCAGGAAAAAGAAAGAAACTAAGCGGTAGAACTAAGGAGAATAAATACAAATATTCAAAACTGAAACTAGGTGGGAAACGCATTAAATACAAATTACCTATACCATTCTCGTTAATAAGCCAAACTATAAATACCAATAAAGGGACATAATTTAATACAGCTAAAAATAAAAACTGAATCAAAAATTGAAGCATTTTATATTTTTTCTGAAATGATTCACGCCTATACTCTTTGAATAAATAAAAAGCAGCATAAAAAATATAAAGAAAGGAAATGGGGAAAGGAATTATAACCGTAAAGGCATAAGGTAATAGTAAAATTAAATCTAAATCAAGGTGATCTGTTGTATGAAAAACATCCGATACGAAATGGTTCAATTTTAGTGAAAAAGGTATAGAAAAATAGTGATGAATATTGATTATCATCAATAAACTAGGAATCAGATGAATCAAGAAATACTTATCTATAAATAAACGTCCCTTGTGATAACTTTTGACAAAATACAAAATACAAGGTCCTATTAACAAGGTAAAAGGCAAGATATTAACATTCAATAGGGCTAAAATTTCCGGATATTGAAGTGTTTGATGAGCGTAAAATTGAATCTCGCGAAGGCTAAACAAAAAGAGTATAATGACTAAATATATTATCCCTGCATTCTTCTTGAAATGCTTCAGAAATAATATCATAGTCAAAATAAACGTAAGCAGTAAAATCGATAGAATCATACACAAAAATTGGTAATTCAAATGTAGTATGAAAATGGCATATTTAAACTTTTCATCAAAGCACAAGATGTTTAATTATGCCTTTTTAGACTCTTAAACTCACAAATACGTCCAGAATCAGTTTTAAAATCAATTGTTTTGCACCAAATCAATAAGCATTTACGTATAAAAAATTGATGGCTCGTTTCGAAAAATCCCCCTTTTTAACGGTTACTTTTTTACTAAAATTTAGGAGAATTTACCCCCAGATTATAATCATCTTATTCTTTTTATTCTCCTATTTATCTATCGCACAAACGAACCCCGCAAAGATCGCCACCCTATCCTCCGGCATAGGCAGCTCGACCTATTTGCAGTCGATAGGTCAGTCATCGGTGGTGACAGGAACTAGTCCTGCTGGCGGCTACATCATGCGTCAAGGATTCTTGCAACCATCCGCGCGTTTTGCGAGTCGTTCCATTGAAAACAATGTGGCCATTTCATTAGATGTTTTCCCTAATCCATTCAACTCTCAGGTTCGTTTAAAACTCTCTCGTTCGAGTGCCTATCCTAGTCAAGTGGAAATGTATTCCATCGATGGGTTGCGCGTATGGTCATCTGAGATTGCGGCAAACTTGAGCGAAGTTCAACTACTCGATTTTGATCGCCTGCACACAGGCAAATATATCCTCCGACTGGTGAGCGGGAATCAAGTCATCACTAAACAACTCATTAAAAATTAACGTATGAATAGAATTTTACTCCTTCTACTTGTTAGTATTTCTTCCTTTGCCCAGAGCTATAAGTTCGCTGTTGGATCTAACATTACTTCTTACGTCTTCACCAATTCAGCGGGGGCAAATCCGTCATTCTTGCGCCCATCATCGGGATTGCATTTGAGTTTGTCGCGTGAGTCTAAGCTTTCCAAATCGTTCTTGTATGATTTTGGCATTAACTACAACCAATTCAACAACGTGGGCGATGTGCAAAACATTCCGTTTTCCTATGCTACTGATTTCATTGGTCTTAACGCGGGTATCGGCCCTAAGCTTTCCTTAGGAAAAGGTATTTCGTTTATCGCCAAAGCAAACGCATCAGTTTCCAAAATGGTCAACGGCAATCAATTTCTGTTAAATCATTATGTCGATTTGTCCGGCGATGATCAGTTCAATTCGACGCGAACGATGTACGGTTACTCGTTTGAAATTTCTAAACAAATCAGCCCGCAGGTGGGCGTGTTTGTGAAATACCAGCATTTGGACAGCTACAATTTCGGTAGCTCAACTTTAAACTTCATTCCATCAACTTTTAGCATCGGCCTTAGCCTTAGTAAATAATCTGTTCCATGAAAAAGTATTTATTCTCTCTAATTTTTCTTTTGGTTTCGTATATAGGTTTCTCCCAAAAGGGTCTCTCCTATCAAGCCGTTATTCTCGACCCTGCTAAGATTGAAATTCCTGGTGAGGACATCTCCAGCCAGCCTTTAGTCAATGGCGATGTGTGGATGAAATTTAGCATCTACAATGGATCCACCTTGCAGTTCGAAGAGGTGCACAAAACCAAAACAGATAACTATGGTCTTGTGAATTTGTTGATCGGATCTGTTTCTTCTACATCCTTTAATTCCTTGGTTTGGGATGGTTCTCAAAAGAGCTTGCAGGTTTTTGTGAGTTTTAATCAAGGGAGTTCTTACACCAAGATTTCAGATCAAAAACTCAACTATAATCCCTACGCTTTATTTGCCGAAACGGCAGGTAAATTAAGCGGCGTTTTGCCTGTAGCTAATGGCGGAACAGGTGCGACAACTGCTGCTGATGCGCGGGCGAATCTAGGTTTAGATCAAGTGAATAACACATCTGATGCGGCGAAGCCCGTTTCCACGGCGACTCGGGCGGCATTGGATTTGAAGGCTAATGCAAGTGATGTTACGGCGGGGTTAGCGTTAAAAGCTAATGCTTCCGATATGAGTACATCTTTAGCTGCGAAAGCGGATACAGGTACCATCAAAACATTCGTGGTAACTCAAGTGGCAGCAGCCACCATCGCAGATGCAGATGCCAATATAAAAGGGAAAATTAAAATAGCAGGGGATTTAGCAGGGACAGCAGACGTACCTACGGTGCCGGGATTAGCCTTAAAGGCAAATACAAGTGATGTAGTTGCAGCGCTTAATTTAAAAGCAAACTCGGTAGATATAACTAATGCTTTGGCATTAAAAGCGAATGGCGCTAATGTTTCTGCGTCTCTTAATTTAAAAGAGAACTCAGCAAATAAAAGCTTAAATGTTAATACGGATGGCTCCTCAGATATAAAATATCCAAGTGCTAAGGCGGTGAAGGATTATGTAGATGCTCGTGTGCAATCAGGAGGCGGATCAACTACTATTACGGACGCGGATGCGACCACAAAAGGTAAAATTAAACTAGCGGGAGATTTAGGTGGTACAGCGGACGCACCTACGGTGCCGGGCTTAACATTGAAAGCGAATGCTGCAGATTTGGCCACATTAACTTCTTCCGTAAATACGAATACAGCGAGTATTACAGCTAATACGAATAATATTGCAACCTTAAATGCAAATCTTGCTACGAATACAGCGACAATGAATGCAATTTCATCCAATTTTGCGACACTTAATGCCGATGTAGTTTCAAATACTTCTATTACCACTTCTAATACAACAGCAATTACAGCAGAAGCCACAAGAGCAACTGCAATTGAATTAATTTTAACAAATAGTGTTGCATCTAACACGGCGAGTATTACAACCAACATAGCTGATATTACAACCTTAAATACTAATGTGGCATCGAACACTGCAAGTATCACAGCTAATGCAACAGCAATTACTGCAGAAGCTACTAGGGCAACTGCAGCTGAATTAGTTTTAACAAATAATGTATCAGCTAATACATCAAGTATAACAGCTAATTCATCAGACATTGCATTAAAAGCACCAATTGCTTCTCCAACTTTTACAGGAACACCTGCTGCGCCAACAGCAACAGCAGGCACTAGTACTACTCAATTAGCTACTACTGAATTTGTTATGAGTGCTAGAGTTAATTCGAGTAGTATTTCAGGTACAGTAGCGGTTGCGAATGGTGGTACTGGTACAACGACAGCTCCTACACAAGGTGGGATTATTTATGCAACAAATACTTCTGCTTTTGCTTCAACGGCAGCAGGTACGACTGGACAAGTGTTAACATCTAATGGAACAAGTGCACCAACATGGGGGAGCTCTTTAGCTAGTTTGGGTACACAAACTAAAAACACAGTTTTAGCAGGACCTTCCTCTAACCTTGTAACATTAGTTACCTATGATGGTTCAAGTACAAGTGGATTTACGATTGGATCAGGAGTTACAATTGACAATACGATTGGAAATCCAGGCTCAAGTTTTAAAAACGCCGGACAAAATTATATGTATAAAGATTTTGGACAGAACTTTAAAAATAAAATTATTGAATTTGACATACGTCTTGCTGCAAACTCAACGGGTGGTTTTGTTATTGGCAACCAAAGCAATGGGTCAAATGGGGTAGGATTAAGAATTTCATCAGGAACTAATAATAATAATGGATTTCGAAATAATGACACATGGAGTTATCCTCCAATAGGGTTTGATGTATTAACAATTGCTGCAAATACATGGCATTCAGTTAAAATAGTGACTGATAATGGAACACAGGGAGGTACAACTTGGTATTTAGATGGAACCTATGTTGGTAATAGCGGTACACACATTTTAGGGAACGGCACTTATTTTGGATTTACGTCGGATTATAGTCAAACGCTAGTTTATTTTGACAATATTACAATTAAAGATAATTCAGGTTTAGGAGCAACACCATCATTTAGAGCATTGGTAGCAGATGATATACCTACTTTGAATCAAAGTACAACAGGAAATGCTGCTACAGCAACTTCAGCTACAAGTTTTACAGGTAATTTATCAGGTGATGTAACAGGAACACAATCTTCTACTGTGGTGGGTAAAATAAATGGAACCTCATTAGCTGGATTGTCAACAGGTATTTTAAAAAATACAACATCAACTGGTGTTCCAACAATAGCCGTTGCAGGAACAGATTATCAATTACCCATTACAATAACTACAACAGGAACAGGTGCTGCAACTTTATCTGGTACAACTTTAAATATTCCTACAGTTGCTTCAGCAGTTAATGCTAGTACTATTTCAGGAACATTGGCAGTTGCTAATGGTGGTACAGGAGTAACTACTTTAACTGGTTTAGTAAAAGGGAACGGAACTAGTGCTATGACAACTGCAGTTGCAGGAACAGATTATGTTGCACCTTCAGGTACATTTTATGTTGGAACAACTCAAATCGCTCATAATAGAAGTTCAGCTGCTCAAACATTAACGGGTGTTTCAATTGATGGGAATGCTGCAACTGCAACTACAGCTAGTTCCGCAGGTTATGCTACTACGGCAAACTCTGCTAATTCTGCAACATCTGCTACGACTGCCTTGAATTTTACAGGCTCTTTGGTAGGAGATGTGTCTGGAACGCAAGGGGCAACCGTTATAGGAATTGGAAAGGTTACAAATACGATGCTGGCAGGAGGAATAACAGTTGCGAAAGGGGGTACAGGCGCTACTACTTTAACCGGCTTAGTTAAAGGAAATGGAACAAATGCAATGACAGCTGCAGTTGCCGGAACGGATTATCAAGCACCCATTACATTGACTACAACAGGAACTGGTGCTGCAACATTATCTGGGACAACTTTGAATATACCAAGCATAACTGGAGGTGTGAGTTCCTTAACTTATACAACAGTAACATCTTATGCAAGTGGTGGAACAATAAGTGGAACTTCATTAACGCTTGCTGCTGCAGATGGTTCTAACCCAGGATTAATCTCTACAGATGCACAAACTATTGCTGGTGCAAAAACATTTACAGGGGCAGTTACTACTCCTATATATGCATCAACTCCACAAGTTTTAACGGATGCAGCTACAATATCTTGGAATCCTACTCTAGGTTTAAATGCAAGTGTAACCTTAGGCGGAGATAGAACATTAAGTTTTTCTAGTAATCCATTAGCAGGTTCATATGGAACTTTGGTGATTACGCAAGATGTAACAGGTGGAAGAAATATTACTTTGCCATCTACCGCTAATAAAATTTTAGGATCAACTTCTACAACTACAATCGCATTATCCTCTACTGGAGGTGCAAAAGATATTTTGAATTTTTATTATGATGGAATAAATTGCTTCTGGAGTGTTGGTCAAGGATATGGCCAGTCTATAACAAATTCTTCAACAAATCTAGCCACTGGAGTAACAGGTACTTTGCCGGTTGCCAATGGTGGTACAGGATTGACAACTACACCAGCAAATGGCCAAATAGACATTGGAAACGGAACAGGATTTACAAGATCTACTTTAACTGCCGGAACAGGTATATCCATTACAAATGCAACAGGTACAATTACCATTGCAAGTAGCGGTGGTAGTGGTGTTCCGTATACTGGGGCCACCAGTGCTGTAGATTTAGGTGCTTATGATTTAACAGTAAATGGACTTACAATAGGTAAGGGAAAAAATAATAATAATACCAACACAGCTGTTGGTTACAATGTAATCGCAGGAGCAAATTATGCTGGAGGTGGCAATAGAAATACGGCAGTAGGTTCATTGGCTGGTCAATACCTGAAAGATGGAGCTGATAATAGTGCTTTTGGTTATAAAGCACTTAGCGGCACCGGAACTCCTAATCAACTTTATGGAAATTATAATACTGCTATTGGCTCTTATGCTTTATCAAATATTGGAGAAAATATATCCTTTAATACTGCGGTTGGTTCTAATGCTTTACCTAGTACGACTTCAGGCATAAGAAATACATCAATTGGATATAATTCAGGCATTTCAAATACCACGGCTAATGATAATACATTTTTAGGTGCTAATACGGCTGTTAGTACTAATACGCTCACCAATGTGACTGCAATCGGAAGTGGAGCGACCGTTTCATCTTCAAATACGATTAAATTAGGAAACGCATCTATAACTAGTGTTACTACCTCGGGAGCTTTGACAACGGGCGCAGTAACTTATCCAATTGCACATGGTACAGCAAATCAAATTTTAACCACAACGGGTAGTGGAACATTAACTTGGACAACTCCGTCAACTACAGCAACTTCCTATTCAGGAACCTTGCCGGTTGCAAATGGTGGAACAGGTGTAACTTCATCTACCGGAACAGGAAATGTTGTATTATCTGCATCCCCTACACTAACAGGAACTCCTATTGCTCCCACGGCAACAGCTGGTGACAATAGTACGCAAATTGCAACGACTGCATTTGTTACTGCGGCAGTTGCTTCATCATCCGGAGGTTCTGGAAATATCACCTATACAACGGGCCTAAATAATGACTTAGGTGGTTATGTAATTTATGTTACACCTAATGGTAAACATGGGCTAGTTGTGGAAACGTACGAATTTCCTTCAACACTATATCTTGCAAATGATTATTTAAAAGATCCAACCTATCATAGTGTTGCAGGTAAAAATTTCATGGACTGGAGGGTGCCAACACAATATGAATTAGATTTAATGTTCACGAAAAAAGTTGTTTTAGGTTTGTCTAATAGTGATGTCTATTGGTCTTCAACTAATATTCCAGCGTCACCTGGTGACCTCGGGTCTTATTATTGTAGATATTCGGGGGGCGGTTTTCCTGATCCCTTTGAATCAGAGCACTTTATAAGAGCAGTGAGATCATTTTAATTTGAAGATAACTCAAAGTAAAATCATTCAAAATTTATTAATGAAAAACATATTTTTGGTTATTATATTATTGGTTGCAATTCGTTCAAATGCGCAACAAATTATGTTTCAACGACATAATAATTTGCTAGCACCCACTGGTCCTGTAATAGCCGCGACAAATGGCCTAGCCTATTTAACAAATACAACGGCAATGTCCGGTGGAAATGTTACTTCAGATAAAGGGTCTGCAGTAACGGCAAAAGGAGTTGTTTGGAGTACAAGCAGCGGTCCTACGGTTTCACTTTCAACCAAAACAAATGATGGAACTGGCATAGGAAACTTTACCAGTACACTTACTGGTTTAACTTTAAATACTGTTTATTATATCAGGTCCTATGCTACAAATGCAGTTGGCACAAGTTATGGCCCAGAAGTTAGTTTTGCTTTCATTAATACGGTAACATCTGCTACAGGAAAAATTTGGATGGACCGAAATTTAGGGGCAACAAGTGTCGCAGCAAATTCTACTGATATAAATTCATTCGGTTATTTGTACCAATGGGGACGAGCTTCAGATGGGCATCAACTTACAAATTCAGCCACAACTCCAACACAATCTGCAACCATAACTCCAGGAAATTCTAATTTTATTAAATCTTGGCGTGATTGGTTAACAACATCAAATAATAATTTATGGCAAGGGGTCAATGGAATTAACAATCCTTGTCCCGCTGGGTTTAGAATTCCAACTAAGCAAGAATGGATGGATGAAGCTACTAGCTGGAGTACTTTAGATGCTGGTGGAGCATATGCTTCACCATTAAAATTGCCCAATGTTACCTCATTTAGGAATTTTACTGATGGAGCTCCTCTTAGCGTGGCAGCTGCTTATTATTGGTCAAGTAGTATTGATGAAGTTATAACAGATGCTTATTACTATAATAAAAGCTACACTTTAAGACTAACAACCTCAGATAGAACCTTTCCTGCCTTTGAAAGGGGATATGGGTTCTCCTGTAGATGTATTCAGAATTAAAATAATCTCTCAAAAACAAAAAAGACCTGCACTTTCGTACAGGTCTTTTTTATGTGGTCGCGTAGGTTCCATATGAAGCAAATGCATTGGATCTATTAAAGCAAATTGATAGTATCTATTATGCCTCACTACGCTACGCTTCGTTCGGCCTAGCGGCGCTAGGTTCGCGTTCCTGCAGGAGGTGCGCTTTATTGATCCCTTTAATAGTGCCCTTATTAATGGTCACTGTTTAG
>CANFWR010000079.1 GCA_947450865.1 Cytophagaceae bacterium
CAATATGGCTAAAGGCTAAAACCTTGCAAAAAGTATGGAGCCGATAGGACGGGTGTTCACCTCTTCCCATCTCGAACAGAGAAGTTAAGCCCCGCACCGCTGATGATACTGGGATCAAACCCGGGAAAGTAAGTAAGCTCCAAGTTATTTAAAAAGACCTGCACGATGAGTGTGGGTCTTTTTTTATGCTCAAAAGTGACCAGTCGGCAGTGGGCAGTCGGCAGGGAATAGAGTAGAGATTATAGAGTATAGAGCAAAGAGTATAGATAGGGCATAAAAAAGAGGCTGCCGCCTCGTTTTTTATCCACTTAAGGAAATATCGCCCCGCGCACTAAGGTCTTTGGTCTTTGAACTTTGGTCTTTGACTAGTGACTCCGGACTCTCTCCCTCCGGACTCCCTCCCTCCGGACTTCTCTCTACTCTATTATCTATAATCTTATTTCCTTTTGCGAATTGCTCGTTCTTGAGTATATTTGCAACACTATTGCAAACACAATCATAATTTAATATTTAGTTAAATGTCTAATAGCAAGTATAAGCATTTATTGCCAGCAGAAAAAGTGGGAGTTTTTCTCTCGCTTCTTTGTGCAATACATTGCCTTGCTTTGCCACTTATTCTATTTGCAGCTCCTTATTTAGCTAGTTCTATTGCCTTTAGTCCTTTGGCTGAATGGGTTTTGGTTATCGGTAGTTTTGGGATGGCACTGCTTCTGTTATGGCAAGATTTCCGTAAGCATAGAAAACCGATGCCTTTGTATTTTTTGGGTTTAGCGGTATTGATTAAACTAGTGGATACGCTGGTTGGAATGAAGTCGATCGAATGGATTTTTGGCCTATCATTAGGCATCTTTATTACTTTAGCCTATTGGTTTAATTACAAGCATAAAACGGCTTGTACGTGCAAAATCAAGTAGTTGATATCTTTAAACGCGGGAATTTTGTATCTTTATATCCTATCCCGGTTATAAATACTATTCAGTGAGCATTTCCTATCAACCCGTTATTGGCCTTGAAATTCATGCACAGTTGCAGACGAATTCGAAGATTTTCGCGAGCGACCCTGTTCTTTTTGGTCAAGAAGCGAATACCTTAATTTCTCCCATTTCATTAGGTCATCCAGGGACATTACCTTATTTGAATAAAAAGGTGGTTGAGTTTGCTATAAAGATGGGTCTAGCGATTGGTTCTAAAATTGCTCCACAACAGTATTTTGATCGCAAGAATTATTTTTATCCTGATCTTCCCAAAGGTTATCAAATTACCCAGGACAAAACGCCTATTTGTGTAGGTGGTTCGGTTTTGGTTCATCTAAAGGAAGGGGATAAGAGGATGGAGTTTCACCACATTCACTTAGAAGAGGATGCGGGGAAATCGTTGCATGAAGGAGATAATCCCTTTAGTTTTTTGGACTATAATAGAGCCGGAACACCCTTAATTGAGATGGTGACTGAACCCTCTATACATTCCTCCGAAGAAGCATTTGCCTTAGTCTCTGAGGTACGTAAATTAGTACGCTACCTAGGGATTTGTGATGGAAATATGGAGGAGGGCTCTTTGCGAGCGGATGTTAACGTTTCGATTCGCCCAGTAGGGACGACTACCTTGGGTACGAAAGTCGAGATAAAGAATATGAATTCCCTTCGAAATATTCAACGGGCAATTGAGCACGAAATCGTTCGCCAAACGAAGGTTTTAAACGAAGGTGGTACGTTAATTCAAGAAACAAGGACCTTTGATGCTCATACAGGAACGACGCATTCTATGCGGGTGAAAGAGACGATGAATGATTACCGGTATTTCCCTGAACCAGATTTGGCACCTTTGGAGATATCAGAAACTTGGTTACAAGATATTAAAGCAGCAATGCCTTTATTGCCTTGGGAACAAGAGCAAAAGTTAGTGAAGGAATTTGGCTTACCTGCTTATGATGCACACTTCTTAGCGGATACGCGAGAAATGGCGATCTATTTTGAAGAGGTGGCAGCTTATTCTAAAGCGTATAAATCGATTTCGAACTGGTTAATGGGGCCTGTGAAGTCACATTTGAACGATACGAATCAATCGATATCGGAATTTGAATTAAGTCCTAAGACCTTGGCTGAATTGGTGGATTTGGTAGAGGCAGGGACGTTGACACATAATTTGGCGGCGCATCAATTATTTCCTTTGGCCATTAAACATCCTGGTAAATCGCCTTTACAAATCGTTGAGGAGCAGGGTTGGTTGAATGCACAATCAGGTGATGAATTAATTACGTGGGTTCAAGAAGCGATTGCTGCTTACCCGGACAAGGTGAAAGAATTCCAAAAAGGGAAGAAAGGTTTGATTGCCTTATTCATCGGAGAAGTGATGAAGAAATCGAAGGGAACTGCCGATCCCAAGCGTGTGAATCAATTAATGTCAGAAGAACTAGCGAAAGCATAAATGAGATTAATCGGGATCATATTGTTATTTGCGACCGCCATTCAGGCTCAAAATTTTGAGTTACGCGTCGAAGCGAAGACAGTTGTTCCGGGTAAAAAAATCTATTTAGAATACATTAATGAGTTAGGCAAGATGGTTAAGATCGACTCAGCAAGTCCATCTGCTCAACGTAAAGTAACTTTTAAAGGGAAAGTAAAAGACCAAGGGTCTTTCTACTTGTTGAATTTTTTTGACACGCCTAAGCCACAAAAAGTATTGGTCATTTTAGAAGGAGGAGAAACCATTGATATCGTCGCTGATGGAATCAATGATGAGGAGGGTAAGAGTTCCTTTACGATGAAAGGGGATTACCCTAATGTAAAATTTATGCTTGAATTGATGGCTATTTCGAAGGAAATGGAGGTCAAAGTCCGCAAGTGGAACCAAGAGATTCAATTGGATCAAAAGCAAGAGAAACGTATTCAAGCGGAGTTTACCCAAGCTCAAACAGCTAGCACGAATAAGATCAAAGCGCTGATTCCACAGATGGGGAGTCATTTAGTGGCGCTATGGGCTACGAATTTTTTGCCTGCGGAGAAGGAGATGGCTTCGCTGATGGAAATTGCGGATAGGTTAGGGAAGGCTAGGCCGAATCATCCACAGGTGCAGCAATTTGTTACTAACCTACAGCGATTACAGGGAGTGAATGAAGGGGCAATGGCTCCGGAGATTAATTTAGCGACGCCTGAAGGGCCTAAATTGGCTTTAAGTTCGTTGCGAGGGAAATATGTGTTGATTGATTTCTGGGCTAGCTGGTGTGGACCATGTCGCCGGGAGAATCCGAATGTAGTGAAAACGTATGCAGCCTATAAAGATCGAGGGTTTGAGATTTTTGGTGTGAGTTTAGATCAAAATCGGGAGGCTTGGTTGAAGGCAATCGAAACAGACAAATTAGTCTGGAAACATGTATCTGATTTACAATATTGGAACTCTGCAGGTGCGCAAGCGTACCAGGTAAACTCCATTCCGCAGACCTTCTTATTGGATCCATCTGGCAGAATTATAGCTAAAGGATTGAGAGGGGCGGCTTTGGACCAGTATTTGGCCAAACTATTTGAAACAAAGTAATATGAAAATAGCGATCATTGGTTGTGGAAATATGGGAATGGCATTCGCCAATTCCTTCATTCAATATAATTTGGTTTCAAAGGAGGAGCTGATTCTGATTGAAAAGAATAAAGAGCGCGGTGATATTCTGCAAGAACAAAAAGCGGGGATCGTAGTTGATACTATTTCGGAGAAAGTGGCCGTGGCTGATTTGATTATTCTTTCAGTAAAGCCTCAAGATTATCCGTCTGTCTCCTCAGAATTAGCTCGATTTATTCAGCCAAACCAGATTGTTTTGTCCATTATGGCCGGTATTCCAATTGCGAATATCCAAGCTAGTTTATCACATGATTTAGTGGTTCGTGCGATGCCTAATACGCCTGCACTTTTAGGCATGGGGATGACAGCTTTTGCGGCTGCTTCCGCTGTAGGGATGTCGGATATTCGGAAGGTGGAAAACCTAATCAATTCAACGGGTCGCGCGGTATTCTTAGAGGAAGAAGGCTTATTGGATGCGGTGACCGGTTTGAGCGGTAGTGGTCCAGCGTATTTCTTTTATTTGATTAAGGCGATGATTGATGCTGGCGTTCAGATGGGCTTTGAACCAGCGATGGCGTCTCTTTTAGTTAAGCAGACGATGCTAGGGTCCTATCATTTAATGCAGACCAGCGATAAGACGTTGGATGAATTAATTCAAGCGGTTGCCTCGAAAGGGGGTACAACAGAAGCGGCATTAAAGGTTTTCCAAGAACATTTAGTCGCTGAAGGATTGCAAAAAGGAATTATTGCGGCGAAGGATCGTGCCAAAGAATTAGCCAATTAATTGACCGATTTCAGCCTCATTTAATTGACGGCTGATAATTTCCCCATTCGGAGAATAGGATGGGTTTGTGCTCGCAAATAATTGTTCTACTAAAGCGGACATTTCTTCTGCTAAAAGTTTTTTCGACTGATATCGAATTGCCGCACGGTTTGCCAGAATGCGCGCGATTTTTTCGGAGTGGTTTTGGCCTAAATCTGACGCCTCGTTCTTCACTTGTTCTAAAATTCCTTCCAATAAATTCTGGCCATCTTCCTCACCTATTCCAGCTGGCACCCCCTGAATCCAGTAATTTTCTTCTGAATCCTTTGTTAGCCCAAAACCTAAATCAGTAATATCGCCTAAGATCTCTTCCACTAATACAGCGTCTGCTGGATTAATTCGTAAAATCTGCGGGAATAATAATTGCTGAGAGACGCCATTCTTCTTCACAAGATTCTCTGAGAATTGATCAAATAAAATCCGCTGGTAGGCCTTCTTTTGGTCAATAAGCAACATTCCGCCAGAAAGGGTCACCACCAAAAATTTATTCAGAATCTGAATGACTTGGAAATTCGTGTGCGAAGAACTGTCCGCAGTCCACGTATTGGCCTTGCTTTGAATCGTTGTGGCCGGCTCACTGAATAAATTCGATGTCGGCTCAGCTACATCACCCCGTTCAAAAGCTTCAATATTATCATTTAAGCCCTCGTAAAGCTTCTTCCAAGCATCTTGAACAGGACGAGGGGAATTCGAGCCTGAAAACGAAGGAATCGAGCCCGTAGATGCCGGATCCCCACCGGGATTACGGAAGTTTACGTTCGCATCGAAATCGAGCGAGGGAATGAGATGATTTAAACTAAGTGTCTTACGAATGGCCGCTTGTAAAATCGCATAGATCGATCGTTCATCATCAAACTTGATCTCCGTTTTTGTCGGATGCACATTGATATCAATATGCGCGGGATCTAGCGTCAGAAACAACACATAGAAAGGGAAGGTGCCTTCGGGCACTAAACGTTCATAAGCGCTCATCACCGCGTGGTGCAAGTATGAACTCTTGATGAATCGATTGTTCACAAAGAAGAATTGCTCACCGCGTGTTTTCTTTGCGTATTCTGGACGACCCACATAGCCTTTGATGCTGACGTAGTTAGTGTTTTCCTCGCAGGCTGCTAATTGTTCTCGGTAGGTTTTGCCAAACAAGTCCACGATTCTCTTACCCAGTTTTTCAACGGGAAGGGCATAGGTTTCTTGTTCGTTTTGGACTAAGGAGAACTTGATCTCTGGATTGGCTAACGCGATACGTTGGAACTCGTCCAAAATATGGCGCATCTCCACCGGGTTTGATTTCAAGAAATTACGCCGTGCGGGGATGTTGTAGAACAGGTTTTTGACAAGAATTGACGTTCCTTTAGGGGCGGCTACCTGTTCATTCGCTTTTAACACAGATGCTTCCATGCGCAACAAACTACCGAGCTCGTCATCTTCACGCCGAGTTTTTAATTCCACCTGGGCTACTGAGGCGATAGAGGCCAAAGCCTCTCCTCTGAATCCCATCGTGCGAATTGCAAACAAATCTTCTGCCTTGCTAATCTTGGAAGTGGCATGTCGTTCAAAAGACATAATCGCATCCTGTGGTGACATTCCCTTGCCATCATCGATTACTTGAATGCTGACTTTGCCGGCTTCTTTCACGATTAATTGTACAAAGCTAGCGCCTGCATCGATGGAGTTTTCCATCAATTCCTTTACCACAGAGGCTGGTCGCTGTACTACCTCACCTGCCGCAATTTGATTTGCGATAGCATCAGGAAGCATTTTGATCAGATTGTGCATAAATGAATTAGGAAACGAGTGGACAAAGATAAGGGATTAAACAAAAAAAAGGGAATGTTGCCATTCCCTTTTTTCGTAAGATAGGTTGGGTTGAATTACTTCAATTCAACTTCAGCACCAGCTTCTTCTAAAGATTTTTTCAAACCTTCAGCTTCGTCTTTAGATACACCTTCTTTAACAGCTTTCGGTGCAGCATCAACTACATCTTTCGCTTCTTTCAAACCTAAACCAGTTAAGTCTTTTACTAATTTAACGATCGCTAATTTGTTAGGACCCGCAGCTTTTAAGATTACATCAAAAGATGATTTCTCAGCAGCAGCATCACCACCTTCAGCGCCACCAGCTGCAGGACCTGCAACCATAACAGCACCAGCAGCAGCTGGTTCGATACCATACTCATCCTTAAGGATAGTAGCTAATTCGTTTACTTCTTTTACAGTTAAGTTCACTAATTGTTCAGCGAACGCTTTTAAATCTGCCATTTTTTGAAAATTTAATTGTTAAGAATTAATAATTTATTGGAGTTTTCACTCCGGTAAAACTTGGTAATAATTACTCAGGGCGCTCAGACAAAGTCTTCACGATACCAGCTAATTTCTTCTCACTGCTTAATAATGCTGAAACAACATTTTTAGCAGGCGATTGTAATAAGCCAATAACTTCGCCAATCATCTCGTTTTTCGACTTGATGTTCTCTAGTGCTGTTAATTGACCTTCGCCAATATAAATACCACCTTCGATAGACGCAGCCTTGAATGCAATTTTGTCTTTTCCTGCTTCTTTACGGAAGTCTTTGATCAATTTTGCAGGTATTTTAGCATTTTCAGTTGCGAAAATGATACCTGACATTCCTGTCAAAACTTCTGCATCTAAAGAGGAATAATCCGTTCCCGTTTTAGCTAATGCTTTAGAGATTAACGTGTTTTTGAATACTTTGTACTCAACACCTCTCTGAAAACAAAGGCTACGGAATTGATTTGCTTCGGCTACAGTTAAACCGGCTGTACTTGCAATGTAGAAGTACGGAGTCGCAACGAACTTTTCGCTCAACTCATCAATAATCTGATTTTTTTCTTCTCTTGTCATGATTACAATCCAGCTACAGTTCCCTTATCGATGATGATGCCCGGAGACATTGTCGATGATAAGTTGATCGATTTAACATAAGTTCCCTTTGCAGAAGACGGCTTTAATTTAATCAACGTGTTGATTACTTCTAAAGCGTTATCTACAATTTTATCAGCTCCGAAGGACACCTTACCGATAGAGGTATGGATGATACCAGTTTTATCAACTTTAAAGTCAATTTTACCAGCTTTTACTTCGTTTACTGCTTTTCCTACTTCCAAAGTTACAGTACCTGACTTTGGATTAGGCATCAGACCGCGAGGTCCTAAAACACGTCCCAAACGGCCTAATTTTGCCATCACAGTCGGCATAGTAATGATTACGTCGATATCGGTCCAACCGCTCTCGATTTTTGCAATGTAATCATCTAATCCTACGTGATCAGCACCGGCTGCTTTTGCCTCCTCTGCTTTATCGGGCGTACATAATACAAGTACACGTACGTCTTTCCCGGTTCCGTGAGGTAGGGCAACCACGCCACGAACCATTTGGTCCGCTTTGCGGGGATCTACTCCTAAGCGGACATCAATATCCACTGAGGCATCGAATTTTGTATAAGAAATTTCTTTCAAAATCTCCGCTGCTTTCTCAAGCGAATACGCTTGCGTTGCATCGTATTTTGAAAGGGCTTCCTTTATTTTCTTCGTAAGTTTTGCCATTACCTTTTAATTAAAATGTTTATTTCTGATGGTTAAATCAGAACGGTTTATCACCAGAAACAGTAATTCCCATTGATCGAGCCGTTCCAGCAATCATACTCATTGCTGCTTCAACTGTAAAACAGTTTAAATCCGGCATCTTAGTTTCCGCGATAACGCGTACTTGATCCCAAGTTACTGAACCTACCTTTTTCAAGTTAGGTTGAGCTGAACCAGATTTAACTTTCGCTGCTTCCAATAACAAAATTGGTGCAGGAGGTGTTTTTACAACGAAATCAAACGATTTGTCTGCGTAATAGGTAATTAGGACCGGCAATACTACGCCGTTCTTATCTTGAGTTCTCGCATTGAATTGCTTACAGAACTCCATGATATTTAATCCTTTCGAACCTAAAGCAGGACCGATGGGTGGTGAAGGATTGGCTTGGCCACCTTTGCATTGAAGCTTTACGTAGCCAGCTATTTCTTTTGCCATGTTAAAACATCGTTTATTTAGTGAATTAGAGGTTTATCTGCCAATAAGGGTGGAAGCTTCCTTATCTGATTCCCCTCCAGGTGACCTTTCCGCGTAACAATGACGTTCCGGCCCAATCCCCTCTTGAAATTTTCAAAACAGAGATTGCCGCTTTTTAAACGGACTGCAAAATTAGGGCTTTTATTCTATAATACAAATACTTAAGCAAAAAAAAGTCCTGAATTTTCGTTCAGGACTTTTAAAGCTTCTCTAGAAAGAGAAATTTATTTTTCTACTTGAGCGTAGTTCAATTCAAGAGGTGTATTACGCCCAAAGATCTTAACCATAACGGATAATTTCTTCGTGTTTTCGTGAATCTCTTCTACCGTTCCTTCGAAAGTTGCGAATGGACCGTCGATTACACGAACGGTTTCGCCTTTAATAAAGGTAACTGAAGCAAATTCTTCAACAGCAGCAGACTCATCTACTTTGCCTAAGATGCGATTCACTTCGCTTTGGTTAATTGGAACAGGTTTCTTAACGATTACTTTCGTTTTCTTCACTTTTCCACCTTCTACCTTCGTTACTTCTATTTCTTCGTTATTTGCTTGCAAGAAACCAATAACACCCGGAGTTGAAGTTAAGATGTGGCTAACCTCCCCAGCTAAATCAGCTTCTACTAAGATATATCCTGGGAACAAGTTCTTCTCACGAATTACTTTTTTCCCTTTACGGATTTCGTAAATCTTTTCAGTAGGGATTAAAATCTGTGGAACAGAATCTAACACGCCTTGGCGCGCTAATTCATTCTCCATATAGGTCTTTACCTTCTTTTCTTGTCCTGAGATTGCTCTCAACACATACCATTTAGTCTCTGCCATGGTTGTAACCTATTTATTAAAATGAAGTATAAAATAAATCCAAACCAGATTTGAAGACTAAATCAACCGCGCCTACTAAAAGGGCGAAGATTAAAGAAGCCACCAAAACTAACACAGAACTCGACTGTAAGTCAGAGAATGTGGGCCATGTAACGTTTTCTGTTACTTCAGTCCATGATTCTTTGATCAATGATGTTGATTTGCTCATAATTTAACCGATACCGGTATTTAATTTACTTAGCACGGGCACAAGGATTCGAACCCTGACCAAAGGTTTTGGAGACCTGCATACTACCATTATACTATGCCCGTAGAAAGGATTGCAAATTTAGCCAAATTTTGACAATTTACAAATCCCCTTCACATTATTGTTTGATTACCACTGAGAATAGCTCGTCGGTTCTAAAAATTTACGCACCGTTCTAGAGTGGCTGTTCGCATATTTTGCATCTGAAGAGATACGTTTCCAGTCTAGATTCGCTTGGAATTTTGCCCAGTTTGCATCTCGTTCCGCCATGTTTTCAAAAGAAACCATATAGCTTAAGCAAGGAGTGTTTTCGCCAGCAAGCACCTCGCCGAAGAATACATTATGTAATCCTACCGTATCAAAGATCTTCAATTCTTCGTCATTGAACATGGCAATTTTGCGTTTCAAGGCATCCTCATTGTATGCTTCATACGTTCTCCATTCGTAGATACGACCTGGATTAGTCACGGGTAATTTTAAGGAAGGGTGCCCTGCAAAGCCTTTGGCAAGATACGTCGAGATCTTCTCGAACATCGGTTTGTCTAGTCCTACATTCTCAAAATAAGCTTTCGCCGCCTCTTGATAGCTGGTATTTTTCTCTAGCGCTTCTTTGTAGCCAGCATAAGAGGCAAGAGATGAGAATGGAATCGCTACTACCACGATACCTGGTTCCGGTTTTCCATAATCTTTGAATACGCCTACCTTGGAAACCCCATAGGAGTTAAGCGCAGGAATTAAGGCTTTGGAAAGATAAGATTCTAAAAGTGCCGTATTTCCTTTGAACTTCATTTGATAGGTTCTGATTTCATAATATTCTTGTGCGGAAACGGCAAAGCTGCACAAAAGGAGCAATAAGAGTAATTTTTTCATAGGATTGTTTGATTTATACTGGCAAGCTACAAAAAAAAAGAGCGGTCACTGACCGCTCTTTTCCGTGTAGGCTAATAAAAATTAGTCTAAGATTTCAGTTACCTGACCTGCACCTACAGTACGGCCACCTTCACGAATCGCGAAACGTAAACCTTTGTCCATAGCTACTGCGTTCAATAACGTAACATCAATTGTTAAGTTATCACCAGGCATACA
>CANFWR010000080.1 GCA_947450865.1 Cytophagaceae bacterium
GATGAATTAACTGATTTCGTTCGCCGCCCACAAATCGGTGCGAAAGGGTTGATCTACGCTCGCGTTCAAGCGGACGGCGTGGTGAAATCTTCGGTAGATAAATTCTATTCAGAAGCAGATTTAGCGACTTGGGCAGCGGCGTTTAATGCAGAGGCAGGAGACTTAATTTTAGTGCTTTCAGGAGACGGAGATAAAGTGCGCAAGCAATTAAACGAGCTTCGCTTAGAGATGGGAACGCGTATGGGATTACGTGATCCGAATAACTATACCGTTCATTGGGTAGTGGATTTCCCCTTATTAGAGTACGGTGAAGAAGAAGATCGCTGGTTTGCGATGCACCATCCGTTTACCAGCCCTAAGCCAGAGGATATTCCATTGATGTTAGCCGGAGAATTCGGCAAGGTTCGCGCAAACGCTTACGATTTAGTCGTGAATGGTGTAGAAGTGGGTGGAGGTTCGATTCGTATCTTCCAAAAAGACCTGCAATCAAAAATGTTCGAAGTCCTTGGATTCACTCCAGAGGAAGCACAAGCGCAATTTGGATTCTTATTAGATGCCTTTGAATACGGGGCGCCGCCGCACGGTGGTTTGGCCTTTGGTTTTGACCGTCTTTGCTCTTTATTCGGAGGAACAGATTCGATCCGTGATTACATCGCATTCCCTAAGAACAACGCGGGGCGTGACGTGATGATTGATTCACCATCTCCACTAGCGCAAGCGCAGTTAGATGAATTGAAGATTAAGACGACGGTTTAAGTTATAGATCTAGCTGGGGAACACGTGTTTCCTGGCTAGATTAATTTTCTTTGGCCTGAAAAATAACCTTCGACTGCTGATCTCTTTCTTGAATCAACATAGGCTCTGTCGGATCGAATTTGTCTTTCCCATATCTCCACTCTTTCTTCAAGCGACCACCACTCCCAAACTCGTGGTATTCCCTCCAACGACCCACTTTTACACTATCGTCCATTCGCCCATCCTCCTTCAAACTACCACTCGGATAAAAGGAATAATAGGTGCCGCGGACTTTGCCGTATAGGCGTGGAATGACTTCTTTGATTTTCTTGTTAGCGGCGTCATAATAATGAATCGTGGAACCAGCGGTATATCCTTTCTCGTAATACACCTTGTTCTCCAGCTCATTTTCTGAACCGTAGCTTTCCCAACGCCCATCTTTTACTCCCATATAGTAGAAGCCTTCTTCAATGAGTTTTTGATTCACGTATTTCTTGAAAGGACCGTGGCAGATTTGGGCGTTTTTTGCGTCTTTTGTGGGAATGGAAACGACACGGGATTGGGAGGGGTCAAAGATAAAAATTTCCGCTGCATAAGCGCTTAACGCCTCGTCTTCCACGTATTTAACCACGTTTACTTCCTCCACGGTCATCCGAACGCCGCTGCCATAATTGCCTAATTTGTGTTCGGTTTTAATGCCGGCATATTCGTCTCTCGGCTGGAGCTTTTTCTTGGCTGTTTTGACGATTTTTTTGCCTAAATCCTTGACGCCCAAACTCTCAATAAATGCCTTGCTATCTTCTTTGAATTTCATTGCTTCGGCCGCTTTGCTTTCAAGCCCGGTCGAGAGGCGTCCGTTTAATAAACCCTTTTCGTGAACGGAGGTGTCTATGAGCGGTTTATTTACGGTAATAGCCTTATTCTGCGCTTGAACGAGGAGGTTCAAACTAAGCAAATAACAACATAGGATTACGCGCAAATGCATAGGTGTGACCTAAAAATATTTCCCAAAACTACGAATTAAACTTATTACCTGACGGACTTTGTGTATTTTTGCAAGGATTTTTTGAGGCCTTATTTGATTCATTCATTGGAAAAACAAGCAAAAATATATGTAGCCGGGCACCGCGGAATGGTGGGTTCCGCTATAGTGCGTAAATTACAGAAAGAAGGTTACACGAATTTAGTGCTGAAGACTTCAGCAGAATTAGATTTGCGTGACCAAGTAAAAGTAGCCGACTTCTTCGCGGCAGAAAAACCTGATTACGTCTTTTTAGCAGCGGCTAAAGTGGGCGGAATCGTGGCTAATAATACGTACCGCGCGGATTTCTTATATGAGAATTTGGCCATTCAAAATAACATCATTCATTCTTCCTTCGTCAATAAGGTAAAGAAATTACAGTTCTTAGGATCTTCTTGTATTTACCCTAAATTAGCCCCTCAGCCGTTAAAAGAATCTTATTTGCTCAGTGGCTATTTAGAAGAAACGAATGAGCCCTATGCCATCGCGAAGATTGCTGGCATCAAAATGTGTGAAGCCTACCGCGCACAATATGGCTGTGATTTTATCTCTGTGATGCCTACGAACCTATATGGTCCGAATGATAATTACGATTTAGAGAATTCTCACGTCTTACCCGCCATGATTCGCAAGTTTCAAGAGGCTAAAGAACGTGGAGATGCGTCGATGACTCTTTGGGGAACTGGGGCTCCTATGCGTGAATTCTTACATGCTAACGATTTAGCGGAGGCTTGTGTCTATTTAATGGAAACATATAGCGACTCAGAACTGGTAAATATCGGTACGGGAATAGATGTAACCATTAAGGAGTTAGCGGAGACCGTGAAAGAAATCGTGGGCTTCACTGGCAGTATTCAATGGGATACTTCACGTCCAGATGGCACGCCGCGCAAATTGATGGATGTATCTAAATTGCATTCATTAGGTTGGAAACATAAAATTGAACTGAAAGAAGGAATCGCTTTGGCTTACCAGGACTTCTTAACGAATGTAAGTATTCGCAAATAATGGAGGAAAAAGAGTGGTTTAGTACCTGGTTTGATTCCCCCTATTACCATGTCCTGTATGCCCAACGGGATGAGACAGAAGCCGCGAATTTTATCGGCTCACTGCAGCGTAATTTACACCTGGAACCCGGTGCACGCGTTCTAGACGCGGCTTGCGGAAAAGGAAGACACGCGATAACTTTAGAGCAATTAGGCTTCTCGGTCGATGGTTTTGATTTATCTCCATCCAATATTGAAGCTGCTCAGGCCTTTGAAAATAAAAATCTTCTTTTCTTCGTACACGATTTGCGAGAGCCATTGCCCTTGCAAAACCACTACGATGCGATCTTTAATTTCTTTACAAGTTTTGGTTATTTTGACGATCAGCAAGACAACCAAAAAGCCTTCAATACCTTCGCCGGCGGATTGAAAGAAAACGGCTTATTGGTTCTGGATTTCTTCAATCCCACTTATGTACTAGCTAATTTAGTGCCCACAGAATCAGTGGAACGCGCGGGAATTACCTTCCAAATCAAGCGCTGGTCAGAGGCCGGTTATTTGTACAAATCCATCGATTTCAGTGACCAAGGCAAATCCTATTCCTTTGTGGAAAAGGTAGAGCTAGTGGCTAAAAATGATTTCGTTACTTATGCGGCTCAGGCAGGTTTACAATTAGTCGACTTAAAAGGCGACTACCACTTAGCTGAGTTTAATGAGCTAATCTCGCCTAGAATGATCTTCACTTGGGCTAAAAAATCGAATTAATTTTTCTGGAATTTGATGCTCACTTGGTTTTCTAACTCAGGGAAGCTAATCACATAATTACCTGTCGGAAGTGCTGAAATATCAAGGGACAATCTATTATCTCTACTCTCTACTCTACTATCTCTCATCTCTTTTCCCTGCATGTCGCTAATGCGAACACGATAATTAGGCGCCAGAAATGCGCTTGGTACTCCGATATGTAGCACTTCGGTCGCTGGATTAGGAAAGGCATAAAATGTAGAGAACGGATTGTCTGCAGCGGTCGCTAGAATTGTAATGCCGTAACTCGCCGTTGCCACGCAGCCATTGATATCTTTTAGTTTTACTTTATACACCCCATTTGCTGTGGGTTTATAGGTAGTTGCTGTTGCTCCGGCAATTGCAACGTCATTGAAATACCATTGAATTTCCGTACCTGCTGAAGTGGTTAAAATCCCTTGATTAAAGGTCACCAAAGGCTCCAGCGGATTTGTCGCGGTTATTGTCGAGGCAGGAGATACTACTGGGCAAATACCATTAAAGCTCGAATTTAGGGAATAGGATCCGGTAGCGTTGACATCTAATTTATTCGTTGTTGCTCCTGCGATGGCGGTGCCATTTTTAAACCATTGGTAGGTAGGTGTTCCTGAGGCAGGCGTTCCGGTTAACGTGATTTTGTCTCCCGCACAAATGGTGGAAGCACCTGTTGGGCTAACGGCAACGACTGGGCTTTGACCTGTCGTTACGCTCACTTGTACTTTCGGGCTTGGACAAGCGTAGGATTTAAACTTCATCCCATAGAGATAATAATAGCCCGATTGAATCGGAGCTCCGTTGTAAAGCGCGCCAGTTAGGCTAATGACACCCGCAATAGTATACGGATAGCCTATGTTAGTGGGAGCGTTTACGGTGTCAGCCGCTGTTCGATTGCTTCGGAAAATAGAGGCTCCATTCGAGCAGACGTGGGATAAGATGTAATTGCCAGCTTTAGGGAAGGGAAGATTTAAGATCACTTTTTGTCCGGGATCTGTTTTGTCATCAATTAATTGACTACTAACGGTAGTGGCATTCGCGGATGTTCTGGTGGCCGTTAAGTCTTTCGAAACAGAGGCAATTAATTCACCAGTATCTTTATCAAAAATTCCGAAAGTCACCGTTCCTGAGGTACCGATATATACCGTTGCAGATTCTAAAAGGGTAGGTTGCGATACCGTGAAAATAGGTTCAGGGCCAAAATTTCCATAATAGCTGCCTCCCCCAAAAGTCGACTTCGTGGCAGGCCCCATCGTGGTATTTAAATTATCAAATGCCGCATAAAACGTACCTGTTGAAGGAGTCTTGAAGGATGCTCCAGCGCCTAAAAGGGTAGTTCCATTGTACCAAAGTGGACTTCCATTCGTCGATGCTAAACTTAATTCTGATGCTCCGCTACAAACCGTTCCTGTCACAACAGGCGCGGCTGGACTTTCGATCGTTTTAGAGATAACGTAGAGGTCGTTTGATGTGTTTTGGTCTCCTGTTAACTGTGTTTTCACACTGAATGAATAGCTATTCCCTGCGATTAGGTCAGCATTTCCGCTCAAATTAACATCGATTTCTCTTCCTGAAGCCAAGGTGCTAATTGTGCCAGTAGCGGTGCCTACTAAGGTATTGCCAGATTTGATTTCCAGCAGGACGGGAACATTCGTTTGCGTTAGTGATCCTGCATTTTTTATGCGCGCGACAAAACTGGAGGCTCCTGTAATCGCACAGAATCCAGCTGTTGATTGGGACACAGAAACGGCCGTAAAGTCTTTCGAGGCTTGTAAGATTTGCAAGGCATAATCTTTAGTCTCCCCAGAAGTAAGATTGCCACAGGACGGAGCAGAGCCTGTCCCGTTTTCGGCCACCCATCTTATCCGGTAAAAGTTATCTTGTTTTAACGTGCTGGGGATGATTATACTTGTGGCGCTGTTGGATGAGTTATACAATTCCTCTCCGGCATCGATAAAATCCCCATCTTGATTCCAATCGGCGTAAAGGCGGGTATTTCTAGTTCCTGATCCAGCAAATTGGAACGCAACGGGTAGGGAAGCTCCTAACTCCGCCTTGAAAACCGGGTTAAGTCCGGTTGAATCTTTCGTTGTGCCTAAAGTGAATTTTTGAAAGTTTGATGTTGTTGTAGCAGGCGCCAAATCACAATAAGCCGGTCCCCCTATACCAGAAACGGCCAAACCATAGTCTTGAGCGCTATTCTTTAAAACCCCTTTATGAGTCACCGTTAAGGTAAAAGTTTGCCCAGGCATCGTATTATTGATAACGATCTGTTCCACGTTGTCACGGATATTATCCCCAGGAACGGCTAATGCATCTGGTGTTGCTGGGTCTAAGGTGAAAGGCAAATAGGTGGATGCTCCACTCGTTAACCGAATGTCTAAATCATTGACTAATCTCGGTGTTCTATCATTTAAAGCGGACGAAGTAGTCGCTTCTGGGTCTGTCCAAGCGATGGTGGCTTTGAGTGGGCCATTTCCAGAGCTGGTGAAAGTATACGTTTTAGTCTGTCCTTGATTTAGTTTCCACTCGGTCAATAGGTGCGCATTCCCCTCATTTTTTAAAAGAGCTGCTGCTTTGTCCATTTGGATAAGCCCAAAGCCCGATTTATAGTCAGGGCCTACTGCTTCCATGTCCATTGCCGTATGAATAGCCACCGCTTTTAACGTGGAAGCTAGCATGAATCGGTTGTTATTTAGACGATTGTATAATTGTTGAATCAAAAACAAAGAACCGGCTGCTTGAGGAGAAGACATGGAGGTCCCACTGAGCGTTGTGTAGCCTTTATCCCCAGAATTGCTCGTGGAAAACATGCTCGTCCCTATAGCCATTACGTCGGGTTTGATTCGGCCATCGTCTGTGGGACCCCAGCTAGAAAAGCTCGAAAGCGTTACGTCAGCACCCTTTGTAGGGATAAGTGAGCTTAGGTTTGCTGCCCCCACGGTTAGAATATTTTTAGCCGTTCCGGAGGTGGAAATGATGTCATAGCCATCGTTTTTTGAACGGGCTTTGTTAGAGGAATCGGATGAAGTTTTTAGGAAATAATATTCTCCTGAAGCGGGCCCGTTTTCGTTGCGGCTATTACCAGCTGATTTGACAATCAGGTAGTTAGGGGCATTGTAGGAGATGCGATCCCAGGTTTGGGTATTGGCATCATATAAGCCAAATTTATAATCTTCAAAGGTGCTGACTGCGTCATTTCCCCACCACTGCCACTTCTTTTTTGTGTCGTCATAGACCCACCCCGCCTGGTAACCATAGGAATGATTACTAATTAAAAGTGAGGTTGATGCCGTACTGATTTCGGAATTGTCATTGGTATAATCCCAAACCTTTAGATCCGCCTCATAAGCCATTCCTTTCGCTGATGCACTCACGCCACCAGCCACTAAGATTCCTGCCACGTGCGTGGAGTGTTCATTGGTTCCGGTGATTGTTTGTTGTGCGACCGCTCTGCCACCAAACTCTTGGTGACTTGTCAAGACGCCACCACCGTCCCACATGCCTAATTTTCCTTTGATGGAGTCTGATTTTCCAGTCAGTCCTAGATTTAAAGAAGCGTCAGGATACAGCAAGTTTGTCTTGGTCATTTTAGCCGCTTGGGCATTCGATTCTGGTCGCAAATATAGGGCTTCGCCTATTTCAGAGAAGCCTTGGAAAGTCAGCGTACGCCCTTTTCCGATGTTTTGTTGTAAAGGAATTCCTTTCTTTTTAGCTAACGCTTGAGCACCTCTATAGATGGAATCTTGTTGCATCCCAAAACGCAAGGCGCGCTCTTTACGAAAAGCATCTTGCGCCCAAGTGGAAAAACTTAACAAGAAAAGAAGTACAATTTTACCCTTCATATAGCGTTCAATTTACGCAATTATTTGATCTCCACCTTAAACGTTTTTCGGTGGTAATTTGTTAAACCATTTTCTAAAATCGCTTTACGATGTTGCAGGGTGGGATAGCCTGCATTTCGTTCCCAACCATAGCCAGGATGCTCAATAGCCATTTTTTCGAGTAATTCGTCTCGATGTGTTTTGGCCAAAATAGACGCAGCCGCTATCGAAAAATATTTCGAATCCCCTTTTACAATACAGGTATGTGGGGTTAAGGGGTAGCTATAAAAGCGATTTCCGTCGACCAATAAATGCTCCGGACGATGCGTCAATTGATCAACAGCCAAATGCATCGCCAATATACTCGCCTTTAAAATGTTGATTTCGTCAATTTTTGCCGCATCCACCTCAGCGATTGCATAATCGATCGCATATTGCCGCACTAAACGTTTTAGTTCGTTGCGTTGGCGCAGGGTCATCTGCTTTGAATCCGTCAAAAATGGATGGTGGAAATCCCGCGGTAGAATCACCGCTGCTGCCACGACTGGCCCTGCTAAACAACCTCTCCCTGCTTCATCTAAGCCGGCTTCTAGCCCGATAGGCGAGTAAAAGGGGAGGAGCGCAGCCATTTATCGGTTAAATAATAGGCGTTTACCCGTTTTGCTTTCGTCGAAAGCCCCTTGTGAATAGGCTAAATGCCCAGAAACAAACGTATGCTCCACCGAAGCAGACAAAGTATGCCCCTCTAACGGTGACCAGCCACATTGATAGAGGATATTCTCTTTTGAAACGGTGGTAGATTTGTTTAAATCTATGATCGCTAAATCTGCCCAATACCCTTCACGGATATACCCACGCTCCTCAATTTGGAAACAATCCGCGACTGCGTGCGCCGTTTTTTCAGCGATGAGCTCGAGGCTGATGTGACCTTCTTTGGCTAAATCAATCATCAATAACAAAGGGTGCTGCACTAATGGCAAGCCCGATGGGGATTTCCAAAATTCCTGTGACTTCTCGTCCCAGGTGTGCGGCGCGTGATCCGTCGCGATAATATCTAATTCTCCTGACACCAAAGCCTTGCGTAAAGCCGCTTTGTGGCGTGCATCTTTAATGGCTGGATTGCATTTGATTTGATTTCCCAGTGTGTCGTATTGTGCCGCATCAAACCACAGGTGGTGTACACAAACTTCCGCCGTAATCTTCTTGTCTTTCACTGCTTTGCCCGTCTCGAACAAGGCTAATTCTTCTTCCGTCGAGATGTGTAAAATGTGTAGGCGCGTGTTATTTTTCTTCGCTAAATCTACCGCCATTGATGACGAAAGGTAACAAGCCTCTTCGTTTCGGACTAGGGGATGGATGTAGGCAGGCGCATTCTCCGGATATTTTTCCTTGAAAAGAGCCGTTCTTGCGCGTACTGTTGGCTCATCTTCGCAGTGTGTTGCGATCAACATTTCGCAGCAGGAGAATAGTTTTTCCAGGGTCTGCGCATTATCCACGAGCATATTTCCCGTAGACGAGCCCATAAATATTTTGATGCCGCAAACGTCGCGGGAGTTGGTCTTTAACACCTCTTCTAGGTTGTCGTTGCCGGCGCCCATAAAGAAGGAGTAGTTGGCCAAAGATCCAGCCGCCGCTATCGCGTATTTATCTGCCAATAATTCTTGGGTTAATGCGTTAGGTACCGTGTTCGGCATCTCCATAAAACTGGTAACGCCACCCGCCACAGCGGCACGAGCCTCGCTGGCAATCGTCGCTTTGTGGGTTAAACCGGGCTCTCTAAAGTGCACTTGATCGTCGATCATTCCCGGGAAAACGTGTTTTCCCTTTACGTCTAAAACGATATCTCCTGGCGCAGGTGTAATATCGGAGGCTATCTTGGCAATTCGGCCATCCGCGATGCGGAGATCGGAGGTAATGATTCGCCCTTCGTTAACGATTTGGGCATTTTTTAAGACGTAATTAGTCATTCAGATCAGTGATTTTAAATTCAGTTCGGCGGTTTTCTTGGTGAGCTTCTTCGCTGCAATCGACGCCATCGGAGCAACCGTTGATGAGTTGCGTCTCGCCATAGCCTTTGGCTTTGATACGTGACGCCTCTATTCCGTGCTCAATGATGTATTTGACAGCTGATTCAGCTCTTCTTTGGGACAATTTCAGGTTATAGCTCGCACTCGCACGGGCATCCGTGTGGGATCCCAATTCGATTGAAACGCCAGGATTATCTTTTAATACTTGGACGATTTTGTCTAGTTCTGCCGCCGCATCTGGTCGAATATTGGACTTATCTAGATCATAATAGATCGGATTTACGTCAAATAAGGCGCCTAACTCTTCGCCCACCTCGGCAACTCCTAGCGTGATTTTATGGTCAAAAGTTGTGTCCGTTAATTCCTTCTTCAATAATTGCTTGGGTATCTCCCGGCCATCCATTAAGAATTCACTGCGTTTGGTCAAGTATTTTTCCTTGCTCGCGTTGAAACTTATTTGGTCCGCTGGATTTAAGTCGATAATGTCAAGGTAACCTTCGGCATTACTAAACTGTACGGGTTGAATCTCTCCATTACGCTTAATGCCCACTTTTGCTTTCGCAATCGGCTTATTTCGCGCATTGATAATCTGCGTTCTCAAATGGTATAAGGCCACTTTCGCAGGCTCTCCGCTCTCCGTAATCGTGATTTCATTCGACCACCAGCGATCTTCTGAGCCAGTCGATTCGAAATAATAGATATCGTCATCTCCTTTCCCACCCACGCGATTAGAACTGAAATACCCCTGGGTTGAATCTGATAGAAATAGCCCAAAATCATCGCCCACCGAATTAATCGGCAAGCCTAAATGTTCGATTTGAATTTCATCCCCACTGCGACTCGCTACAAAAAGATCCAGTCCTCCTAAACTCGGATGACCATCCGACGAGAAGTATAATTTGCCATCTTCCGACACATAGGGGAAGATTTCATTGCCTCGCGTGTTAATCGTGGAGCCTAAATTAATAGGTCTTCCAAATCGTCCCGAATTATCCATGGGCGCCCGGTACAAATCCAACCCGCCTTTTCCTCCTCTACGATTTGAGCTAAAATACAGCGTTTTTCCATCCCTCGAAAAGGCCGGACTTCCATCCCAACCAATCGAATCCGAGATGGCTAAACGTTCTGGCGTAGACCAATTGCCGTCTCTTTTGGTCGAAATATACAAATCTACATCCGGCGATGGGTCCTTGCTTTTACCCGAATTCCCCCGCGCAAAAACCATCA
>CANFWR010000081.1 GCA_947450865.1 Cytophagaceae bacterium
AAGATCCTTTATTGATCTACAAATTTGAATCCGTAAACTTGTTCCAACGCTTCGTAGCCCGCGTTAATATGGATACCATCAGCTTTGTGATCAAAGCTGAAATTCCAGCGGTTCAACAAACGAATCAATCTACTGCCAAAGCGCCAAAAGAGAAAGCACCTAAATTGCAAATGAGCAAAGACGATGCGATTTCATCTCTTCTAGGTGGCCTTGCTGGATCTCAAGAGGAATACCACGATCCTTCCACTCCTTCAGTGGAACGCGCGGCACCTCGCCAAGCGATCAAAATCGCAGACCGCAACCAACGCGTGACAGTTCAATACGTGGACGGAAGCATCAAAGAAGATGTGAAGTACAAGACGGTGGAGCAGGATGTGGAGAGCGGGAGAGCGGTGGTTATAGCTTAGTCGCTTCGCGCCCAAGCAAAGAGCAAAGTTCAAAGCAAAAAGTTCAAAGTTGGTTAAAAATGGGACTCAGGTCCCATTTTATGTTTTATATGAAAATGCAAAATATTTCATGAATTCATCCGCGAAGCGGATACCTACTTTGAACTTTTTGCTTTGGTCTTTGAAAATTAGATTAATACGATGTCATCCGCATTCGCCACCTCCACCCCTTTTCCGGCCTCCTCCAGCTCCGCCTTCGAGCATCTAGCTCTTGCAATGGCAAATGGAGTTTTAGTGGAATCCAGTAATTCGATGACCTCGCCTTTCATGAAATCACCTAGGATTTCGGTGATGCCTACGGATAATAAACTTTTGCGAGATGTGATGGCTTTGACGGCGCCTTTGTCTAGGACGACTTTGCCAGTGATGAGGCTGCCGGCGGCGAGCCATTTTTGGCGGGCGGTTAAGCTGGCTTTGCCTGCTTCGAAGACCGTGCCTATTTTTTCGTGTAATGCGTCTACGATTCCGCCTGCATTGTCTAATCCGAAAATTACGACCTTGATACCCAAGCGCATGGCTAGGCGGGTGAAGGTAAGTTTCGAGATCATTCCGCCTAAACCAGTAGATGAGGTGTCGGAGGAAACAACCGATAAAGTCGAGGCGTCGATTTTAGGCACGTGGCGGATGATTTCGCCGTTTGCGTCTAGGAGACCTCCTACGGAAGTAGATATTAAGAGTTTTTCTGCGCCAAAGCCGGTCGCGATCAAGGTCGCGAGTTCGTCGTTGTCGGAGAATTTAAGTTCGGTGTTAGAGACTACGTCATTTTCGTTTGCGATGGGAATGACGTTGCTTTTCCAAAGTTCCGTGTAGGTTTCCTTTAGTTGCAGGAAAGATTCGCGGTTTGAAAAGTGGTGGCGTTCGCAAAGCGATTGGGCGATGGCGATGCCGTATTTTGAGAAATACTGGTTGTATTTTGCAATTAGAATCGGGTTTCCGATCGCTGCGGCGGCTTTTCGTTCTGAAAGAGTGCCTTTGTAATTCGTTAAAAAGGCTTTCCCAGCGGCTACGGCTCCAGAGGAGACGAGGACGATGTGGTAGTCTTTTGCGAGGCTAGAAACCTGGGCCGCGATTTTTTCCAAAGTCTGCTCATTCACCTCCCCGTTTTTGTGGGTGATGGAGGAGGAACCGAATTTGATAACAAGAATGGGCCTAGACATGCCGCAATTTACGTTAAATTGTGGGTTTCTGAAAGTCGCAGGTGCTTTTTAGCGCTTTGGCGAGTCTTTTTATATAGGCTGAACGAGGAATATTGATGGCGCCATAACGCAATACGTTGTCGTTCATGAATTGCGAATCCAATAACTGGTAGTTTTGTTCGCGCAGGATTTGGATCAAATAATGAAAGGCTACTTTAGAGGAATTAGAGACAAAGGAGAACATCGATTCGCCAAAAAATACGGCCCCTAAAGAAACGCCATACAGACCACCGACTAATTTATCGTCTTGCCAGGCCTCCACTGAATGGGCTAAACCATTGCGGTGTAATTCCGTGTAGGCAGTGATTAATTCTTCGGAAATCCAGGTTTCATCCTCCGTGGGACGGGGCAAGGCGCAATTGCGCATGACTTGCTCGAAACAGGTGTCTACGCGGATCTCGAAGCGTTTTTGGTTGATGATGGGCTTCAGCGATTTGGCAGGCTTATAACTTTGGATGGGAATGATCGCTCTGGGGTCTGGGCTATACCAAAAAATCTCTCCCGTCTCTTCCGCCATCGGAAACATACCTGATGCGTAAGCATAGACAAGTGTTTCGGCGGTGAGTGGCGTGGAGGCTTCCATGAAATAATTTATTGATTATTGGGATTTAAACGAAGATTTCACGAAATTTGACCCTTAAATGCATTTGTCACTTGACAAAGCTTTGGCAAAACTAAAGAATGACGTTTACTAATTCAAATTATTACTCTACCTCTCCTCTTCGACGAAGGAGACGATTCATCTTCCGGGTCTGATACCCTGAAGGTATTTGTATAATTTGTTTCATTCTTTTTTATGTTCTTAAATGAATAAATATACCGTTCAAGTGGCTAGCGAACAACATTTCGCCCTAGCCGAATCCATCTGCCACGAGATGGCTGAATCAGCCAAAGCCCGCGGAACCGGAATTGCCAAGCGTACCCCTGATTACCTTCAAGAAAAAATGTCAGAAGGCAAAGCGATCATTGCAACCGATGACGTAGACGGCTCTTTTGTGGGTTTCTGTTACATCGAAACGTGGCAACACGGCAAGTTTGTGGCGAACTCGGGTTTGATTGTAAAGCCTAGTTACCGGCAGTTTGGGGTGGCCAAAGCCGTAAAGGAAAGAGCCTTTCAATTATCGCGTGAACGTTTTCCTGATGCTAAAATCATCGGTATTACGACGTCCCTTGCGGTAATGAAGATTAATTCTGACTTAGGCTATGAGCCTACGACTTTTGCAGAGTTGCCGGTGGATGATAATTTCTGGAAAGGTTGTGAGTCTTGTGTGAATTTTGACATCCTGACCAGAACAGAACGCAAAATCTGTTTATGTACAGGAATGATTTACGATCCAGAGAATCCGGATAAGAAAACAACAGAAGAGAAAGACGAGAAATGGTTATTCTTGAAGAATATCGCCGATTTTACGCGTCTAAAGAAGTTTAAAGAAAAATTATTAATGCCTTTTAAAAAGAAGGTAAAATAGCAATAATATGAGCAAGCCTAAAGTAATTCTAGCGTTTAGTGGTGGTTTAGATACCTCCTTTTGTGTGAAATATTTAACGGAAGAGCGCGGCATGGAAGTGCACTCGGCCCTAGTGGACACGGGTGGATTCTCTCCGGCGGAGTTGAAAACGATCGAGGAGAAAGCCTATTCGCTGGGTGTGACTTCGCACGTGACTTTGGACGTGGTGGAGGAATACTACCAGGATTGTTTGAAGTATTTAGTGTACGGAAACGTCTTAAAAAATAATACGTATCCCCTTTCTGTCTCTGCTGAGCGCGTTTTTCAAGCTACGGCAGTCGCTAAGTATGCTGCCAAATTAGGAGCCAAAGCCATCGCGCACGGAAGTACAGGCGCGGGTAACGACCAAGTTCGTTTCGATGTGGTGTTCAGAATCCTAGCACCGGAGTGCGAGGTAATCACGCCTATCCGCGACTTGCAATTATCTAGAGAAGCAGAAATCGAATTCTTAAAATCGAAAGGAGTGGTGCAAGAATGGCACAAGTCGACTTATTCGATTAATAAAGGCCTTTGGGGTACATCAGTGGGCGGAAAAGAGACCTTGACTTCTGACGGTTATTTACCTGAAGAGGCTTGGCCTACGCAATTAACAAAAACTGCTCCTGAGAAAATCAGCTTGCAATTCGAAGCGGGTCAATTAGTCGGTTTAGATGGTAAGAAATTCCCTTCGACGGTGGCTGCGATCCGGGAGTTAACAGAAAGAGCGGGTGCTTTCGCGATCGGCCGTGACATCCACGTGGGTGACACGATCATTGGGATTAAGGGACGTGTGGGCTTCGAGGCTCCGGCTCCTTTGATCATCATCAAAGCACACCATTTATTAGAGAAACACGTATTGACGAAGCACCAATTGTATTGGAAACAAAACATCGGTGATATGTACGGAACGCTATTGCACGAAGGTCAATTCCTAGAGCCAGTGATGCGTAATTTCGAAACGTTCTTAGCGGATACACAAGGCAATGTGACGGGAACGGTTTATGTGACTCTGTCTCCTTACCAATTTATGGTGACGGGAATGGAATCGAAATATGATTTAATGTCCTCTGTTTTTGGGGCATATGGTGAAATGAACAAAGCGTGGACGGGTGACGATGTGAGAGGATTCTCTAAAATCGCGTCGAACCAAACGATGATCCACCGGAAAGTTAACGAACAATAAGATGGCAAAGATCGGAATCGTAGGGGCCGCAGGCTACACCGGAGGGGAATTACTAAGAATCTTAGTGAATCACCCGGATGTGCATTTGACCTGCATTTTATCGAATTCACAGGCGGGAAAATTGATCTCGGATGTGCACACGGACTTATTGGGCTCTACGCATCTTCGTTTTTCCAAAGACTTAACTCCCGTAGACGTCCTCTTCTTATGTTCTGGACACGGCGAATCCAAAAAATTCTTAGCCGCGAACGACATTCCTTGGCACACGAAAATCATCGATTTAAGCACGGACTTCCGTGATGAATCTGAAGGCTTCGTCTACGGTTTAGCCGAATTTCAAAAAGAAAAGATCCGATCCGCGACTAAAATCGCAAACCCGGGCTGTTTCGCCACTTCCATCGAATTAGCCCTTTTGCCTCTTGCGGCAGCAGGTTTAATCACCGAAGACGTGCACGTTTCAGCCATAACCGGTTCCACTGGCGCGGGCCAATCGCTTTCGCCTACGAGCCATTTCTCGTGGAGAAATAACAATGTGAGTGTGTACAAGACTTTTACGCACCAGCATTTGGCAGAAATTAAACAGACTTTAGGTACAAAGAAGGCCATCCATTTTATCCCCTACCGAGGCAATTTCTCGCGCGGGATTATGGCGAATCTGTACACGCCTTACAGCGGGACGCAGGAACAGGCCGAAAAACTATACGAAGATTTCTACGCGAATTCGCCCTTCGTTTTCCTCAGCCCACAAGCGGTCGATGTGAAACAAGTGGTGAATACGAACAAGTGTTTTCTTCATTTACAGGTCCATGAGGGCCAAATTCTCATCAGCTCCGTGATCGATAACTTGATCAAAGGTGCGTCCGGCCAAGCCGTTCAGAATATGAACTTGATGCTGGGGTGGGAAGAAGATTTAGGATTAAAATTAAAAGCCGTGGGCTTTTAATTTTAATCCTAAATCTTCCGCAAATACCAAAGAGCAAAGTTCAAAGATCAAAGATGGAATCCGCTGCGCGGATAAATTTATGAAATGCCCTTCTGTACTTTGAACTTTGAGCTTTGAACTTTGAAATTTGAATTATGAACTTATTCAACGTATACCCCCTCTACGACATTGAGCTTGTAAAAGCGAAAGGAAGTACGGTGTGGGACAAAAACGGCCAGGAATACCTGGATTTATATGGCGGTCACGCGGTGATTTCCATTGGACACTCGCATCCTACCTATGTGAAGCGAATGACGGAGCAGCTGAATAACATCGGTTTCTACTCGAATTCGATTATCATTTCAGGACAGCAGGAATTAGCGGAGAAGCTGGGTCGCGTGTCTGGATACGAAGATTATACCTTGTTTTTAACGAATTCAGGGGCAGAATCGAATGAGAACGCCTTGAAATTAGCGTCTTTTCACACGGGTCGTAAGAAAGTGGTAGCGTTTTCGAAGGCATTCCACGGGAGAACGGCTGGGGCAGTGGCGGTGACGGATAATCCGAGCATTGTGGCGCCTATTAATGATACGTCGCATGTGAGTTTCTTGCCATTTAACGGCATTGAGGGATTGGAAGCGGGGATTACGGAGGAAACTGCCGCGGTGATTGTGGAAGGAATTCAAGGTGTAGGAGGTATTCAGGTGGCAAGTGATGCGTTCTTGCAGGCATTGAGAAAGCGTTGTGATGAGACGGGAGCGCAATTGATTTTGGATTCAGTCCAGTGTGGCTATGGCCGTTCTGGTCAGTTTTTCTCGCATCAGTTTGCGGGGATTCATCCAGATATGATGACGACTGCTAAAGGTATGGGGAATGGATTTCCTATTGGCGGAGTGTTAATCGCGCCGCATATTCAGGCGAGTTATGGCTTGCTTGGGACGACTTTTGGGGGAAATCACTTAGCGTGTACGGCAGCAAATGTGGTGCTGGATGTGATTCAAGAAGAAAAGTTGATCGAGAATGCATCGAAGGTAGGTGACTATATTCAAAAAGAGCTGAAAGGCATCAACGGAATTACGGAAGTGAGAGGTCGCGGTTTGATGATCGGGATTGAGGTTGAGCAGCCTGTGGGGACTGTGAGAGATGCTTTATTGTTTAAAGAACACATCTTCTGCGGTTATTCTGGGAAGCATACCTTGCGTCTTTTGCCGAGCTTAGCGATCGATCAAAATATTGCGGATCAATTTTTACAAAGTTTAAAAACGGTTTTAGCAAATTAACCCTTGCTTTTGAACTAGAAATGTGATTATTTTGCGTTTCTTTTGTTCAAAACACAAGAGAGAAAAAGAGAGTAAAAACAATTATTTATCCTTATAATGGCATTAATTACAAAAATTAGAGAGAAGTCAGGAATAGCGGCGGCGGCGATTGCTATCAGTTTAGTATTGTTCCTAGTAGGAAGTGATATTTTCCAAGGTAAATCCTCTTTGTTCGGGTCTAACTCGCAAGAAGTAGGTGTAATCGCTGGAGAAAGCATCATGATCCAAGATTTCCAAAAGAAAGTAGAAGAAGCTACTCAGAATTACACAGCCCAAACGGGTAAAGGTCCATCTGAGCAAGAGGCGAGCATGATTCGTGATCAAGTTTGGAACCAATTAATTTTAGACATCGCTTACAAGAAAGAATTCGATGCGCTAGGAATTAAGGTTTCTGACGAAGAATTAATCGACATGGTGCAAGGAAATAACATCCACCCATCTGTTCGTCAACAATTCACTAACCCTCAAACGGGTCAATTCGACAAAACTTTCGTAGTTCAGTTCTTAAAGAACTTGAAAACATTGCCAGTAGAGCAACAACAAGCTTGGGATCGTTTTGAGAAATCAATCTCTCAAGATCGTATCCGTGCAAAATACGAGAACTTGATGCGTATGTCTAACTACGTGACTCAAGCTGATGCGGCGAAAGAATACCAAGCGCAAACAGCTAAGTTTAATTCGAAGTTCTTATTCGTTCCGTTCTTCTCTATCTCAGATTCAAGCGTTAAGGTGCAAGATTCTCAATTAGAAGAATATTTAGCGAAGCATAAGGACGAGTTCAAAGGAACAAATACACGTTCTATCCAATACGTAACGTTCCCAGTGATTCCTACGAAACAAGATACAGTAGAGTTCTACAATCAAATCAAGAAGTTAGCGAAGGATTTAGCGGTAGCGCAAAACGATTCAGCGTTCGCGGTATTGAATTCAGATGTACGTACTCCGTATTTAGTTTCTTACTCAGAAATTCCGGAAGGAGTGAAAGAGCAATTAGCTACCTTCCAAGTAGGTGGTATCTATGGTCCTTTCAAAAGCGGTTTGACTTATTCAATCTACAAATACGGTGGTGTGAAGAAAGATACCTTATTCACGATGCGTGCTAGCCACATCTTGATCGCACCAGCGAACAAGTCGGATTCAGCGAAAGCGCAAGCGAGAACACGTGCGGAAGGAATTTTGGCGCAAATCAAAGGAGGCGCGAGCTTCGAGACTTTGGCCCAAATGAACGGAATGGACGGCACCTCACAACAAGGTGGTGACTTAGGATACTTCAAAAACAACGGCGGAATGGCGAAGTCATTCGAGAAAGCGTTATTCGGTTTCAATGGTGCAGGCTTAATGCCAGGTATCGTAGAAACAGAATTCGGTTTCCACGTAGTGAAAGTAACAGACGCAAAAACTAACACGAGCTACAAGTTAGCAGCGATCAACAAAACGATTGCTCCATCTCAAGCGACGATGGACAAAGTGTTCACATCAGCTGATGCGTTTGCAAATGCAAATGGCAACTTAGCTTCATTCGAAGTGGCCTTGAAAAAAGACCGCAACTTGATTATGATGCGTGCGGATCGTTTGACTGAAAATGCATCAGCAGTAAATAACTTATCGAACGCACGGGAAATCGTACGTTGGGCATTTGATGATAACACAGCGGTAGGCGATGGTTCTAAGAAAGTATTTGAGCAAGATTCTCAATACATCGTTGCTTATGTGACGGGTAAGTCTGAGAAAGAGAACGTGAAAGTAGAAGACTTCCGTTTAGAATTAACGGCTTTAGTTCGCAATCAATTGAAAGGCGAAATGATCGCTAAGAAATTAGAGAACAAGAAAGGTTCGTTAGAGCAAATCGCACAAGCTTATGGCGCGGGTGCTTTAGTAGAATCGGTTCAAGATATTACGTTAGCTAGCGGAATGTTAAACACGGCGGGTCCTGATGCTATTGCTTTAGGTCGTATAGCAGGTTTGAAAAACGGTAAGCGTTCGAAAGTGTTCGTAGGAGATAACGGTGTGTTTATCGCTGAGAAATTAGGCGGTGCTCCTGCTCCAGCTTTAGCGGATTACTCTAATTTCAAGAACCAAATCCAAATGATGAACACACAACGTTCTTCATTCTACATTAACGAAGCCATTAAAGAAAATGCGAACATCGTAGACAAGCGCTACAAGTTCTATTAGAATTTAGAATTTTCGATTAGAAAAGCATTCTGCAAAGGATGCTTTTCTTGTTTACCACCTATATGAAGACGCACTTAAAACGTTTTAGCGCTTATTACCTCATCGGCATCGGAGTCCTTCTGATGGCGCTGAGCCCGTATGTGCGCGGACGTTTTGACCTGAGCGAGGACGGCAAGTACACGCTGAGTGAATCGAGTGAGATTGTCTTGAACAGCATCGATGCGCCCATCCGCATTCAACTGTATTTAGGTGGAGATGATTTGCCGGGAGGATTTAAACGTCTCCAAAAAGAGACTTTGGACCTGCTCGCCGATATGCAGTCTAGCGCCAGCGCGAAGATGGAGGTGGAAGTGATCGATGTATACGATGAATATCCTACGGAAGAAGTGCGTGCTTCTTTGACACGTCAGCTGGATTCCTTAGGCATTCCTCCTACGAATTTAGTTCATAAGGAGAATGGCAAGCAGGTACAACAACTCGTGTTCCCAGGACTTGTCATCTCAAAAGGCGCGATGACGACCGGAGTTCTTTTGCTGAAAGGAAACAAGTTAGCGAGTCCGGAGGAGATCATCAATCAGTCTGTCGAAGGATTAGAATACGAAATCGTGCAGGGGATCCAAACATTGTTGCCACAGGAGCGCAAGAAGATCGGTTTCTTTGTCGAATATTCGTCTACCCCGGCGATTGCCCAGATCGATCTGGTGAATAGCTTAAAACGCAAGTATGACCTATTTCCGGTGGACTTAGCAGCCTCTCCTACTTTGGACGGCTTGGATGCCATCTGCGTCTTGAATCCCACCCGTGAATTCAGCGAATCAGACGCCTATAAAATCGATCAGTTTATCGTCAAAGGCGGTAAGGCCTTGTTCCTTGTGGACGGGGTTAAAATCGATACGCTGGAGAACCAAGGTTTAGCCATTAGCCCGCGCAAAACGGGTTTAGAAAATATTCTGTTCCATTATGGTCTAAGGATCAATGCGAACCTGGTGAAGGATGCACAGCTTTCTGGGATGATTCCTCTGAAGGTGGGCAATATGGGCAATAAGCCAAACATCCAGCTGATGCCTTGGCCGTCTTTCCCGTTATTGAATGGCAATCCCAAGAACTTGATCACGAAGAACCTGGATGCGGTCTACGGTCGTTTCGTTTCCACGATCGATACGATTTCTGGAGTTGCTTTGCGCAAAACGCCTTTATTGCGCACCAGTCAGTATACGCAGGTGGCGAAAGCCCCTTCCCTGCTGTCTTTTAGTTCTGCGGGCAAGGATTTTGACCCAGCGGCTTATAATGCGGGGATGCAGACTGCGGCGTATTTAGTAGAGGGGAAATTCGAATCCGCTTATAAAAACTTGACGCAGGATACGAACTTCGTGGCTTCCAGCGACAACGAATCCGCGATTCTGGTCGTGGGCGATGGCGATGTGGCCTTGAATGGCGTGGATTATCAATCACAGCAGGCGCTGCCGCTGGGTTTTGACCCGTTTATGAAGAATACCTTCGCGAACAAGGACTTTCTGTTGAACGCTTTCACCTATTTAATCGAGGAAAATTCGCCGCTGTTAGCGCGGTCTAAATCGATACAGCTTCGTCCTTTAGATAAGGCCAAAATCCAAGCAGACGGCACCTTCTACCAAGTGATTAACATTGCGGTGCCGCTTCTTTTTGCGACGTTGCTGAGTTTAGGTGTGGTCTTTTACAGAAAGCGCAAATACAATCGATAAAAGCTTTGGTAGAAAGCCTAAATTATTTTAACTTCAAGGTTTGAACGACAGCCTGTCGAAAACCCTTTTACACGTATCTTAAAGCTAAATTATAATGAAGTTTCTTGTAGCCTCTAATGTCTTATTAAAGCAATTATCAGCCATCAA